>JBATMK010000175.1:0-23537 GCA_049289815.1 Flavobacteriales bacterium
CGGTGCGAAAGTAGCGTCAGTAGTAAGGCGCCATCATCAGGTAGACCACGACCCCGGTGATGCTCACATAAAGCCATAGGGGCAGGGTCACCTTGGCGATCTTCCGGTGCTTGTCGAACCGTTGGCCCAAAGCCCGGTTCAATGTGATCAGCACCAGAGGCACGATCACCGCCGCCAGCACGATGTGTGTGAGGAGGATGAACAGATACAGGCCACGCACCGGTCCGCCGTACGTCGGGCTTTCGAAATTACTGGCGTGCTGAAGGACGTACAGCACCAGGAACGCCGCGCTGAGCCCCACGGCCGTGAGCATCAACCTCTTGTGCCGCTGCACCTGCTTGGCCATGATGGCCCGCCAGGCGGTGATGAGCACGATGGTGGTCAGCGCATTGATGACTCCGTTGATCGCAGGCAGCGTGCCGCGCTGCAACCCGAGCGCAAAGAGGTTCGGACCGAAGTACAGGAAGGCCACCACGCCCAGCAGCACGGCGCTCACCGTCCAGATCAACCAGCCATTGTTCGCCTTCGCTGTTTCCATTTTCTGCTCTTCAATGGTCCCTTGATGGACTCTCCGAAGGAGGGGCAGGGCGGGACGTTACTGCTCTGCTTCCCGCTCCCGTTTATGCTCTTCGCCCACCAGCATCTTGGCGTCGGTCACCAGTTCCTTCATGCTCGCGGGATCCGTTCCGTCGTAAAAACCACGGATGTGGTGGCGCTTGTCGACCAGGACGAATTTTTCGCTGTGCAGGAAGCCTCCGGGAGCAAGTACATCCTCCTTCGCGGCCAGGAAGTAGCCCTCGCTGCCTTGGGTATAGAGCGCTTCCTTGCTTCCCGTTACGAATTTCCAACGGGCGGTATCAGCGCTGTATTCGTACGCGTACTTGGCCAGCACTTCGGGTGTGTCGTGTTCCGGATCCACCGTATGGCTCAGGAACACGATCTCGTCGTACCCATCAACGGTGGTCAGGGATAGGTGCAATAGTTCGCGCATGTGCGCGCTCATGCGCGGACAGATGCTCTGGCATTGCGTGAAGAAGAAATCCACGATCAGGATCTTGCCCTCCAGGGTTTTGTCCGTCACGGGCTTGCCATCGATGCCGGTGAAGGAGAAGGGTGGCACTTCATGGTACAGCGTATCGCCGTTGGGCAGTGCCTCGCGTGGGCCGATGATGGGCAACTCGCGGAAATGGCTCTTGCCCGTGCCAACGAGGTAATAGATGATGGGTAACAGGATGAACACGCCACCCAGCAACAACCATTTGCGCAGGGGGGAGGCAGGTTCCAAGATCTACAGGAACAAATTCAGGGCGCGCTCGATGTAGTTGCTCTCGCCGAGTGCGATCCAGATCAGGTACAGCACGAACAGGCCGTACGGCATCAGGATCATGGCCCGCACGTTGCGCCGCTCGTCGCCGAGGTGCATGAATGTCATCACGATATAGGTGGCTTTCACCAAGGTGAGCACCACAAAGCCCCACTTTACCCACTGCCATGCGGTTGCATGGGTTTCAACGGGGAAGAAATTGCGCCAGTAAGCGCCCAGCACCACCTCGATGGTAGTGACCACGGCCAGCAACAGGGTGACCATCCAGATCGTGCGGCGGATCTTCTTGCCTTGCTCCTCGTTGTGGTGTCCGTCGAGGCTGTACTCGATCACATCGTCTCGTTCCATGTCGGTTCAGTTGCGGTCGGTCAAACGAGGTAGAAGAAGGTGAAAACGAACACCCACACCAGATCCACGAAGTGCCAGTAGAGCCCGGCCTTCTCCACCATTTCGTAGTGGCCGCGACGGTGGTACACCCCACGCATCACACCCATGAGGATAATGAAGTTGATCACCACACCACTCGCTACGTGGAAACCGTGGAAGCCGGTGATGAAGTAGAAGAAGTTGGCGTACTGCGCAGGGCCGTACTCGTTGTTCACCATGCCCGTGCTGCTCCATGGGAAAGGTGCTCCGGCCACATAGTTGATCTGCTTGTTCCACTCGGCCAGAGCTTCCTCGCCCTCCAGTTCCTCCGTGCCGTGCAGGTAGCCGGTGCCATCCGCCTTCACCAGGTGGAAGCCCGGTGCATGTGTCGGATCGTGGGTGTCGTGCGTGTCATTATGCACCCAGTACTTGTTGCCTTCGCTCGTGGTGATATAGCCGCCGCTGCCATGCTGGAAGTGGCTCCACTCCCAAGCCTGCGAGCCAACGAAACCAGCCCCCCCCAGCACCGTGAGGAACAGCCAGAACACCACGTTCTTCTTGTCCATGCGGTGGCCTGCCTCCACGGACAACACCATGGTAACCGAGCTGAAGATCAGGAGGGCCGTCATGAAGGCCACGTACATCAATGGGAAACTACCGTTGGTGAACGGCAACGCCCGGAACACCGTTTCCCCCATGGGCCACACATCGCCCACCGGCAGGCTGTGCCGCACGAAGCCATAACCCACCAAGAGCCCTGTGAAGCTGAGCGCGTCGCTCACCAGGAAGAACCACATCATCAGCTTCCCGTAGCTGACGCTGAAAGGGCTACGGCCGCCGTTCCAAAGGACCTCGTTCGGTATCGCCTTCGATGCTTCTCCTGACATGCTTCTGGGATTGCGGCGGCAATGTTAATGAACGAAGGTCAAGAACAGAAAGAGGAATACCCACAGCCCACCGAGGAAATGCCAGTACACCGTACCGCTCCAATGACCGATATGTTCCATAGCAGTGTAGCGCAGCAGGAAGCCCCTCACCACCATCACCCCAAGTGCGATCAGCCCCAGCGCCAAATGCGCCAAGTGCAGCAGGGTAAGCATGTACAGGTAGCTGCTGTTGCCGTTCCACATCTCCTCGATCTCCGCGTTCAGGATGGTTTTCCGGCCCGTGTCGGTCCCCAGGTAGTAATTGCCGTTCTCCAGTACCAAGGGCACGCCTTTCCGGCTCATGGCATAGTCCACCCCGTATGTGCCTTTGATGTTCAGGATGCCACCATCGCCCGCCAGGGAATTGCCGCGGGCGTAGAGATCCTGGAACCCTTTGTACTGCAGCACGCTGAAGGCGATCCCCAGACAAAGTGTGATCGCGGTCAGCACCGCTGCTTGTTTGCCCTTCGCGCGCTTGGTGAGCACATAGGCGGCTTGCAGCACCGCGCTGCTGAGCACAATGGCAATGGTGCTGAGGAGGAAGGCCTGCGGCAGGCGCAACCACACCCAATAGCCGCTTCCGCTGCTCACGATATAGGCACTGGTGAGCCCCGCGAACAGCATCACTATCGCAAAGCAGAGCAACTTCACCAGCAACCGGCGGGCGCCATGGCGCATTGCCAGGTCCTCGGCGGCGGTATCGGTGGGGATCATATGCGGTCGAGCACGTAGGCCAGTTGCACCAACGGCAGGTGCAGGAAGCTGGCGAACATCAGGCGGCGGGCATCCTTACGGTCATGGCTGCGGAAGAGCTTGATCGCCGGTAACACCATAAGCAAGCCAGCGGACAGGGCCACCAGTAGACTGGCCATACCGCTGAAGCCGAAGAACCACGGCAGCATGCCTGCCGGCACCACGAGCAGGGCACTGAAGAGGATCCAAGCGGCGGTGCGCGTATCGCGACCACCCGAGGAGGGCAGCAGACGGAAGCCCGCCTTGGCGTAATCCTCATCGAGCACCCAGGCGATGGCCCAGAAGTGCGGGAACTGCCAGACGAACTGCACCAGGAACTGCAGGCCAGGTCCCAAGCCGAAGTGCCCTTGCGCCGCAACGAAACCGAGCATCGGCGGAATGGCCCCGGGCAAGGCACCCACGAACACCGCCCAAGGGCTGTAGCGCTTCAGGGGCGTGTACAAGGCTGCATACATGAACAAGGCCAGCAGCCCAAGGATCCCGCTCAGCGGTCCGAAGACGGCCCAGAGCGTGGTCACGCCGATCACCCCGGCAAGCACCGCAATGATGATCGCCTCACGAGCACTCAATGTGCCGCGCACCAAGGGGCGCTCATTGGTACGGCTCATCAAGGCATCCTGCTCCTGCTCGATCACTTGGTTAAGCGCGTTGCTGGAGCCGGTTACCAGGAAGCCGGCCACGGACAGCAGCAGGATATCGGCCCAAGAGAAAGCGCCTGCGGGCACACCCATGAGGTAACCCAGCGCAGCGCTCACCACCACCAGCGAAGCCAGGCGCAGCTTGAACAACGCTGCCACCTCCCGCACCTTGACGGCGAAGGGGATGGTGGCAACTACGGTACGGGTCCGTTCCAAAGCGCGGCGAAAATATCCGTTGAAGGCATGTGGCGCTCAGAATGGTTTTCCACGGAAGAAAACCGATCCCGCGAACTGCGGTTGTTGCGGTGAGCGCACTTCTCTGTCATGGTGAGCCCGTCGAACCAAGATTGCGGTGGTCCTGTCATGGTCCGGGCTTGCCATGACATTCAATCCAAGACATACCTCACTTCCTGGTCGCGGTAGCGCTGCCGCAGGTTGGCGCTGATGCCCAACTGGAACCAGTTGGTGAGTTCGTTGGCACTGCCATATGGTTGGCGTGAACGAAGAGTGTAGGACACCTCAGCGCGGAGGCCGCTGCGCGGATCGATCGTCCACGCACCGGTGAGTTCAGCATAGAAAAGAGTGGTCTCCACAGGGTCGGCCAGGTAGAAGCCGTATTCCTCCGGTCGCACGTCATCGCGCAACGGACGATCGGCTTCGGGCCGGAAAATGTTGCTGCCCCAACTGTAGACACCGGTATCCTGCCCGAGCGTGGCGAAACTCAGGTGTGCGCTCACCATCCAACGCTGCTTCCGCCATTCGGCGTGCACCAGTGCTTCCCAGAAGTTGCTGCCGTAAGGGTGGGCGAGCGGCTGCCCCGCGTGCGCGTAGTTCTGCCGCGTGTCGCTATGGGTGTATATGAACGGCCGCACGTAGTTGAATTCGAAGCGCAGCATCAAGGTCTTCAACTTAAAGGCTTCATACGCCACAAGACCGAGTTGGAACGCCTGTTTGTTGCCGAACCAGCCACGTCCGGCCCGCACGTTGTCAAGCAGGAACTCATCGAGCATCAATTGCGAGTAAAGGAGGCTCTTCTTGCCGGGCTTGTAGTTGATGGCGAAGCCGAGCAGCGCATTGTCGCCCGAACCCTGGCTGTATTCCACCGGACGATAGAAGATCACCGGGTTCAGGTAGTTGATGTCGAAGCCCCGCGGGAACTGCTTGTCGGCCCCCTGCCAAACCACGCCTTCGAATACGGCCACGTTCACGCGCTTCAATGCGTTCCAGCTGAGGTAATGGAAGCTCGCGAACTTGCGGTCGTAGGAGGAAGGTGATCCATGCGCACCGCGGACATCATCGAGGACGGTAAAGAGATTGGTGTACTTCACTTGCCAGAACTCCGTGTTGATCCGGAAGAAGGGATAGCTCCCGGCGTTATCGCTCAAGAACAACGAACGGTGTCCTTCGCCGAAGAAGTTCTTGCCGTGCCCCACCGTGAGCATGAACGCATCATCCGGTATGAAACTCACCCAACCGTTCCAATCGTAGTGGGTCCGTGCTTCTTCATCCCCGTAAGCGTAACCCTCACCCAACGAAACCTGTTGCGACTCCACCAGCGTGTCCAGATAGTCGCACCAATTCTCGCTCCATGCTTGACCGTCCAGGTGAAAGCTCCAGCGCTTACCTGCGTCGGCTTCCAACCATCCACCCGCGCCGGCGCGCCACGTGAAGGCCGAAGAACTTCCCGCATCCATGCCGGCCATCGCGTCCAATAAGGGGCCGCCCCTCCAGCGAAGGCCGGCCCCAACACTATCGAAGGCATTACTGCCCCAATGTTCCAGCAGTTCAAGGGCGGCTGTTCCTTGCAACGTGTCGCCACCAGGCAACATGCGCAGGTCGCGGATCACATATGGCCGCACGGCCGTGTGCATGTCGCTGCCGAGCGCGTGCGCCTGCGCTGCCCACGGTGCTTCGATGTCCCGGCTCAGCGGCAGGGTGGTCGCTTGCGCCAACACGGCAACAACGGACAACGGACAGCCAAGAAGCGACAGCGGAAGACGGAGCGCGGAATGCATCACTTGCCCTGGCGCACTGGAATGATGAAGGGCAGGAGCGCCACGAAGAAAGCCGTGGATCCGAGCAACAGCAATCCCTTGGTGGGGGCAATGTCGCGTGTGAGAAGGCTGATCAGAATGATCATGACCGCGAAGGTGTACAGCACGGCCGTGGTGCCCCGATGCCCAAGGCCGTGGGCCATCAATCGGTGGTGGATGTGGTTCCTGTCGGCCGCAAAGGGGCTTACACCACGGGCGGCACGACTGATGAAGACACGGAAGGTGTCCACCAGCGGATACGCCAGTACGGCCATGGTGAACAAGGGCGTGGGTACGCGGGCCAGCCATGGCGGTAGGCGTCTGATGTCGTGGTCCACAAGGTCCATGGCCAGCACACTGAGGATGGCCCCGATGATGAGCGATCCACTATCGCCCATGAAGACCCGCGCAGGATGGAAGTTGAACACGATGAAGCCGATGAGGGCACCGGCAAGCACAGCGCTGAGCAAAGCCAATGGGATATCCCCGGCCAGGTAGAACCAACAACCGAAGGCACCTGCGCAGATCGTACCGATGCCCGCTGCAAGACCATCGACACCATCAATGAGGTTGATGGCGTTCACCAGCACGATGTACACGAAGAAGCTGAACGCGATGCTCCATTCCTGCCCCAGTTCGTACACGCCGAAGGTGCCGTGCATGCTGTTGATCCGGATGCCCGCCATCACCACCAGGATATACCCCACCACGATATGGCCCACCAGTTTCTTCACCGGGCTGAAGCCGACCAGGTCGTCCTTCACCCCGATGAAGAACAGCAGCACCATGGCCGCGATGATGAACTTGAACTGCTTGTAGTACAAACCCATGGCACCGTACAGCGCCTTATAACCCAGGTCGGGCACCTTCAACTGCCCGGAGCCCGGGAACCAGAGGGCGAAGGAGAAAATGATAGCGGCGAAAATGATGATGCCGCCGATCGTAGGCACACTGCGGCGGTGGAGTTTGCGTGCATCGCCGGGCTCATCGACCAAATGCTTGAGACGCGCCACCTTGATCAGGCTGGGCATGGTGAAGAGTACCACCACCAGCGCAGTGAGGAATCCGAAGAATATGGTGTACCCGTGGCCCACGGTGCTGGCTTCTTTCAAATGTCGTAATAGCGGTTGAACAGGCCCGTACGGAAGGCAACGTACAGATAGCTGCTGTTGAGGTGGTCGGCTGCGAGGCCCAGATCGCGGCCATACCAACCGAGCACGATGCGCATGTTGCTGTTCTGGTTCATCAGCCACGCCACATTGAGGTCCAAGTGCGTGAGTTGGCGATGGATCGCGGCCGCATCCACGGATATATCGTGATCCTCGATCAAGGGATCATTGCCGAAGTCCGTGCCCAGGGTATCCTGCAGGATCACTTGCGCCACGTTCACCTTGCCGGTGAAGGACCATCGCTTCCTCCGATAGTCGAGGATGGCGATGGCTTCGGTGAAGTTGGCGCCCAAGGGATGGGCCATCGGTTGGTTGTAATGCACGTGGCCCATGTTCGGGCTCGATGTAGCATAGGTGAAGGCGTTGGCGCTGTTGTATTCCAACAGTAAGTGCAGGTCCTGCCGGAAGATGTCGAAGAGGCGGAGGCCGGCTTGCCAGGCCATCTTGTCCTGTGTTGGATCGTCCAGCGCGACCTGGCCGTAAACGAAGAGCTTATCGGTGAGCGTCACCTTCAGGTCCATGCCGAACAAGCTGTTCACATTGTCGCCATCGAAACCGTAGGCAGCGGTGTTGAGGCCGATCACCGGGTTCAGTTGCATGCCGTTGAAGTCGCGTGTGCCGCCTTGCTCCACGGTTTTCCAGTGCGTGCTTTCGAACAGGCCTACTTGGGCGGGGCCGAGGTTGATGCTCAGGTGGTTGAACGTGGCGCGCTTCCAGCGGAAGATGTTCTCGCTTGATTCGCCCGTGTTGAGGCGGTTCTCCTCACCGGCCATCTGCAGCTTGGCGTAAATGGTGGAATACTGGATGCGGCCCTTCCATAGTAGCCAGCTCATTTTCAGGAACGGATAATTGAACGCGTTGTCGCTGAGCAGCACACTGCGATACCCATTGCCCACGAAGTGTTTGCCGTGACCGAACTGCACGTTCACGAAATGCCGGGGCGACCAGCTCACGTTACCGCCCGCCCAGCTGAAATCGTAGCCGCGCTGGTCAACTGTTTTGATCCGGCCCTGGCCCGGTACCACACCGTATGTTTTCACGAACTGGTAGAGGTACTGCGGGTAAATGGCCTGCGTCTCGTAGAACGTGGTGTTGAATGAAACGCGCGGGCCGATATCCACGGCGAACCGGTAGCCGCGGCTGTTCACGTAGAAGCGCGTGGTGTCGGCGAACTGGCTGGGATCACGGAAGTCCTGGCCGAGTTCGAAATTGAAGACACCATCCGCCATCACATGGAAGCCCTTCTTGCGTACATCCACCAAATGCGTTTTGAACAGCACCTTGGTAAGCACATAGTAGTGCCGGCTGCTGTCGGGTCGGTGGCCCATCACGTTCTTCAGGTCCACACGGCTCTCGATCATGGGCCGAAGCCCGGTATGGACGGTGCTGGACCGGCAGGCGTGGTTGCGGTCCAGATCCAGGTAGATGTCGCGGTTCAATGGGACATCGTTCTGTTGGGCAGTAACACACGACGCGCACAGCGCAAGAAGGAGTGCGTTGAAGAAGCGGCCCGACATGGTTCCCGGAGAAGGGTGCCGAAGGTAGCGGCATCCGTTGGCCGCAACCGGAACGTGTTCAACCCAGCGGAACGTCGATGGTAATGATGGTGCCGCGCCCGGGCCGCGAATCGAACTGTACGGCGCCGCCCACCTCGGCCGCGCGCTGGCGCAGGTTACCCAGGCCCATACCCTCGTTCACCTTGCCGGTGTCGAAGCCCTTGCCATTGTCCTCAACGATCACATTGAGCATGGCCGTGGACCGCGTCACTTCGATGCTGATAGCGGTGGCCTTCGCATGTTTCAAGGCGTTGCCGACACACTCCTGCACCATGCGGAACACGGCGATCTCGATCTTCTGTTCCAGTCGCTGCTCCAGCCCGAACAAACTCATTTCCACCTCCAGTTTACCGGGGGCGGAAAGTGCCTGGCGCAGATCGTCCAATGCCCCGGCCAACCCGAACTGGGCCAATGAACTCTTCAGCATATCGTGGCTGATGCGGCGCACCTCGCCCACGGCATCGTCGAGCATGGAGAACACGTGATCGTACTGCTCCCTGTTCTCTTCGCGCACCTTCTCCACTTTGCTCTCCAGTGCACTGAATTGCAATTTGATCGCGCTCAACATGCTGCCCAGTCGGTCGTGCAGGTCCTTGGCCACACGCTTGCGTTCCATCTCCTGGCCTTGCATCAATGAATCGAGCGATCGGATCTCGCTCTGCCGCATCACATCACCCATTTGTTGCTCGTACAGCTCGCGTTCCTTTTTCGCCAGGCGCTTACGATGGCGCAGGTTGCGGTTCAGGATGAAGGAGAGCAGGATGAGGAGCACCGAAACAGCGATCACCGCATTCCGCTGGATCTCGCGCCGTTTTCGTACTGCGATCTCCGCATCCCGTTCGAGCTCGGTTTTTGACAGCAGGATCTCCTTCTTCTCGGTATCGAACTGCACCTCCTTCTCGTACAGCATTTCGTTGGCGATGTTGATCTCCAAGCTGTCGCGCATGCGTTTGTATTCCGCCAGATGCCCTTTCAGCATTGGGCTGTCCGATGCGGTCAGCAGCTGGCAGATCAACCATTCGGAATCCACGATCCTGGGCAGCACCGGCACTGCCTTGCTCAAGGCCAGGCAGCGCTCCGCCAGCGCCAGTGCCGTGTCGATCTTCCCCGATGAACCGTAAACATCCGCCAAGTAGTAGAGCGCATCCAACTGGTTGACGGTATCGTTCCGGCTTTCGTAGAAGGTCAAGGCTCTACCGATCTCGGTCCTGGCCCGATCGAATTTGCCCGCATCGGCCAGGACACTTCCCATGTTCGCTCGCCAATCGGCTTCGAGGTCCTGATCGCCGGTGCGTTGAGCATAGCCGATGGCTTGTTCGTAAACGAGGATGGCCGCTTCCGAACTGTCGGGATCCTGTTGGATCGCCCCGGCCAGGTTGCCGATGCACAATTTCACGTGTTGTTTGAAGCCACTGGCGATGGCCAGTTGGAAACACCGGCGGTAATACACCTTGGCCATATCGGGCTGGTTCCGATCGTAGTAGATGTTCCCTCGCATGACCAGGGCCTTGCTCAAGCCAGCCATGTAGCCCAGTGCTTCCGCTTTCTTCTCCGCTGTCATGGCCAGGTCGAGCGCGGCTGAATAGTCGCTCTTGCCGCGTTCAATGGACGCCCGCAGCATGAGCATGTCCACCTGTTCCCGGTCCATCTTGTAGGCTTCGGCCAGATGCATGGCGCGATCCGCCTCGGCCATGGCTTCCAGCCAGGCGCGTTTGCCCTTGTGGATGTTGCTGGCGGTTTCGGCGTGTGCATACAACAACACCGGGTCCGTCCCCTCACGGATCACCAAGGGCCGCAGCAGGGCCTCCGCTTCATCGGCGAAGCCCCTGACAAGGGCCATCCTTGCCTTGAGGATAGCCGTCAAGGTCCGCCCGTTGTCATCGATGTGCGGATCGGCAAGGAGGCTATCGATCAACCGGGATTGCGATGGGCTATCGTCGCGGACACCCAGATCGATGAACCGCCGATGGACGCGCAAGAGATCGGCCGCATGAACCGCCTCCCCTGTTCCGAACAACAGGAGGATCAGCAATGGCCCGATGCGGACCAGTGCGATCGGGCTTCTGATCGGCATGACCTGTCGTGCTGGAGGGTGCGCTTACTATCCCGGGATCGCAAGCATGGGTGGCCGGGAAACCTCAGGTCGCATCGTGCACCTTCATTTTCTTCGGTCCACCGAGGGTGATCGATCCCGCTTGTGCCGTGAGTTCCACCTCGATCTCCGATGCACTGGCAACGCAGCGATAGGGAAGGGTGAAGACATTGATCGTTTGCGTGTTGCTGGCATCCGCTTTCTTGTAGGGCAGCACGTACTTGCCCTTGTCAACATAAACGGCATCGTCCCCATCCTTGACGTATTCGACATCGCCTTCCACGATCACCTCATAGAATTTGCCGTTGTCCGGATGAGGTGGTTGGTTGATCTTGTATGCCATGGTCTTTGGTTTGGGGAAGGGTTATAGGCAACTCCTGTTCAAGCGATCGCGCCTCCGTTGGTACCCCAAGTAAGGACTTCGGACCGGGGCTCGATCAGCGCCTCCACCTGCGGGCCGAGCGGATGGCCATCCACTGTTTGCACCACGAAGCGGAACAGTTTCGGCTCTGTCGGGTTCAGGTCCAGTTCGAACAATTGAGTGCATTGCGACTTTCCGATGCCTTCAATGAACGGCAATATCACCAAGTCGACATCGGCAATGATGGCCATGGTGGTTGCAGGCCGGTAAGCCCCGTCGCCACGCACGACCACATTGGGGCGGTTCTTCTTGGTCGTGTCACACATCAGTTCGATGGAGTAGCTCATGGATTCCGGGTATCGGAGGGTCAGTTCAGTTCACCCCATCCCCGCTCCATCGCATACTTCACGATGCCGGCGGTGGTGTGGATGTCCAATTTGCTGAAGATGTTCTTGCGGTGCGTATCCACGGTGTCCTTACTGAGGAAAAGACGGTCGGCGATCTGCTGTGCGGTCAGTTCGGCCATTATCAACTTCACCACTTCCTTCTCCCGCTTGGTCAGTGCGGCGTATGCGAAACCCTCGCGCACCTTGGCCAGCGGGCGCTGGTCCGCATCGAGCGTGGCCTGTACACCGGGCGCCAGGTAGCGCCTTCCACTGGTGGCCAGTTGGATCGCATTGTACAGCTCGGTACGGTCCGTGTTCTTCAGGACATAGCCGCACGCACCCGCGTCCATCAATTCGTGGATGAATTCCACGTTGTTGTACATGCTCAGGATGAGCACATGTGTGGAAGGCCGGTGCTTGAGGATCGTGCGCGTGGCTTCGATCCCGTCCATTTCGGGCATGTTGATGTCCATGAGCACCACATCGGGGTTCAGGTTCCTGGTCATCTCCACCGCCATGCGCCCATTGGTCGCCCGCCCGCAGATCACCAGGTCATCGTACTGTGTCAGCATGGCCTCGAGGCCATCGAGAATGATGCCTTGGTCGTCCACCAAGAGAATGTTCGTGCTTGCCATGTTCGTGGCGGTATCCGGTCAGTGGATCACCGCTGGGTCAAATGTGGGCTTACCGTACGGCTCCTGAAATACCCAGTTCAGGGTATTTTGAGGGCGGTGGAAAGATGGCCCGACCCAGACCGGTGTGGGGTCCGGTCGACTGACGTTCTGAAGATCAGGCCTTGGCCAGCTCGCCCTTGACGAAGTCGGTGTAGACGCTTGTGATGCCTTCGCGCAGACCGATGCGATGCTTCCACCCCATGTTGTGGAGGCGCGAAACGTCCATCAGTTTCCGCGGTGTGCCATCGGGCTTCTCGGTGTTCCATTTCAGTTCGCCGGTGTAGCCCACGATGTCCTTGATCATCTCCGCCAGTGCCTTGATGGTGAGGTCCTCGCCGGTGCCGATGTTCACGAACATCTCGTCGTTGTAGTTCTGCAGGAGGAAGAAACAGGCATCGGCGAGGTCGTCCACATGGAGGAATTCGCGCATGGGTGATCCCGTTCCCCACACTTCCACACTCGGTGCGCTCGTGACTTTGGCCGTGTGGAATTTGCGGATGAGTGCCGGCAGCACGTGGCTGTTGTTGAGGTCGTAGTTGTCGTTGGGCCCGTACAGGTTGGTGGGCATGGCACTGATGTAGTTCACGCCATACTGCCGACGATAGCTCTCAGCCATCTTGATGCCCGCGATCTTGGCGATCGCGTACGGTTCGTTGGTCTGCTCCAGCAGGCCTGTGAGCAGGCTCTCCTCCTTCAAGGGCTGCGGTGCCATCTTCGGGTAGATGCACGACGAGCCGAGGAACAACAGCTTCGCCACGCCGCTTTCGTAAGCGCCGTGTATCACGTTGTTCTGGATCATCAGGTTCTCATACAGGAACTGCGCGCGGTACACATTGTTGGCATGGATGCCACCGACTTTGGCGGCGGCCAGCACCACAACGTCCGGCTTCTCCCTGGCGAAGAAATCGCGCACGGCCTGTTGTTCTTTCAGGTCCAGGTCCTTGCTCGTGCGTGTAACGATGTTGTTGAAGCCGTCCTTCCCAAGCCGGCGCACGATGGCGCTGCCCACCATGCCGCGGTGGCCTGCGATGTAGATCTTGTCCGTTGTGTTCATGGTCTGGGACGATGCATGCATCGTCCTTCCTTACTCCTGCTCATGCAGGATCTTGTGCCCGCCCTGTTTCAGGTACACGTCGCGCTTGAAGAGGTCCACGTCGCAGGCCACCATTTCCTTCACCAAAGCCTTCAGGTCGTACTTGTGTTTCCAACCGAGCACGCGCTTGGCCTTGCTGGGGTCGCCTTCCAAGTGATCCACTTCCGCCGGGCGATAGTAACGTTTGTCAATGGCCACCCGGAGTTTCCCGGACTTCCGATCGAATCCCTTTTCGTTCGCTCCCTTGCCTTTCCACTCCAGCTTCACACCGACTTCGGCGAAGGCGAGGTCGATGAAATGCCGCACGGTGTAGGTCTTGCCAGTTGCGAGCACGAAATCATCCGGTTTCTTGGCTTGCAACATGCGCCACATGCCTTCCACGTAGTCCTTCGCGTGGCCCCAATCGCGCTTCGCGTCGATGTTGCCCAGATAGAGCGTGTCCTGTAACCCCAGCTTGATCTTGGCCACTGCACGGGTGATCTTGCGGGTCACGAACGTCTCGCCACGCAGCGGGCTCTCGTGGTTGAAAAGGATGCCGTTGCATGCGAAGATGCCGTAGCTCTCACGGTAGTTCTTGGTGATCCAGAAGCCGTACAGCTTGGCCACACCATAAGGGCTCTTCGGATAGAACGGGGTTTCCTCGTTCTGCGCGCGCGGCAACACACCGCCGTACAATTCGCTGGTGCTGGCCTGGTAAAAGCGGGTTTTCTTTTCAAGACCCAGGATGCGGATCGCTTCCAGGAAGCGGAGCGTGCCGATCCCATCAGCGTTGGCCGTGTATTCGGGCATTTCGAAGCTCACCGCAACGTGGCTCATGGCGGCCAGGTTGTAGATCTCGTCCGGCTGGATCTCCTTCACCAACCGCAGGCAATTGACACTGTCCGTGAGGTCCCCGTAGTGCAGGTGGAACGGCCGGCCCTTCTCGTGCATGTCGTGGTACAGGTGATCGATGCGGTCCGTGTTGAACAACGAACTGCGGCGCTTCACCCCATGCACTTCATAGCCCTTATCAAGCAACAGCTCGCTCAGGTATGCGCCATCCTGACCCGTGACACCCGTGATCAGTGCGACTTTGCGCTTCTTGCCAGCCTCGGCCTTCGTCTTCTTCTTCGCCATTTGAGGGGTTGTTGGGGCGATGCGTACATCGCCCTTCTATTCTATTGGACGATGAACCAGTTGTTCACCAGTTCGTTCTTGTTGTAACGCATGCTCTTGCCAGTGCTCACATCGGTGATGTCCCGGCCGGCCTCCAAGGCGATCGCGTGACCTGCAGCGGTGTCCCACTCCATCGTGGGGGCGTAGCGCGGGTACACATCAGCAGCACCTTCTGCAACCAGGCAGATCTTCAGCGCACTGCCGATGCTGGTGAGCTGCACCTTTCCGTGCTGGGCTTCCTTTTCCGAAACGAACGCCTCCGTTTCCGGAGTGCTGTGGCTGCGGCTGGCAACGATGGTGAAGGTCTCTCGTTCGGTTTGCACGGGTAAGCGTTCCGCAAGGGCGGCGAGTTCATACGCCGACTTTCCAGCGAAGGTTTTTGCCTGCTGGATGCGGTAGGCGCCTCCACCATGCCAGGCGAAATACAACGTGTCCTTCACCGGTACGTACAGCGCGCCGCCAATGGGTGCACCGCCATGGATCAACGCGATGTTCACCGTGAACTCCCCGTTGCGCTTGATGAACTCCTTGGTGCCATCGAGCGGGTCCACCAACCAGTAACGGTTCCATGCCTGGCGTTCAGCTGCTGGCAAGGTGCGACCTTCCTCGCTCACCGTCGGAAGACCGGTGCGGTCCAGGATGGCTGCAATGGCCTTATGGGCCTTCTTGTCAGCCTCGGTCAGCGGGCTCTTGTCGGCCTTCTGCTCGGCGGTGAAATCGGTTCCGTACACGGCCAGTATCTCGCGGCCAGCGGCGAAGGATGCCTCGATGGCGGCGTCCAGTAATGGGAGCAATTCGTTCTGCACGGGGCGAAGGTATCCGTGGGTTTTCCGGTGCGTTCCGGGCAGCAGTGCGGTTATCAACGGGCCGCCCTTTGCAGTCACCGGAGCCGGACATGCAGTGCCGCGTTACATTTGGCCACGTTCTTTCCGGTAACGCTTATCAAGAAAGGCTGAGGGATAATGGCCCGATGAAGCCTTGACAACCATCCCGACTCACGTCGGGACAGGTGCCAATTCCATCCCGACGTGTCGGGAACAGATGAGCTGCGATCAGGTATCAGCACTGCACGCATTCGTGGGCGTTGCACTGGCACCTTATCCTGCTCGGTAAGTTGAGCCGGACGGACCGATCGAAAAGCGGAAAGCAATGAACACTCTCGAGAAGCTGGCGGGCGAACGCATCCTGGTCCTGGACGGTGCCATGGGCACCATGATCCAGCGGCTTGGACTCACGGAAGAGGACTTCCATCCGAAGGGGATGGAGCAGCACGACATCCTGCTGAAGGGCGACAACGAGCTGCTCTCATTGTCGCGGCCTGAAGCCATCAAGCTGATCCACGAGCAATACTTGGAAGCGGGTGCCGACATCGTTGAGACCAATACGTTCAGCGCCACCAGCATTGCGCAAGGGGAGCACAAGTGCGAGCACTTGGTGCGCGAGATGAACCTCCGATCCGCAGCGTTGGCCCGCGAGGCCTGCGATGCCTTTACGAAGAAGGACCCATCGAAACCGCGTTTCGTGGCCGGTGCTCTCGGGCCTACGAACAAGACCGCTTCGCTCTCGCCCGATGTGAACGACCCGGGTTTCCGGGCAGTGCATTTCGATGACCTGGTTGCCGCCTATGCCGAACAAGTGGAAGCGTTGCTCGATGGTGGCGTGGACCTGCTGCTGGTGGAAACCATTTTCGATACGCTCAACGCCAAGGCGGCATTCTATGCCATTGAAGAAGTCTTCGACAGGCGCGGCAGCCGTGTGCCGCTCATGTGCAGCGTTACCATCACCGATGCCAGCGGACGCACACTCAGCGGACAGACCATCGATGCGTTCATGATCAGCATGGGGCACGTGGAATTGTTCAGCATCGGATTGAATTGCGCACTTGGTGCCGCGCAGATGCGCCCCTATTTGCAGGTGCTTTCCGAGAACGCGAGCTGCCTCACCAGTGTGTACCCGAACGCCGGACTTCCGAACCAATTCGGCGAGTACGACGAGACACCGGAAATGACCGCACGGTTGGTCGGTGAGTTCATGCGCGACGGATTGGTGAACATCGTCGGTGGCTGTTGCGGCACAACCCCCGACCACATTGCCGCGCTGGCCAGGGAAGCAGCGAAGCATGCACCCCGAAAGCTGTCCGTTGTTGCATGAGCATTCCGACCTATAGCGGGCTCGAGCCGCTACGCATTTTCGCGGGCAGCAACTTCGTCAACATCGGTGAGCGCACCAACGTTACCGGTAGCGCAGCGTTCCGCAAGCTGATCAAGGACGGCAAGTACGACGAGGCGGTTTCCGTAGCACGCCAGCAGGTGGAGAGCGGCGCCCAAGTGATCGACGTGAACATGGACGAAGGCCTCATCGATGGGGTGGCGGCCATGCGCAAACTGCTCAACCTCATCGCCGCCGAGCCCGACATCGCGCGGGTGCCGGTGATGGTGGACAGCAGCAAATTCAGCGTGATCGAGGCGGGCTTGAAATGCTTGCAGGGCAAGGGCATCGCCAACAGCATCAGCCTGAAGGAAGGGGAGAAGGAGTTCCTGCGGCAGGCGCGGATCGTGAAACGCTTGGGTGCAGCAGCAGTTGTCATGTGCTTCGATGAGCAGGGCCAGGCCGACAACTTCGAACGGCGCATCGCTATCGCCGAACGCGCCTACCGCTTGCTGATCGAACAAGCGCGCTTCGCACCGCACGACATCATCATCGACCCGAACATCCTTACGGTGGCCACGGGCATGAGCGAACACGACCATTACGCGGTCGATTACATCCGTGCTGTTGCCTGGATCAAGAAACATCTACCGGGTGCGCTCACCAGTGGTGGTGTGAGCAATGTGAGCTTCAGCTTCCGGGGTAATGAACCTGTGCGCGAGGCGATCCACACCGCCTTCCTCTACCACGCCATCAAGGCCGGCCTCGATATGGGTATCGTGAACGCTGGCCAGATCGGTGTGTACGACGATATCCCGAAGGATCTGCTCGAGCATGTCGAGGATGTGCTGCTTGCCCGGCGCACCGACGCCACCGAACGCATGGTGGTCTTCGCGGAACGCTACAAAGGCGTGCCGTCCGCGGAAGTCGTCGCACAACAAGCTGCGTGGCGTGATGGCGCCGTGGAAGAACGGCTGAAACATGCGCTCGTACATGGCATCACCGACTTCATCGATGCCGACACGGAGGAAGCACGGGCACAGCTTGAGGATCCCGTGAAAGTCATCGAGGGCCCATTGATGGCCGGCATGACCGTGGTGGGTGATCTCTTCGGAGCCGGCAAGATGTTCCTTCCACAGGTGGTCAAGAGCGCACGCGTGATGAAGAAAGCGGTCGCCTACCTGGAGCCCTTCCTGCTGGAGAAGAAGAAATCGCTACCGGTCGGGGAACAAAGCACCGGCGCGAAGAAGATCCTCATGGCCACGGTGAAGGGCGATGTGCACGACATCGGCAAGAACATCGTGGGTGTGATCCTCGCTTGCAATGGCTGGGAAGTGATCGATATGGGTGTGATGGTGCAGTGCGAGAAGATCCTCGCAGCCGCCAAGGAGAACAAGGTGGACATCATCGGCCTTAGTGGTTTGATCACGCCATCCCTCGACGAGATGGTGCATGTGGCGAAGGAGATGGAACGGGAGAAGTTCACTGTGCCGCTGTTGATCGGTGGCGCCACCACGAGCCGTGTGCACACCGCCGTGCGCATTGCGCAGCACTACAGCCAACCCGTTGTGCACGTGATCGATGCCAGCCGCAGCGTGCCGGTTGTGAGCAGCCTCCTGAGCGATACGGATCGCGGGGTCTTCGCCGCCAAGCTCAAGGACGAATACGCCCATGTACGTGCGCAGTATGAAGGTCACGAACGCACCAAGGAGTATGTGCCCATAGCTGAGGCCCGCGCCAAACGCTTCGCGATCGACTTCAGCAATGAGCCTCCCGTTCAGCCGAAGCTCACGGGTGTTTTCCCGTACCGCGACTTCCCACTGGAGCAACTGGTACCATACATCGACTGGACGCCCTTCTTCCAAGCGTGGGAATTGGCGGGTCGTTATCCGAAGATCCTGACCGATCCGGTGGTCGGGACCGAAGCCACGAAGCTTTACGAAGATGCCCAGCGTATGCTGAAGCAGTTGGTATCGGAGAAGTGGTTGCAAGCGCACGGTGTGGCCGCGATATGGCCGGCGAACGCTGTAGCGGACGACATGGAAGTGTATGCCGATGAGAAACGGATCAGCACGATCGGCCGCTTCCACGGCATGCGTGCGCAATCGAAGAAGGCACAAGGGGTCGCCTACAATTGCTTGAGTGATCTGCTCGCGCCGAAGGAGACCGGCCTGGTGGATCACATCGGCGGTTTCGCGGTTACCACCGGTCACGGGATCGAGGCGCATGTGAAGCGGTTCGAAGCTGCCCACGACGACTACAGTGCCATCATACTGAAAGCCTTGGCCGATCGGCTGGCCGAAGCCTTCGCGGAAAAATTGCACGAGCTGGTGCGCCAGGACCTTTGGGGCTACGAGACGCCGCGCGCCTTTACCAACGAACAGCTGATCAAGGAGGAGTATCAAGGCATCCGCCCGGCCCCGGGATATCCGGCCTGCCCTGACCATACGGAGAAGCCGGAGCTCTTCCGGCTCCTCGATGCCGGGCACCACACCGGCATCATCCTCACGGAAAGCCTTGCCATGCACCCGGCTGCGGCTGTCAGCGGGTGGTACTTCGCGCACCCCAGGAGCAAGTACTTCGGCGTGGGGCGGATCGCCAAAGACCAGGTGGAGGACCTTGCGCGCAGAAAGGGCATTACCATTGCGCAAGTTGAACGCTGGTTGTCGAGCAACCTGGGGTACGAAACCGGGAGCGACAAGTGAGCGTTGAACGCCACTTGGTGATCGCTCCCCGCTCAGCATCCCTATTGGCTCTTGCCTGCTTCGTGGTGAACACCACGTTGGCGCAACGCCTTACGCAGGACAATGGTGACTGCACCGGGGCGCTTTTCATTTCCGACAGCGTTTATGTGCAGGACCAGGCCGTGCGCGGATTCGGCAATGTGCTGGAGATAAAAGAGAACCCCGCCGAGGACAAGCAGTGGTTCGAGCGGGAGCACCACACCACCTGGTACAAGTTCCGCTCGCCGAGCACCACCCTGCTCACGTTCGACATCGAACCGAAGAACATCGACGACGATATCGACTTCCTGATCTTTGAAGGAGCGATCCCGGGTATTTGCGATAAGATCCAGGACAAGTCGGTGGCGCCGGTGCGCACCAACATCAGCCGCAACGACAAGTCGAACCACAGCATTTGCGGGTTGCGCAAGGATGCCCCCGATGCCTTCGTGCGTTCTGGCGTGGGCTCATCGTTCAGCAGCGCGATACAAGTGAAGGAAGGCGACCTCTACTACCTGGTGGTCGATTACCAGGACCGCCCGCTCGATGGCTATACCATCCGGTTCCACTACGACCCGCCACCGCCTCCACCGGTCCCGGAAAAACCGGAAGTGGCGCAGCAAACACTGCGCATCGTGGTCACGGATGCCAAAACAGGGAAGCCCGTGCTGGGTTCATTGACGATCGATGGAATGGTCTTCGACAAGGTGGTTGAAGCGAAGGGCAAGAGCACCTACGAGTACCGCATGGACCAGTACCGAACGCTGAAGATCGGGTGCGTGCAGAAAGGCTACATGTTCCACAACCTCCGGGTGAAGGGCAGCACGGACAGCATCGTTACGGTGGACCTGAAGTTGACACCCATAGAGCCGGGCGCCCATGTGGTGTTGGAGGATATCCGATTCGTGGGCAACGATGTGCAAGTGATGAAGAACAGCCAGGGATCCATGTTGCAATTGATGCGCTTCATGCAACAGAACCCCGCTACGCGGATCGAGATCGAGGGACACGTGAACGGACCTACTTACAAGAACACCAAGGAGTTCATCGAGTTGAGCACTGGGCGGGCCAAGACCGTGTACGACTTCCTGCTGGTGAACGACATTGAGCCGGAGCGCCTTTCCTACAAAGGCTACGGCAATAGCCGTATGCTCTTCCCCGAACCCAAGAACCAGGAGCAGAGCGAGGCCAACCGCCGGGTGGAGGTGAAGATCCTCTGAGGCCACAGGCCCCGAGCGTCGGGCCACAGGCTTCGTACTCCGCATCCCGCACCCTATCCGATCCGCAACCCGATCTCCTTCGGCCAAGATCCCCACATGTGATAACGGCTTACGCCCGTGGCCCAAGGCCTGTGGCCTGGATCCCCCACCGTTCACCCCAAGAACATCCCGTTCATCCAAGCCGCGTGGTTGGCCGCTATGGGGCGGATAGTTTTGGCCGAGCCGCCGGGCGTTCCTGCGGCGAGATCCCGGTATGATCGGGATGAAACACCTCCGCCGACCATGAGACTTTCATTCTTGCTCACCGCGTTGTTGCCATGCAGTGCTTTCGCGCAACAGGCCTGGACACTCGATCAGTGTGTGCGCCATGCCGAAGAGAAGAACCTCAACGTGCGCAATGCTGCTCTCGATGCCGAGCTGGCCGACCAGGGAAAGCGGCAGGCTGCGTATGCCTTGCTCCCGGATCTGAACGCCTACGCAAGTCACGGCTACAACTGGGGCAAGACCATCGACCAATTCACCAACACGTTCGCCACCGATCGGGTGCGCTCCAACAACTTCTACCTCAGCAGCCAGGTTTCCCTGTTCGAAGGGCTGCGCAAGCAGACCGCGCTGAGCAAGGCGAAGCTCGATGCCGATGGCAGTGCGAAGGGGTTGGAGGACCAGCGCAATACGATCCGGCTATCCACGGTCCAAGCCTTTCTTGATGTGTTGAGCTTGCGCGAGCGCATCAGCGCTTCGGAGAAGCAGGTAGCTAACATCAACGAGCAGCTCAGTGTTACCAATGCACTGGTGGATGGTGGGCGCCTGCCACGTTCGGAGGCCATGGACCAACGCAGCCAATTGGCACAACAGGAATACACGCTCATCGACCTGCGCAACCAGCATGATCAACGACTGCTCGACCTGATGCAACAGTTGCTTTTGACCACGGAAGAGCAACGGGGTTTCGATATCGAGGCGCCTGCGATCAGTGGGCTTGCCATCAGCGATCCCGCGCAGAACGCCGAGGAGGTGTTGCGAGCTGTGCTGGCCGCCAACCCCGGCTACGCACAAGCCGACCTGCTGGCCCAAAGCGCTGGGAAGGATATTGCCATAGCGCGCAGCGGAATGATCCCTGCGTTACGGTTGGAAGGTGCCCTCGGGACCGGTTACAGCGGGCGGAACATTGAAGCCGTGGGTGACCCCGTTCTCGGCGACCCGCAGCTCATCGGCTTCACCCAAGGCGGCGAGGAGGTGTTCACACCGAGCTATACCCAGGATACACGGACGCGGGCTTTCGGTTCGCAGCTTGACGACAACCTGAACGAATCCGTTACGTTGAGCTTGAGCATACCGCTGTTCAACAACCAGCGCAACAAGTACGCGACCGACCAGGCGCGTATCCGCCACGAGCAGGCGAAGAACGCGGTGGAAGCGCAGCGGCAATCACTTGAACGGCAGGTGCAACAGGCGATCACCGCGCAGCGTGGTGCCTACCGTCAGTTCGAAGCCGCCCAACGTGCGCAGGAAGCGGCTACGGAATCGTTACGCCTGGCCCAGGAACGGTTCACCGCCGGTGCCGCCACGAGCCTCGACCTGAACACCGCGCGCACCAACCTGGACCGCGCAACAGCCGATGGCATCACAGCGAAGTACAACTATGTGATGGCCGCGAAGTATCTGGACATCCTGCAAGGATTGCCGGTGTCGCTCTGATCGGATGGCGGTGATCCTCCAGTTGGAAACCGCAACGCATTCGTGCAGCGTTGCATTGGCGCGCGACGGCGCGCTCCTCGCATCGCGGGATCACTTGAGCACGGGCTTCAGTCATGCTGAGAAGCTCAATGTCTTCATCAATGAGGTGCTGAAAGAAGCGGGTGTGACGATGAAGGAATTGAACGCGGTGGCCGTGGGTATCGGACCTGGTTCATATACCGGTTTGCGCATCGGGCTCAGCGCTGCCAAGGGTCTGTGCTACGCGCTGGACATTCCGATCATCGGGATCGGTACGCTGGACTGTTTGGTTGAAGCGCTGCGGGCCGCTGGCCATGGACCGAGGGCCATGGAGCTGCTCTGGCCGATGATCGACGCACGGCGCATGGAAGTGTTCACAAAGTGCGTTGACGGTGATAAGACGACGGACCCCATGCCGCTCGAACTTTCGGTGGAATGGATCGCAGGTCTCGACCCGTCAAGGGAGCACATCGTCTTCGGCGATGGTGCGGACAAGGCCGTCGACCTTTTTGCTTCAGCGCTGCATGTGAAGCGCGTTCCCAGCATTACCCCGTTGGCATCAGCGATGTGCCGTATCGCGCTCGACCGTTGGGCACAAGGCGCCTTCGATGACCTTGCCTACTTGATACCGCTCTACGGCAAGGAAGCAGGTGTGACGATCGCGAAGAAGCCGGTGTAGTTCTACAAGCCGGCAAGTATCGCCAACAGCAGGAGAGGCGGCACTTCGGCGTCCATCTGCAGGATCGCATCACCCTTCATGCAGAACGGGCCCTCGGCCAGGTGGATCGTGTTGCCCTCGATCACGAACGCACCATCCGTTTTGTTGCAGAACGGTCCATCGCCGCGGTACACCTTGTTGCGCTCCAGGATGAGCGCGCAGCTGCCCTTGTTGCACAACGCCCCAGCGCAGCGATAGAGCTTGTCACCATCGAGATAGTACGCCCCGAAGCCCCGGCTCCCGAACGAGTCCGATGCATGGAACACTTGATCCCCTTCTGCTACATACATGCACGGGCCTTTGTTGCCGAACGGTCCACAGGCTGCGTAGATCCGATCGCCATCGACGATGAATGCCGCATCGCCCGGTGTCCCGAACGGGCCGTAAGCCCATCGCACCACGATCGGTTGGGCGGTCGAGAACAGGGGCAGGAACAACAGCAGGAACGGAGCGCAGCGTTTCATGATACGCCGAAGCTATATGCTG
>JBATMK010000176.1:0-8328 GCA_049289815.1 Flavobacteriales bacterium
TGGCTCGATGCGCTGATCACGCGCAACGTGCCCAAGGTGCGCAAGGCGGTGAAGTGGAACTCGCCGTTCTACGGTGTCGAGGGCCAGGGCTGGTTCCTGTCGTTCCATGTCTTCACGCATTATGTGAAGGTGGCCTTCTTCAAAGGCTCCTCGCTGCGACCGATGCCACCCGGCCCGAGCAAGCAGAAGGACGCGCGCTACCTCGATATCCGCGAAGGCGACAAGCTCGACGAGAAGCAAGTGGCCAGCTGGGTGAAGCAGGCGGCGGCTTTGCCGGGCTGGCTCGCGTAGCCGACCTTCGGCCGATGGCCAAGTCAGCGGAGCTACGCCGAACGGGTTTCTGGACCACCGTGGTTTTGTACGGTCTTGCGCTGGCGGTGCTGGTCTTTATCCTGAAGTACATCGAATACCGGTTCTGGATCCGTGACCTGTCCGTGGAAGTTTACATCGGTGTGGTGGCCGTCCTCTTCACGGCGTTGGGCATTTGGGCAGGACAGAAGCTGCTGTGGCGGAAGAACGTGGCCTCTGTGGATCAGCCACGCGCTCTGGATGAAGCAGCCTTGCGCTCGCTTGGCATCAGTGCACGCGAGCTGGAGGTATTGCAATTGATGGCCAAGGGACATCCCAACCAGGAGATCGCGGACAAGTTGTTCATCTCCCTGGCCACCGTGAAGTCCCATTCATCGGGTTTGTTCGGGAAGCTCGATGTGAAAAGCCGCACGCAGGCGGTCCTCAAAGCCAAAGCGCTTGGGATCATTCCATGAACGCGTGCGACTTTGGTATGGATCCGCGCTTCAAGGCACGTGATCCATACCAAAGGATGAGGTCAGGAACGTGGTCCTGTCGTTGGTTCGCGATAGCAAAAACAGAGCACTCATGAAAAAAATAGTCCTCACGTACGGCATCATCGGCGGGATCATCGTGTCGGTGATGATGTGGCTGACCCTGGGCAGCGGAAGCCACGACTTCGACAACGGCATGTGGATCGGCTACACGACCATGGTCATAGCACTGTCGACGATCTTCTTCGCCGTGAAGGCGTACCGCGACAAGCATCTGGGCGGGTCGATCAAATTCGGCAAGGCCTTCCTCATGGGGCTGTACATCACCCTTATAGCCTCCACGATGTATGTGGCATCCTGGATGGTGCTCAGTAGCCTTTCCAAGGAGGACTTCATGGAGCAGTACTACGAGCACGAGAAAGCAAAGCTCGAAGCCAGCGCCATGCCAGCAGAGCAAGTGGAGGCCCAGCTGAAGGAAATGCGGGATTTCCAGGAGATGTACAAGAACCCGATCGTGAAGATCGGTTTCACCTACACGGAGATCCTGCCGGTAGGCCTGTTGATCAGCTTGATCTGCGCCGCCATCCTCAGGCGCCGTGATCCGGTCGCCGCTGCTCAGTCATGAACGGTACGTACGATTACGGATACAACAGCTCCTTCCGCTCCAACATCGCTACGAACTGTGCCAGCCGTTTCGCGCGCGTCTCCGGCTTCAAGCTCTTCTCCAAACGGTGCAGGATGGCGAAGCGGTTCTGCGCGTTGAGCGTGGCATAGCACGCCTTCGCGCGCGGGCTTTTGCGCAGGGCGGCCAGCAGGTCCTTCGGCTCGGTGATGGTACTTCCGGGGCTGTAGGCACGTTCCCATTCGCCATTGGCTTTCGCGACTTCCACGGCGGCGAGCCCGGCGGGCAGCATGGCGCCGGCCTCGATCAGCGCGAGTGCGCGATCGCGGTTCATCTGACTCCAGATGCTCCGCGCCTTGCGCGGCGTGAAGCGTTGCACGAACGAGAGGGCGTCGTAAGACTTGCGGGTGGCATCGATCCAGCCATGGCAGAGGGCTGTCTCCACGGCATCATCGTAGGTGATGGTGACCAGTCCGCTGTTCTTCTTGCCGATCCGCAGCCATACACCGGTGCTCTTCGCGTGCTGCTTTTTCAGCCAGGCATGCCACTCACCGGCATTGGCGAACACGTGTACTTCGGCATCATCAATGACAATGGGGCGTTTGGTCATGTGGGCGAAGGTCGTACTTCATCGCACCGCAGGCAGTGCGACCACACCACGCGAGCATTCCGCTACGTTCGTTCAATAAACCCCTGCCGCCATGTTCTGCTTCTTCCGCCCATTGCTTCCGCTATTGCCATTGCTCTGTGTGTTGGTCGGTCGTGCGCAACCCTGCAACCCGCCCAACTTCTGCGGCATCGTTACCGGTATCACCTTGGATCGTGATGTCGTGGCGCTCCATGGTCCCGGCTTGTTCAGCGATGACCTCGGCCACGTGGGCGGCCGCTACTATACCGACACGACCATGAGCGTGACCATGATCGTGTCCACCGGAACGGACAACTACATCGAAGAGGTCGAACTCAGGCAAGGCCTGGCGTTCCCGAAGGACGCGCCAAAGGATCTCAAACCGTTCGTTTCGCGCCGACTTTGGCGGCACGACAACGGCAGGCTGTTCCGCAATGGCCTCGGCGCCACGCGCGAAGAGATCAAGACCGCCTATGGCGCACCCACCGAAGCGAACGATGAGCGCAGCTACTGGAGCTATGCCAGCGATCCTGTCGGTTGCTTGGCTTTCGTCGCAACCACTTTCGTCTTCACCGACGACAAGGTCACAAGCATTTCGTTCTACAACGGGGATTGAATGTCAGTCCAGGACCAGCTTGTGATATGTCGTACTGGTACCGTGCATCACCAACACGTACGTTCCACGCGGCAGGTCGGAAACGTTCAATGGCGATCGGTCGCCATGAGAACGTTGGACACGGTGGACCATGCGGCCTTGTGGGTCGAGGATCTCAACGGTGACAGTTGGGCCAACGACCTCGGGCAATGAGATGCTGGTCGTCGCTGGATTCGGGAACAGCAGAAGGTCGGTCGAAGTTGAGTTGGCTGGGATACCATTGAACGCACCGCAGATGAAGAGCGAGAAAATGGCCCCTCCGGGTTCTCCCAGGAGCACGGTATCCTGCACCGTGAGCGAGCTGATCGGACCGGGGAGCAGGATCTGGCCCATACCTGAAACGCTGCAATTGCTGCAGGGTCCGAGATCCCCATCGGGGGTCACCACACCAAACGCATCGCACGAGAGCGCGACGCCGGGAGCAGGCACCGCGTAATGTGCTCCGTTGATGAACAAGCGCATATGCTCCAGATGTGTGGCCAAGGCTTCCGAAATGCCGCTGGCGTTCAAAGAGGCCCCCTCGATGGCCGGGGCGAACGTGAAGGTGTAGCTGCCCGTGCCGCTGCCATCGTCGTTATCATAGCCAACGATGTAAGGGGTCGTTTCAGTGCAATACACAGTGTTCACATCCACGGTGTCGATGCTGCCCACGGTGACGTTGATGCCCCCGATGATCTGACTGCCACTGATGTGGGTGACCTGGTCAGTGCATTGCCCAGCGGCGGTGATCGGGAACACGGAATACAGTGCGACCGCTGTGAAAAGGGGTAGAGGATGTTCCATGTCGGACGTTTCGCCGAAGGTATTCCCCCAACGTACCGGGTCGCATTGGTCCGGTGAACGAGCGACCTCGGCCATGTTCCAGGTCATGACCCTCGCAGCGCGTGGCTGTGGATGTGACCATCGGACCTCAGAGCGAACCTGTGGGACGTGGCTTACGTACCACCTGCGTGCACACGACCGCGCAAGCCATGAGACACGGAACCTGGACGGCACGCTCAGGCCTGTTGGCCGCACTGGCTGCTGTAGTCATTGGGGCTTCCACCTGCATGGCACAGCCCGAGACCTTCACGCTGAACGGGGTTGTGAAGGACCACGACAGCAAGAAGGTGATGGCCAAGGTGACCGTTGTGGCGAAGGACACACTTGAAAAGGGTTCTGCCGACCGCACCGTTTACGGTAGGACCGATCAACGCGGCAAGTACAAGTTGTCCCTGGCGTACGATGGGGTGTACCGTGTGGAATACTGGGCGCAAGGCCACACGGCCAAACGCGTGATCATCGACCTCACACGGGTGAAAGAGAAGGATCGCGAAGGGGGCAACACGATCGCATTGGAGATCGCCCTTCTGCCAACGTTGCTCAACGTGGATTATTCCACGTACAAGGAACCGGTGGCGGTTTGTCGGTTCGATAAGAAAGCGAAGATGTTCAAGTGGGATGCCGAGTATTCCGAAAGCCGCGCGATGGACCTCAGCCAGGTGAAGAAGGAGCAGCACGCCGAACGCAAAGCGCGGCCGCTGCAACACTGATCGCATCCCCGGCCTACAGGTGGTCCTTCGGATCGAAGGGCACCTCATCATCCGGGTCCTTATCGTGGGGTCCCACACCCGGCGGGTTGAACAGTCCCCAGCGATCGATGATGTAATTCTCCTTGTCGAAAGCGGCGACCCGATCCACGAACAGCAGTCGGAATTCTTCCAGCTCCGCACGCAACAGGTTGAAGTAGCGCTGCTCATCGTAGCCGAACATCTCGAGTCCGCGCAGGCCCACCAGGAGCTCGCGAGCGCATTTGCGGATGATGGCGGCATTCTCCATTCGCAGGTCGTACAGATCACCGCCTTCTGCCCCGGCGATCTTGGCCGTGATCATCAACGCGTTGGCATGCATGAACTCGATCTGGTGCTTGAGCATCTCATTGCCTTCAGGAGCCGCATCGAGGATATGGTCCACCAGTTTCTGGATCTCCACGGCCTTCTTATGGATCGGCAGTTCGCGCGGGTTGACTTCCATGGGAGCAAAGGTGCGGGTAGGTTGGTACTTCCGAGGGGGATGGCTACCACCATGTACCTCAACAAGCGGCAGTGATCAAGTGCTGAGGGATGACAAAGCCCGATCTACATTGGCTGCCCTTGATGCCGGAACAGAAACCTTGTTGCATGAGACCGACCGCTCTTCCTTGTTTGTTCTTCCTGGTTGCCGTGCTGCCGATGCAAGCGCAGATCAGCGTTGACCTTTCACCGTACACCGTGCTTGCGGGAGTGGACCGCAGCGGCGTTCCTGATGTGCAAGCCGCTCCCTTCGATGCCGATGCTGTTGCCGCCGACGACGCGGAGCGGGCTGCGGCCGGGGAAATTCCCTACTACAGCCGTTTCCTGTCGGTGAACGCCGGGCTCTATAGCGCTGGCCTATGGACAACGCTCCCGAACGGCGATCGCCTGTGGCGGTTACGGGTGGTATCGCCCGGAGCATCGGCGACAGAATTGTACTTCGATGAATATGAACTGCCCGCCGGGGCAACGATGCACGTGTACGATGATGCAGGGATCGAAGTGCTCGGTGCGTTCACCGAACGCAACAACCACGAGAGCGGTTTGTTCACCACGGCATTGGTGAGCGGTGAAGCAAGTACGGTGGAGTACTACGAGCCGGCCACCATGATCGGCATGGGCCGCATCCACATCGCGCAAGTGGGTCACGCGTACCGGATGGTGGGTTCTATCAAATCCGATGATTGCGAAGTCGACGTCCACTGCAGTCCTGAGGGTGATAACTGGACCGTGCAGCGGGACGGTGTGGTGCGCCTCAGCGTAGTGGATCCCAACGGCGCAGGCTGGTGCAGCGGATCGGTGGTGGACAACACCGCGCACGATTTCAAGCCCTACATCCTTACCGCCTACCACTGCGGACTGGCGAGCACTGCGGCGAACTTCACGCAGTGGAAGGCCTACTTCCGGTACGAGCGCAGTGGTTGCGGTATCGGTGCGGCGCTCGGGAACAAAGTGATGACGGGTTGCGTGAAGCGCGCTGACAGCAATGACGGTGGCGGGGACACGGGTTCCGATTTCCTGTTGATCGAAATGGACGATCAGATCCCCGGGAATTTCTTTCCATACTGGAACGGTTGGGATGCCTCAGGAGCAGCGAGCTCGGGTGGCGTTGGTATCCATCATCCCGCTGGATCACCGAAGACGATCAGCACGTATACCGTTACCACGGTCAGTGCCTCATGGGGTATCAGTGGTACCCACTGGCGCGTGGTCTGGGCCCCCACCACCAATGGATGGGGAGTAACTGAAGGTGGTTCCAGCGGCTCCCCGCTTTTCAATTCTGCAGGACTCATCATCGGTACCTTGACCGGCGGAACCTCCTATTGCGAAAGCGTGGTGGCCGGTGGCAACAACGATCCTGATTTTTATGGCAAACTCAGCTATCACTGGGATTCGAACCCCGGCCCTGCCAGCGATCACCTGGGCCCATGGCTCGATCCCATCGGTGGTGGTACCACCACGAGCACGGGTGGTTTGGTCGGCATCGCCGAGCACCAGGAGTTGACCGGTCCGGACCTCTATCCGAACCCTGCTGCCGATCGGGTAACGGTGATCTACCCCGACGGACTATCCGTGGTGGACAGGATCGATGTGCTGGATGTGTCCGGCCGTTTGGTCCATTCCATCGTACCCAAGACAACGGCGCGCGCTGAGATCGATACCGAAGGTTGGATCACCGGCATCTATTTCGTGAAGCTCCTGACCGGCGACGGGCCGCGTTCGGGAGCACAGCTGACCGTGATACAGGATTGACGGAGAGGTCCGGTCAAGCGCAATGCGACCTGGAGAACCCCTGCTGCGCACATGACAGGGATCCTCATCCAATATTTCCCGACCAGCTACGGAGAGCTGCTGTTGGGCGCCTTCGAGGATCGTCTTTGCTTGTGCGATTGGCGGTACCGGCGAATGCGCAGCACCGTGGACGCGCGTGTCCAGCGCGGGTTGAACGCGACTTACGTCGAGGGGACTTCATCCGTGTTCGGAACGGCCGTTGCACAGTTGAACGAGTACTTCTCAGGTGAGCGCAAGACCTTCGATCTGCCGTTGCGCATGGTGGGTACCGATCTCCAGCAACGTGTGTGGGAAGCGCTGCTGACCGTGCCGTACGGAACAACGGAGACCTACGCCTCGCTGACGAACAAGGTGGCGGAACAGACCGCCATCCGCGCGGTAGCATCGGCGAACGGCGCGAACGCGCTTGCCATCATTGTTCCCTGCCATCGCATCATCGGGACCTCAGGTGAGCTGGTGGGGTACGCCGGCGGGTTGGCGACCAAGAAAAAGTTGTTGCAGTTGGAACGCGCAGTGATCGGCCCGGCCGAGTTGGATCTTTTCAGTGCGGTGGTTGAAGCGTAGTACCACAGCCGTCGCCGAAGCCCGCATGGAAGCCCTGACCCACGAAGACAAGACCTTCGATAAGCTGGTGCAACCCGGCCGTGCATTCCATGGCCGCATCTTCGAGCAATGCACCTTCACACGTTGCGACCTGTCGAAGAGCGACTTTGCCAAGAGCCGTTTCATCGATTGCACCTTCATCGGGTGCGACCTGTCCATGATCAAGCTCCGCGGTGCGAGCCTGCAACACGTGGTGTTCAAGGAGTGCAAGCTGCTGGGCGTCGACTTTTCGGTTTGTTCCGAAATGCTCTTCAGCCCATGGTTCGAGCAGTGCATCCTGGATCATTCCGTCTTCGCAGGTCGGAGGATGGCGAAGACGCATTTCAACCGTTGCTCGCTGAAGGGTGTGGACTTCGAACAAGCGGAACTGAACGAAGCCGTTTTCGATACCTGCGATCTGCAGGATGCCGTTTTCGATCGCACCCAATTGCGTACGGCGGATCTCACCAGCGCGTTCAATTACCGCATCGATCCGGAGCGGAACGATGTGCTGGGCGCACGCTTTTCAATGGACGGCGCCTTGAGCTTGCTGGCGAAATACGGGATCGTGATCGAGTGATCAACCGCACAGAGGGATCACCGGAAGGACCGTGGATCTAAGCCGCCGCCTCGTGCTCCACGCGTTCCTTCAGCCGTATCAGTGCTTCAACCCAGCTATTGCCCACTTGCTTGGCCAGCCGCGCGCCGAACGGGTGATGCGCAAAGTCGCCGTGTTCCACGGTTACCGATGTGCGCCCGTCCTCTTCGGTCTTCAGGCTGATGTCCACCAACGTGTAGTTCTCAGGGATGTCCTCCAGACCCGTCATGGGCATGAACGCCATGAAGGCGATCCGGCGAGGTGCTGAAATGACCGTTATCCGGCCTTTCCAACGCGGCATCGCCTTGGGGTCCTCGGGCTCGCACCAGGTCATTACCCTGCCTTCCTGCAATGGGGTATCGCGCTTGTCCACCAACAGGTGCAACCGGCTCAAACCGGTGTCGCTGAGGGCTTTCCATACCGTTTCCTGAGGGGCGTCGATGATCACGGTCCTGATCACCGTTGTTTCCTTGATAGTCATGATGATGCACGGTGCGCGGATCTGGTGCCAAACTCTAACGGTGCTGGTGCCGACCAGCGTATGACCGATCGGGGTGGCCCTTCCCCGTTGTGCGCGGTAGATCTGTCCGGTTTTCCCCAGAGGAACAGCAGAAATGGC
>JBATMK010000177.1:0-5170 GCA_049289815.1 Flavobacteriales bacterium
CTTCAGCTTCGACAAGTTCCCCGATGTGGACAAGAGCCTCGGGCCCGAAATGAAGAGCACCGGCGAAGCCATCCACTTCATTAAGGACCTGAAGGATCCCTTTTTCAGGGAGGTGTATGGGGAGCGGAGCATGTACTTGAGCAGGTAGTAAGATCGGCCGGATGAGTCCAGTTGTTGGCCGGGCATGCGCACGGGGCAGCGGTAGACTTGCATGGGTACTCTTCCATGCGGAAACACGTGCGCTACATCCTCATCCTCTGGACACTGTGCGGCACAACGCTGTGGGCCCAGGACGCATCGCGGTTGGTGGCTGCTAGTTTCCGTGGCATGCTGAACGGGATACCCCTGGTGCTACAGGACAGCACTTCCTATACCTACAGCGATGGTCGCGGCGGTGACCTGGACGATGAAGAACTGCCGTTCGACAACAGCTTCGACATGGACATGGTGCAAGGAACACTGACCTTGGCCAGTGGGCATTGCAAGGCGTACAACGGCCTGGACCATCTGGTCGCCGACAGCACGGTGATATTCGTGAACGGTTCACCAATGGTCACCGGCTTCGTGCGTTGGACAAGGGATGCTCAAGGACGTCCGTTGACCGAAAGCTGGTTCTCCGGAACGGACAGCATTTACTACCGCAACCGCAGTTACACGCCGACGGGAAAGCTGGCCATGCTCTATTACGCACAGCCCTTCGGAGGTGGTTGGGCGGAGACGACCGAAACGTACACGTACAACGCCCAGGACAGCCTGACGGACAAAGTGGTGGTAAGCGACTTCCTCGGCTACTCGTTCCATTGGGAGTATTCGCCTGACGGAAGGCTCGTGCATCGCGAGGAACTGACCCCGAGCGGCGACCTGTTCGTGGACTATTACTACCACACGAACGGCAAGCCGCTCGCCCAGCGCGACAGTGCCGGACCATTGGGATGGCAGAATGATTCGTTGCACTATGCATGGAACGCCACGTTCGACAGCGTTTCCATCATGCGCTTCAACGCAGCCTTTGGCTTCAGCGTGGCACAGGAGTTCAAACGCAAAGCATACGATGCGGCGGGTCGCCAAGTTGAACTCGTTCTGCACGAAGACCAGGGCGGTAGTTGGGTGCCGCTTTCGCGCCAGGCCACCACATGGTCGCCAGGCGGAACCGTCATTGTGGACTCTGCCTTCCATTGGAACGGATCCATGTTCATTCATGCTTTCAATGAAGAGTTCGACCATGATGCTGATGGCCGGATGCTCGAGCAACGCATACGCGCGAACGTGAACGGTGCAATGGTGGACGTGTGGCGCCGGACGAACGCCTACAATGCCTGGGGACAACTGACACGCTCCGCCATGGATGACACGTCGGCCGGTAACTGGTCGACGGTGACCGATCAGCGCTATTACTACGAGGACTACGCGACGAGCACGCCTACACTCCCGTTCACGATGACGAACCTGCACGCCTGGCCCAACCCGGCGAACAGCAGCATCCGGTTCGTGCTGCCGGCCGGGTTCGGTAGCTCCGTCCGGTTCGAAGTCTGCGATATGCAAGGGCACCGGTTGACCCCCGTGATCGACGGGTGGGGGAGCGACCGCGTCATGTCCTTGGAAGGTCTTGCCGCAGGAAGCTATCTGCTGCGCGCTTGCTTCGAAGGCCGGTGCGCGAGCGTATGCTTCCAGCGCTTCTGACCTCTTTCGGTGAGGGTCTCTCGGCCCAGGAGCAACGCTGCCACTCTCGGACTTCCTTAGACTTGCGTTCGACCTCATGGTGAGCAATGCATGTTAGGCAGAGCGCGCACCTCAGGCCATGAGCCGAGCATGAAAAGATGACTGATCGATCATTGATCGCTGCGGTGATCCTCCTGCTCCTCGCCAGTTGCGAGCAACCTGAGAGTGCACCAACGGCACCGACCGAGGTGACGAACACCGAGGGCCTGCCAACGATATACCGGGACACGTTGATGTACGTGTTCGGCGCAGCCAAGGACTACACGACGGGCGACACGCTGCGCGACTACATGGTGGTGGCTTGGGATGTGAACGACAAGGCCCACGGTATCGACGGCAAGACCACACGGGACGGGCGCTACGATCTCATCCTCAACAAGCCGGGCTACTACGCGATCGAATACGCGGCAAAGGGCTACGCACCCAAGGTGGTGGAGATCGATATGCGCATTGCGGACAGCTTGCTATGGGATGGCGGATACGGCATGAACGTGAACACGACCCTCGTTCCGTTGCTGGAAGGATTGGATGCGGCCAGCTTGCCCACTGTCGTTGGCAGGGCGCATTACGATAGCACCGCCGAAAATTTCGCGTGGGATCTCGACTACACCGAGATGGCCAGGGCGCGACAGGATGCGGTGCTGAAGGCTTACGAGAAACGCAAGCGCCCAACCCAAAGCAGGTGAAACCCATCTGCGTTCTGCAATGGATCCCTCACCGATACCCGCTCGACCACTGCGATCGCGAACGGGAATACCCATGCTGACCGCCCGTCAGGAACGGATGGCACGGCTGTGCCTCGTGCTTTGTTTTTGTTTCCTGGTGGTGGACCGGTGGCTGATCCTTCACCAGTTCGGATATCGGTTCGTGGATGACGATCAGGCCATCATGTGGAACGGCGGCGTCGAAATGGCCCATGGCCGGTTCCACGAACCTTGCTTCTACGGGCAATCCTACAATACCATGCTGGAAGGCTTGGTGGCCGTGCCGTTGCTGTGGGCAGGTGTTGGGCCCGACGTCGCGCTACCGGTGATGACAAGCGTCCTGACCTTGTTCCCCTTCGTGCTGCTATGTGCGGCGTTGGTAAGGCAGCGGGCTTATGTCCCTGCCGCCTTCATGCTGGCGTTCCCGGTCGCCCTGCCGCCCGAGTACGGCATGATCACCTCCATGCCACGCGGGTTCGTCACCGGCGTTTTCCTCTCCGCCCTCGCGGTGCTCCCTCTTTTCTCAACGCGGAGCATCTTTCTGCTCCTGGCTCCCTTTTTCGCCATCCTTGCGCTCTTCGCCAACCCCAACGCTGCACTCGGGGTGGCGCCGCCTGCCCTCCTGATCATGTTGAGGTACCGTTCGGACCGCAGGCTCTACCTGCTGGGGATGGCCGGCGCAGTGCCGGCCGCGATCCTATACTACCTGGGTCATCATTTCTACGACGTTCGACCAGAGTACGTGGTGCATTCCGCGTGGGAGCTGAGCTTCTCCGTTCGTGACATCCAGTGGTCCAACCTCCGGTTCCTGGACGAGTTGAGCCCCTTCCTCTGGGGAAAAGGATGGTTCGTGTTGATCCTCTTGATCCTGCTCGGGATCGCACTTGGTTTGAAAAGGCAGTGGAAGCCAGCCATCGCATTGGTGATCGGTATTGCTCTCCTGGTTGCCTCGTTCGGCTTGAACAAAGTGCACGATGGCATCCCCAGCGTGTTCATGCCATGGGCCAGGATGTTCCTCGCGGTCCCGGTTCTGCTCGCATTGTTCATCGCGCAGTTGAACGTGCGGCCTCCACAGTGGGCGGTAGCACTGATGCCCCTGTTGGCGGCAGGTTTCTTCGGCTTCAAGTGCGTTGAACAAGCCGCAGCTGTGGAACGCCAGGTCAGGCCGCACGATGGATCGAATGTGGAAGTGGACAAGGTTGCCGACCTGAGAAGGTTTTGCGACCACCTCGGCCAAGTTGCACGCACCAACGAGGCCGATCTATTGGTCATCAGCTGGGGCATACGAAAGCACTTGACCAATTACGGTTGCCCTTGCCTGGTACCGGATTTTCCCCGCACGATCAATCCGGTACTTGATCGGCGCACCTGGCAACTGCGCGCCACGGCGGCCCAAGTGGTGCCCAACGTGCTCTTCGCCGGGTTCGTGGAAAAGGACTTTGCAGGAATGCCGGTAGAGAAGGTGTCGCAGGCACCCTTGCTCTTTCTGGCGAGAGGGAATAAGCTGCGCACCGATTCCCTACTGAGCGCTCTGAGCATCGCGTTGCGGCCGATCTGACGCGAGGCAACAGGGCCGGTCACCCGGCCTCTTTGGCTTGACTCCCAAGTCACCGGTTATTCCTTCACGAAGCGCACCGCGGACCGCAAGCCATCGCCTTCGACCAAGGCCAAGTAGATGCCGGGTGCAAGGCCGCTCACATCGTAACCGGTGTGCAGCGGTGCCACAGGGTATGTATGCACGCGATGGCCTGCCGCATTGTAGACCGCCAATTGCAGTTGGGTACCCGATGGCAACTGCACGAAGAGCTGATCGCCCACGGGGTTCATCAGCAGTTGTGGGGTGTGTTGGGTATCGTTGATCCCCAGTGTGATGCACTCCGCTATGCCGTTCGAGTAGTCGTATGAATCAACGAACGACGGGAAGCTGTAGCTGGCCATGCCCCCGGTGAGGGTGATGGCGGCATCCTGGTAATTGCACGCGAAGCCTGCGAGGTTGGGTTCGTGGATCACACCCACCGAAGGGTTGTTGGAGAACGGTGAGCGCGCCACGTAGATCTTGCCATCCACTGCCAGTTGCAGGCCGAGGTAGTTCCAGTTGAAAGCGACTTGGGTCATGGACGCGAGCACCGCGGCTGGAGCGCCACCACCAGCGTTGAGGTCGAACTGGTACACGCCGTTACCGTTCATCGTCACGCCCACGTACAGCTTGGAGTTGTCGGGGGAGAAGGCCACACCGTAGTACATCCAGGTAGCGCTGGGCACCAGCGGTACGGCATTGCTCACCATCCCAGTGGCTGCATCGAAATCGAAGTACTCCAGGATCGAAGGCGTGGAGTTGCCGTTGACGATGGCGAGCTTCTGGCCGTTGGGGGAGATCTTCATCTGCCCGATGCTGGAGCCGATGCCGCCCATGCCCGTGGGATGCGTGCTGCCCACATTGGAGATCACTGCGGGGCCGATACCCGAGGCCGTGACTTGGTATGCATGAAAAGCATCCGACTGCCACTTGTGCACGATCACCCAATAGTCCGTGCCGTTGGCGTGGCGCACGCCCGCGAGTTTCTCCGCCACGGAGTCGAGGATGGGGATGTTCTTCTGCGTTACGACGATGTCGCCCAGGCCACCATCCAGGCAGATGTCCACCATGGAATAGGTGAAGCCATATTGCAGTGCGTCGAGGTGGAAGTCGTCCACGGCGAAGAGGTAAAAGAGGTTGTTGCTGCCCGGCTTGGGAATGATAAGGCTGC
>JBATMK010000178.1:0-1979 GCA_049289815.1 Flavobacteriales bacterium
GCTATCCCCTGCTCGATAAGTTTGTCCAGCACTGGATCATTAAATAGCTTCCACCAATCAGGACGGAGCTCCCCATCGGTCGGTTTCGCTTCTACAAATGGACTTGAGCCATGCCAGGAGTCAGGAACGACGTATTGCGGCGGTTCATACTTAGGTGCCAGGTTGACAGCCGGGAACCAACCACAAGCCGTCAGGTTGATGACCACTGCCAACAAGCCGCTTTGCCATAACCAGCCAGGCCGGATGTGTGCCATTGTCTGTCCATTTGCAAACGCTAGTCGATTTGGGTCGGTCGTCATATATATACGTGTTATCTAAATATCCGTAGGGACATTTGGAAGATTACTTCTTCGAGCCAGCGGCCTCCGCCGTCTTTGCTTCTGGATTAAGAATGTCATATCCAGCTGCTGGTGTGACGATTCGCACCTTATCCCCTTCGAGTAGCGCGGCACTTGGATTGTTGATAATCCTGTCGTCTTCGGAGATGCCCGATGTGAGCTCGATGACGTTGTCGAGGATTTTTGTGACTTCTATTGGTTTGAAGTGAACCCTGTCGTCTTCTGTCACAACCGCCACCTGCGTACCGTGCTCTTGAAAGACCAACGCACTCGTCGGAATTGACATCACGCCCGACTCCACCGGAGCGGTCAGATGAACGGTGGCGTAGGAGCCTGGCCAGAGCGCTCGATCCTTGTTATCAATGGTAAAAACCGTGACTGCCGTGCGTGTGTTCACATCAAAGCCCTTCGCCACGGTCAGAAAGTTGAACTTGAAATGGCGATTGGGGATCTGTGGTACCGTGACATCGGCCGTCAGGCCAGGCTTAAGAAATGGCCCGAACCGTGACGGTACGTTCACAAAGAGTCGCAACTTATCCACTTCGGCAACCGTAAACAGGTTATTTTTTGCATTGGGGGTGTTGATACTGCCCTCTTTGGACACCAAATCACCGACATTAATGTTGCGCTGGGTCACGACTCCATCGAATGGAGCCGTGATCTTCTTAAAGCCAATGAAGGCCTCAATGTTCTTCACCCTTTGTTCAGCTGCCGCGACTTTCGCTGCCGCAGACTTCGCCTCGGCGAGTTGCACAGAGATGGTTTGTTCAGAGAGCGCTTGGTGTTCTCGCATGGCCACGTAGCGCTCGGCTGTCAGTTGCGCCAGCGCATTCTTGGCACGTTCGGATTCCAGATCCGCTTGCCCCTGTTTGTATTCTGCATCAAGATCCGGCGTGGTCATTTCGGCGAGGACCTCGCCTTTCTTCACAAGCGCGCCATAATCCTTGTACCAGGCTTTCACGTAGCCTTCGACACGTGCATAGATGGGCGCCTCGTACCAACCCTCAACAGTGCCAGGCAGCGTAATGGTATCGGTTGCCTCTGACCGTTTGAAATGCGTAAGGGCGACCGGGGTGACAGCGCTTTCCTGAGCATCCTTATGCAATGCAGCCGCTTCTTGCTGAAGGCCGCTAAACCGGTACACGAGAAACACAACCCCCGTGCAGACGACTAGAAATAGAAGGACTTTCCCACCTAAGTTTTTCATAATCAGGCACGCTCCTCTTGGAGAACACTTCGCCGGTGGTAAATAATGGCGTAGACGCAAGGAACAAAGAATAGCGTGAACAGGGTCGCCACGGTTAATCCTCCCATGACGGCGCGTCCCAGCGGCGCATTCTGGGAATTGGCCATTGCCATCGGGAGCATGCCGATAATCATTGCGGCAGCGGTCATGAGCACCGGACGAATACGGCCCTTCCCCGCCTCGACCGCAGCTCGCAACGCATCACCGTGGACGGCAAGCCGTTCACGCGCATAGGAGACGAGCAGGATGGAGTTAGCGGTGGCTGTGCCCATCGTCATGATGGCTCCGGTTAACGCCGGCACGGAAATATAGGTATGGGTTATGAACAGTGACCAGGCAATACCCGCGAATGCCCCCACCAAGCCACTAATGATGATGAAGGGATCAAGCCAAGA
>JBATMK010000179.1:0-3725 GCA_049289815.1 Flavobacteriales bacterium
CAGAAGAAGAGAGCATGTACGTACACCTGAAGCTTGTAAAGGAGCCCTGGCCCAGTGACCGCTGGCAGACTTTCTTCGACCGCGCGTGGCCGCTGTTCAAGATCTGGTACGAGAGCGAGGGCCTCGAAGCACGGCCCGATCTCGTGACCTGTCGCAGCCTGCTCGAACTGCATATGCCCGAGCTGATCCCGGTGTACAACAGCCTGTGCCGCATCGCGAAGGACGATGATGTCGCATCGCGCTTCCTGAGCATGTGGTGCCCGCCGCCGTACATGGCCGGTTGCTCGCAGGTGGCTTGGACGAAGGGTTCGCCCACGCTGATCCGCAACTACGATTTCGATCCGCGCTTCTTCGATGGTCGCTTGCGCTACACGGAGTATTGCAAACCGGTGATCGGCGTACAGGACAGCGGCTGGGGCTTGCTCGATGGCATGAACGCGGATGGTCTTGCGGTCGCGCTCGCCTTCGGTGGAAGGAAGGTAAGCGGCACGGGCTTCGGCATTCCGCTGTTGATCCGATACGTACTGGAAACCTGCAGCGATGTCGACGAAGCCTGCGCAACGTTATCGCGCGTGCCGGTCCACATGGGCTACAATGTCACGGTGGTGGACAAGAGCGGCAAGTACGCGACCGTGTACTTGAACCCGGATCGTCCGCCAGTGGTGGTCTATCAAGCTGTGGCGACGAACCACCAGCACCAAGTGGAGTGGGACGAGTATGCCGCGTTCACGCATACCATCGAGCGGAAGCACTTCCTCGAGTCCTGCGTGGCTAATCCGAAACAGACCCGCGCGGCGCTGATCAAGCAATTCCTGAAGCCGCCCTTGTACAGCCAGCAATACTTGCGTGGTTTCGGCACGCTGTACACGGCGGCCTACGATGTGGAGAAGGGCCGCGTGCATATCATCTGGCCGGAGAAGCAGGTGGAGGCAAGCTTCAAGCGGTTCGAAGAACAGGAAGTGCAGGTGGTGTTGCTGAAGCCGGTGGGGAGGTACTTGGCCAAGTAGAGCTCGCTCGGCCGGCGATACTTTTGGCGCATGTCCAGCATAGCGACCGCGCCTACAAAGACGTCGACTACCTCAGCCCTATTCAATCCAGCCAATTACATCAATGGCTTTTGGGTGAGCGAGGGTGACGGCACCTTCAACACCGTCATCGACAAGTACCACGGTACGGAACTGGCCAAAGTGCCGCACGCTACGGAAGCGCAGATGGAAGAAGCCATCGCCGCTGCCTATGCGAGCCGCGATGCCGTGAGGAAGTTGAGCGCAGGAGAACGCAGTGCGAAGCTGGAAGCGCTTGCCGTGTTGATCGCGAAGAACGAGGAGGAACTCGCGATGCTCATCGTGAAAGAGGGTGGCAAGCCGATCGGATACGCGAAGGCGGAGATCGCGCGGTGCATCACCACGGTGCGCACCGCCGCTGCGGAAGCACTTCGTTTTACGGGTGAAAGCGTAGCACTGGACTACGGAGCTGGCGCTGGCAAAACGGCCTTCACGAAACGCTTTCCCATCGGCGTCATTGCTGCCATCACACCCTTCAACTTCCCCTTGAACCTGGTGCTGCACAAAGTGGCCCCTGCGATGGCGGTGGGCTGTTCGGTAGTGCTGAAACCTGCGCCACAGGCACCGATCAGTTCGTTGGCCTTGGCAAAGCTCATTGCAGAGATCGGCTGGCCACAAGGTGCCTTCAACGTATTGATGTGTGGCGTACCTGTCGCGGAGAAACTGGTGAAGGACGAACGCGTGGCCATGCTCAGCTTCACGGGGAGCGACAAGGTGGGCTGGCATCTGAAGAGCATATGTGGCAAGAAGAAGGTGGCCTTGGAACTCGGTGGCAATGCGTCGGTGATCGTGGATGGGGGCGTGGACCTCGCATCAATAGCCAAGACCGTCGCCATAGGTGCGAACATCTACGCGGGGCAGACGTGCATCAGTACGCAGCGCATCTACGTTGTGAAGAGCGTCTTCACACAATTCCGCGATCTGTTGGTGAAGGAGTATGCAGCGCTGAAAGCAGGTGACCCAGGGGACACGTCGGTGACCATCGGCCCGATCATCGACAAGGGCCACTTCGACCGCATCAGTGCTTGGGTTCATGAGGCGGTGAACGGCGGAGCGCAAGTGCTCGCTGGCGGAAAGCCGGCTGAGGCGGAACGGAACATCTACGCGGCCACGCTGTTGACGGGAACCAAAAAGGACATGAAGGTGACCTGCGCCGAGGTCTTCGGCCCCGTGGCGATCCTGGAAGAAGTCGAGGACTTCGGGGAAGCGATAGCCCGGGTGAACGATTCAACCTATGGGCTGCAGGCCGGTGTGTTCACGGATTCCGTTGCGAACATGAAGCGCGCTCACGATGAGTTGGAAGTCGGAGGCATCATCATCAACAACGTGCCCGGCTTCCGGTTGGACAGCATGCCGTACGGTGGTATCAAGGACAGCGGCTTGGGACGTGAAGGGGTGAAGTACGCGATGGAAGAGATGAGCGAGCCGCGGTTGATGGTGTATTGATCGCGCGTCGAACGTTCTGCCCAGCGATCATCCGGCTGTTGAAAAGGGGTCGGTTGAGCACCTGTTCACGGCTTTCCGGGAGGCGACCTTCGTCGGTGACATCCAACTCATCCTGATCATGAAACGTATTGCATCCTTCACCCTGCTTGTTCTGCCGTTCACGATCAACTCGGTGGCCCAGTCGAATGAAGGCGGCACCTTCCACATCGGGCTTGGCTGGAGTTTGGGGATCCATTCCACGCACTACGAGCAGCAGTACACGATCGCGGGTTACACCACGAACAACGACGATGATGGTGCAGCGATAACCCGCTCGTTCCTGATCGATCTGCAGATCGGGGTTGCGAAGCCGATGAGCATCGGTATCTACGTGGAGCCGGGCAACTACCTGGATTCAAGCGCCACGCGGAAGAACCGCTTCATCATAGCGGGCATTGCGCCGCGCATTTACATCATCAACAAAGACCGCTTCAATTGGATGGCCGGCCCGGAAGTAGGGGTGAGCGCGTTGCAGATCGAGGACGCGGAGTATTTCGGCAAGACGTACACCGATAGCTACTTGGGCATCCATGTGCGTATCGCCACGGGAGTTGCCTTCTACTTCGGCGACCACTTCGGTATACAGACCCAGGTGAAATACGCGATCCACAGCATGCCCTGGCGGGACCGCGATCCCGAAAGCACGCTCTTGGATGACGCGAACTTCGATGCAACGTTGAGCACCTCGGGGGTGCAGTTCCAGTTGGGGGCGACGGTGAAATTCTGACGTCTCAGAGCGTATCGAAGTCGATCGCTTGGAAACGGACCTTGTCCGCTTCAAGGGTGCGGCCTTTGCCTGTGAGGTCCTTGAAGATGAGGTTGAGCGGCGAAGGACGGAGTCGCATCGGGATATTGATGTACGGCCTGAAGCGCCACCTGATCCGGCTGTCAAGTCCGATCCAAACACGCAACGGCGCGAAGCTGTTGTGCTCGGGCATGCTCGCTGGGGCACTGCCCGGATCCATGGCAGCCAGCAGGAGTGAAGCACCCATCTGTTTCCGCTCCGTGAAGATCAGGTCGCGGCACGTTGTAAGTCGAAGATGGTACCTGTATATGGGGTGGGCGATCCGCCAGTCCAGTGCCTTGTTGTGCCAGACCCGTTCGTAGTTCACCACGCCGTTGTAGTTGTTGACAATGGGACCGATACCCAGCATGGCGCGCAACGGTGAAACGAGC
>JBATMK010000180.1:0-3349 GCA_049289815.1 Flavobacteriales bacterium
CCTGGCCGGATGAACTACCCGCACAAGCAGCAGCATTAAGCGCGGTGCTCGGCACGCTTGCCGCACCGGCCGATGTTAGCACCATCGCAGGGCATTTCGAAGGGAAGAAAACGAAGAAACGTTTGGATGAAGTGACGCGGTTGTTGGAGACTTTGGAGGCATTGGGGAGGGCGCGCAACAACGGCAACAGCACATGGGCCCCTGTATGAAACATGCGCTCTTATGTGCAGCAATTTTTGGTGTGGTGGCGCACACGCGCGCACAGGACCACGGTATGCACGTCTATGAGCAAGTGAGCGGTGCCGTGGCGTGGGTGCAAAGCACCAGCCCGGACAGCCTGCACACCATTCGGGGCAGCGGTGTGGTGCTAAAGGAGCGCAACTGGTTGGTGAGCAACTTCCACGTTTGGAAGAACGGTGGGGTGCTGAGCGCGCGCTTGGGCAAAGTGCCACTGCGGTTGGGCCGCACCATTTGCGCCGACGCCACTACCGATGTGCTGGTTGTGGAAGTGCTGGGTACAACGCCACCGGAAGCATGGGCCGAAGTACCCGCACTGCACACGGCCAATGGCAACACGCTGCGGCCCGGGCAGGATGGCTACGCGCTGGGCAACCCCAACGGCGTGGAAATGATCATTACGCACGGCTTAGTGAGCGGCCTGCGCCCTTTCCCGACGAAACCGTCGCGACAGCTGGTGCAGTACAGTGCTACCACCAGCGAGGGTAATAGCGGCGGTGCGTTGGTGGATGCACGCGGCACGCTCATAGGCATACCCACGGTGTGGGTGCGCAACGGGGAGGGCCAAGAGCTCAATTTCGCCATACCCGTGGAGCAAGTTGTGGAGGCCGCGGCGGTTGGTCGCAACGATCTGCCCACCCCCGACACCCTCTGGTTGCGTGCGCTGTGGCACTACCGGTTGGAGGAGTACCCCGTTGCACTGGACCTCTTCGGCAAAGTGATCAAGGCGCACGGGCCGCACGAGTACGAAGCGGCCTATTTCATTTGCCGCTACTTGCAACGCATGGGGATCTTGGAGGAGGCCAAAAGCGGGTTCGAGAAACTGACCAACGCCGATCCATTGAACGCCAACAGTATGTACCGCTTGGGCGAGGTACTGATGGCCCTGGGCGATACGCTCGGCGCCATGGAACAGAAAGCCCGTGCGGTGCGGATCAACCCCGATCTGGCGGCCAAGCCACCGCCGAATTGAAAGTCAGCTCATGGATCGCATCGTACACAACAAGCGGAGCTTCGAAGGGAAGAAGACGAAGAAGCGGTTGGAGGAAGTGACCCTGTTGTTGGAGACCTTGGAGGTGTTGTCGACCGCGGGCCGTGGACCGTTCCGATCTTTATCCGAGACACGGGTGCGGATCCGATGCATGGCAGCTTCTCAGGCACGTTTTTGCAGCATAAGCGTCGTACCGATGTTCTGGAGGGCATTCACGAGGTAAGCTCGTGTAGCAAATGCCGTTCGCCCGATAGAACGTATACTGCGGATCCGCGCGGAACCCGGATAGCGATCTTCATCACGTAACGACCAACCTCATGTCCCTTTACCATCGACGTGCAACAGCCCCTTGGGCGAAGGCGGTGGGCCTATTGCTGGCGCTGTTGCCAACTGCGCAGCTAAGAGCACAGGAAGAGAAGGGCGACAGTTTGCTGGTGGTGTGGAACGATACCACCCGACCGGACAGTGTTCGGTACAGCGCATGCTTCGACCTGATCTACGACGTGCTCATCTACACCTGGCCGGATAGTGCGTTAGCTTATGCCGAGGACTTGCGACGGTTCACCAGCAAGCAGGGTATGCAAAAGGCAGAGGTGAGTTCCATGAGCCTGATCGCCTCGTGCCGCTGGGTGATGGGCGAGTACGATGCCGCTCGCGCCGCATTCGGGAGCGTGTATGAGCTGGCATCGCGACGCGGCTACGCGGACATTGCATCCTCGGCCCTTGCCAACATAGGCACCCTGTTCCTCAGCCAGGGCCGCAACGATTCCGGCATGCACTACCTCGGAAAGGGCATCGAACTGCTGCGGGCCGAAGGTCTGCGGGAGCAGGCCGCCCTGGCGGTGAACAACATGGCTGTCATGCTCAACAGCATGGGCCAACAGGCCGAGGCGGCACGGGCCTACGATGAGGCCATCCGGGAACTTGAGGCGATCGGCGATGTGGAGAACCTGGCAACGGCAGAGGCCAATCTGGGGATGATCTACCGCGACTTGGGCGACTACGCGCACGCCGAAGAGGTGTATGCCCGCGCGGAGGAACGACTGGTAAAAGCGGGTGATATGGGTCGCGCGGCCAGCGTTTGGATGAACCAGGGGTCGCTTTGGTACTCACAGGATTCCCTGCAACGTGCCCGCGGATACTGGTCCCGTGCACTGGCCACCTTGAAGAACAGTGAGAAGGGCAAGCACCTGGCGAATGCCTACAACAACATGGGGCAGGTACTGCTGAAACTCGGTCATCCGGACAGCGCGGTCATGATGCACCGGGAGGCGTTGGCGATCTGTGAACGCATCAACGACCTGCAGAGCTTCGGAGCCACTTGGGCCGGCCTGGCGGATGCTTCGCTCACGATCGGCAACGCGCGGGAAGCCGTCCGCTACGGTACCATGGCGCTGAAAGCCTCCCACGACGCCGAGGACATCAACATGGAGGAACAGATACACGCCATCCTGCACCAAGCCTACTCCGCGATCGGTGATATGGCCAATGCCTACGGGCATGCCCAGGCCTTGCTGTCCCTGCGCGATACATCCAGGACACAGGATGAACAGCGCATCCTGCTACGCATGGAATATCAGCACACGAACGACCGCCGGGCGTTGGCTGACAGCGTGGCTTTTGCCGTGGAGCGTGCCGAGAAGTTGAGAGAGATCGATCGGCAGAAGCTCGTGCGCAACGGGTTCGTGGGCGGGTTCGCCCTGGTCGCCTTGTTCGCCGGGGTCTTCTTCGTCCAGCGCAACCGCATCAGCAGGGAGAAGAAGCGGAGCGAAGAATTGCTGCTCAACATTCTTCCGGAAGAAGTCGCGGAAGAACTGAAAGCGAAAGGAGAGGCCGACGCGAAACAGATCGAGCAGGTCACGGTGCTCTTCACCGACTTCAAGGGCTTCACGGCCATGAGCGAGCAGCTCACGCCGAAGGAACTGGTGAAGGACCTGCACGAATGCTTCAGCGCGTTCGACGCCATCATGCACAAGCACAACATCGAGAAGATCAAGACCATCGGCGATGCCTACATGGCGGCCGGCGGCGTGCCCGACCCATCCGGCAGCATGCCACTGGCCGTGGTACACGCCGCACTGGAAATGCAGGGCATCATGGCGGAGCGACAGGTCGAACGAC
>JBATMK010000181.1:0-16359 GCA_049289815.1 Flavobacteriales bacterium
TAATCGATCTTCGGGTAGTGGACATGGGCCCAGTGCGGCTCTTCCATCTTCAGCCAGATGCGGTAGGCCTCAAGCCTCCACTCCAGCATCCAGTCGGGCTCGTTCTTCTTCGCGCTGATGAAACGGACGATGTCCTCATTCAGCCCTTTCGCCGCCTTCTCGCTCTCGATATCCGTGACGAAGCCGTAGGCGTACTCTTTCGAGGTGACCTCGCGGAGGATATCGTCGGTGTCTTGGGCCATCAGATGCTGAAGCTCTCACCACACCCACAGGTGCGCGAGGCGTTCGGGTTGATGAACTGGAAGCCCTTACCGTTGAGCCCACCGCTGAAATCGAGCGTGGTGCCCAAGAGGTAGAGCATGCTCTTCTTGTCGATCACGACTTTCACCCCGTTGTCCTCGAAGACCTTGTCACCATCCTTCATCTGATCGTCGAAAATGAGGTCGTACATGAGACCGGAGCAGCCGCCGCCCTTCACACCAACGCGCACGAAGTGCTGTGGACCGCGACCTTCCATGCCGAGGAGTTTGGTCACCTCGGATTTCGCGTTTTCGCTGACTTTGATCATCGTGAGGCTTATTTAGAATGTGTCTAAACGAAGCGGAGGCCAAAGGTACTGTCTGGCAGCCACTATGAGGTCGAGACCATGGCCCATTGGAGGAGCCGGGAGTGGGCGCACGATAGTTTCGCGGCCCGCAACAGCCAACCAGCCAGACATGTCCGAACACATCTCCCGCACCGAACTCTCCACCCTTGGTGAATTCGGCTTGATCGAACGCATTGCATCCCGCGTTCAGCTTTCACAGAAGTCCTCTTTGATGGGTATCGGGGATGATGCTGCGGTGATCGATCCCGAGGGTTTGCACCAAGTGGTCACCACGGACATGCTCGTGGAGGGCGTCCATTTCGATCTCGGTTATGTGCCATTGAAGCATTTGGGGTACAAGGCGATCGTGGTGAACTTGAGCGATGTGTACGCGATGAACGCACGGCCAAGGCAGGTCACCGTGGCGTTGGCGCTGAGCAACCGTTTCCCACTTGAAGCCATCGACGAGCTTTACGAGGGAATGTTGTGGGCATGCCGTGCCTATGGCGTGGACATCGTTGGAGGTGATACGTGTTCCTCCACGAGCGGACTGATCATTTCAATAACGGCCATCGGTGCGGTGGAGAAGGACAGGATAACCTACCGCAATGGCGCGAAGGCCGGTGACCTGTTGGTGGTGAGCGGCGACCTCGGTGGCGCGTACATGGGATTGCAAGTGCTGGAACGCGAGAAGGCGGTGTTCCAAGGCGCTCCCAACGCACAACCCGATCTCAGCGGCCATGACTACATCTTGGAAAGACAATTGAAACCCGAAGCACGGAAGGACGTGATCGACATGTTGCAGGAGATGAAGTTGCAGCCAACGGCCATGATCGACATCAGCGATGGCCTGGCGAGTGAAGCCATGCACATTGCGCACAACAGTGGTCTGGGCGTGAAGCTCTACGAGGAGAAGATCCCGATGGATCCCGCTACCATCAGCACGGCGCGCGCGTTCAACTTGGACCCGACCACGTGTGCTTTGAACGGTGGGGAGGACTACGAGCTGCTCTTCACGATCGCCCAAGGCGACTTCGACAAGGTGAAGGGATCACCTCATTTCAGCGTCATCGGCCATATGACCGATAAGGCCGGCGGTTACCAACTCATCGACCGGCAAGGTGGCCAGCACGAGTTGAAGGCGCAGGGCTGGGATGCGTTCCTCAAGGGTTGATCCTCAGGCTGCTTTCCGCGGCCGGAGCGCGCGTTCTCTGACGATCTCAGCGAAGGGCTTGCCGGTGATCTTGCTGGCCGCCCAAGCGATCGGGTCGAGGTGGTCATACAACACGCGCTCCAGGCTGTTCTCCTCCTGGGCAACCAACTGGTCGTGGAACCGTTGGAATTGCTCCACTGTGCGCTTCGGTGAGGTGGTGCGTGATACGCTTTGCACGAGACCGATCAGCAGGCGCTCGGTGCGGTGGTCGCGATTGCGCGTTTGCAGGAAGCGCGAAGTATTCCGCAATGCGTAGGGCAGAAGGTCCGTGCGACCGGTTTCGAACAACAGGATCAGGTGCAGCAGCCTGCCATAACAGATCGGCTCTTCGGTCTGATCGATGCTGATATCATTCAGCAGCTTGTTCGTGAGGCGCAACGCGGCATCCGTTTCCCCGGCACCGAACGCGGCGTAGGCCATCTGGAAATAGAAACCGGCCATGCGCACCGGACCCATGGAACCGGCATATTGCTCGAGCCCGCGCTCGATCCGTGGCAACAGTTCGAAGGCTTTCCGGAACTCGCCTGCACGGCAATGAAGGCCGAGCTCCAAACTGTAGCTCGTGGTGAAGAGCTTCAGGTCCAGGTCCTCGTTCTCGGGCATGGCATGGGTTGCTGGTGCTTCCCGGAATTCCTTCAACATGGCCAACGCTTCCTCAGCCGAACCGAGCCGCGCAGTGACGAAGGCCAGATTGCTGAGCACGGACAACAGGAGATTGGGTTCCTGGCAGAAGTGATCGTAGTGGTTCTCGATCAATGCTCTGTTGATCAGCAGATGTTCCCGGCTCGTGGCTGGATCGGTCATGGCAAAGGCGATGGCGCTGTGGATGTGGTGGAACAAGTATGTACTGCGTGGCGACGCCGTCGCATCGATCCGTTGCAACAAGGGCGAGGCGAGCAGCTTGCGCAACGCAGCGATCCGATCGTCATCGCGGGCCTGACCCTTCCTGTAGATCTCCTTGAACGTTGAGCTCTTCAACAACCAGAGGGCGTCCGCATGGGCGATGGCGTCGCGTAGCGCAGTGCCTTCATCCTCCCACGCTCGCAATGCGGCCGGGGCCGTGCCGGTGTAGTTCGCGTTCTCCATGAAACGGCATTCCCATTCGCGCACGGCCACCAGGATCGCCGAACGACCGTGCTGCATCGCCGCGCGTCGAACGCTGTGCAACATTTTCTCGGCTTCGGGATAGAGCGCGCGCTTGTACAGGATCTCCACGTGGTGCAGCATGCGGCGCAAACGTGCGTCGGCAGAGCTTTCCGCGTGGTATGCATCGAGGCTGCGCAACAATGTGTCGTACAAACGGTGCTTGCTGATGGCGAAGCGGTTGGTGAACGCGTCCTTCCTGTGCTTTTTCAGGATGGCCGCCTCATCGTACACCTCCTGATCGGCGATCGCATCGAAAAGCAACTGGTAGTTGCTGTGGCCTTCAATGAGGTGCCGCGAAGTGTAAACCTTGAAGTAACGCTTCTCCGCCCTGTCCAGTGAGTGGATCAAGCGGTGCAGATGATCATGTTGGATAGCAGGCATATGGATCAGGGCAGCACGACAGCATCGTTGTCTGACGTGTAGAAAAAGTAGGTCGGCTTGGCACCGGTCAACACATGCCCAACGAGGTACGGCGCGATGGAGATAGGGAAAGGCGGGACGCCGGTATGCGCACCCGTTCCATACAGTGAACCGATAAGAGACGCATTCGAAATATGTGTGCACGAAAAAGCCCCGACGCATCGGGGCTCTGATCGATCGTAGATCGATCTCCTCAGTTGGTCTTCGGCTTGGTCTTGCTCTTCTCGTTGTCGCCTTCGTCCCCACCATCGTCACTGATGCCGCCACCGGGATCCTCCCCCTCGAAACCACGTATGAGAGCGGAAGGTTCCTTGTCGGACTCCTTACCGGACATAACGTCGCCCGCGCTCATCACCGACCCGGAACGGCCGAGATCATCACCACCCATTTCACCACCCTTCACCGTTCCCATTGCACCATCGCATGGTGCCGTCGCCTCTTCCTTGCTGCATGCAGCAAGACCGAGGACAAGGACGAGACCAAGGAAGAGTGTTGGGCGCACGAGGAGGAGAGGACCGAATAAGGCTTTCATAACATGCCAAATGTAGTTCCAGTTGCTTCCGTCATCAAGCCGTTGGCTGGTTTATTCATACCGTTCCCCAACGGAAGCTCGATCCTTACATGGGTACCCGTGACCAGTCCAGCCTCGTCGTGTGATTGCTCGGGACCCACGATCCGGATATCGCTCAAATGCAGGCTGCGCAGGACATCAGCCCGGCCCTTGGTGATCTCGATACCCTTGCTGATGTGGTCTTCGCCGCCGTTGGCCTTCCCCTTCAGGCTTTCCTGCACCCCGATACCGTCATCGGCGATGGTCACCGTTACCCATCCCGTTGCGCCGGGGTCCACGGAGATCCTTACGGACCCCTGGCGGTCCATGGGCAGGATCCCATGCCAGATGCTGTTCTCCACATAGGGCTGGAGCATCATGGCGGGGAGGTGCACGTTGCTGTTGTCCACTGCATCGGAGGTCTCCAGCGTGTAGCGGAATTTGTCCTTGAAACGCATGTGCTCAAGGCCCAGGTATAGTTCCAGTCGTTCAAGTTCCTCGGCAAGGGTCACCGTATCGCTCTGGCTGGCATCCAGGTTCATGCGGATCAGCTTCGCGAAGCTGGTGAGGTAGCGGTTGGCGGCCGTACGGTCCTGCCGATTGATGTAGTACTGGATGCTATTGAGCGCGTTGAAGACGAAATGGCGGTTCATGTTCGCGTTGAGCGCCTGTTGTTCCAATTGCAGCATGCGGCTGCGCAACATCAACTGGCGGGTCTTTTCACCCCGCGCGCGCTGCGCGGCCCGCCAACGCATGATGCCATACAACAGACCCGCGATGAATACCACGCATAGTCCAATGAACCACCACGTGAGCCAGAAAGGTGGCAGGATCACAAAGCGGAAGTTGGCGCTGGGGCTCCATGCTCCCTGGCCATAGCGCACTGCTGCCATGAACGTGTATTCGCCTTCCGGCAGGTTGCTGTAGCTGGCGAAACGGGCTTCGGTCTCCGGAAGCCAATCGGCGTCGTACCCGGCGAGCATATATCGGAAGCGGATCGCCTCCGGGTCGTGCAGGGCCACACCGCTGTAATCGAACGTGAGGTAGTGCCTGCGGTGATCCAACCGCAACCCGACCGGTAGTCCCGTGAACTGATCCAAACTGTCGCACTGGCCTTTCCAATCGCTCGGCTGGAGGAAGGATCGAATGCCATTGATGGTGCAATGTGGCAATGCCGTGTAGGGCGGGTTCGCGGTTCGGCGTGGGTCGTGCATCACCAAGCCTGTGGCGGTGCCGGTCCAGATGCGGCCAATGCCATCCTCGAACCAGGCATTCAGGTTGCACTCCGCCCCCAACAATCCATCGCGCGCATTGATGTGTTCCACGCTCGCGGTCTGTTGCGGAAGGAGCTTGGGGCGGAAACGGTAGATGCCATTGTTGGTGCCCGCCCACCCGGTGCCATGGGTATCGATGCGCAGTATGTCCACATAATTGCTGCCCGGATCGTTGCCCAGCCGAAGCGTGCGGAACGTGTTCCCATCCTTTATGGCGATGCCGTTGGCCGTGCCTATCCAGAGCCGGCCTTCCACATCCGAGGCTAGCGATAGCACCGTGTTATCGCTCAGTCCATCGGTGGTGGAGTAGCGTGTGAAAAGTCCATTGCGTGTTGCGAAGAGCCCTTCGTCGCTTCCCATCCACACCGTGCCATCCCGATCCTGGAGCAGGCTGCGCACCGATGGGCCGGGGCCGTTGCTTCCGGAGGTATGATGGGTCACTCCGCCCAGGGTATCGATCACCGATACGCCTTCGCGTGTGCCGCACCAGATGTTGCCTTCCGCATCCTGCATCAACGACAGCACGCGCGTATCGATCAAGGCTGCGTCGCTGTCGGGGATCACCACGGCACCGCCTTCGATGCGACACAATCCACTGCTGGTGCCGAACCAGAGCCTGTTTTCGCGATCGAGGAGGCTGCACCAGACCGTGTTGTTCGGCAGGCCTTCCAGGGTGGTGATCATCGCCATGCCATCGAAGCGGCATACGCCACTGCCGTACGTCCCCACCCAGAGATCACCGACCGGATCCGCCGACATCGTCATGATCAGATCGCTGCACAAACCGTTCTTCGAGGTGTAGGTGACGAAGCGGTCGCCGGCGAACCGCAACAAGCCACCTCCATCGGTGCCGATCCATAGCTGTCCGTGCCCGTCCTCGAGCGTGCAATAAACATTGTCGTTGGGCAAGCCTTGGTGCACGGTGAACGAGCGGATCCGGAAGCTGTCCGCTTCCATCGGATCCAACCGGTTCAGTCCGAACTTGGTACTGGCCCAGATGCGGCCCAGCGCGTCAACGCTGACGCTGCGCACGTTGTTCTGGAGCAGACCTTCCTCCTCGGTGAAGACGCGCACGCTGCGGTCGGGGGCGATGCGGAAAAGACCAGCTCCATACGTACTCACCCAGACCGATCCATCCGAAGCCAATACGGTGGCACTCACGCTCTTCGGTGTGGGATCCCCCAGATCGACCCGCGAGCACCGGCCATTTTCCCACATCAGCAGTCCATCGCGCAGCCCGATGTAAAGCCGCCCGTCGGCCAGCGGAAGCAAGGATCGTGCGGTGCGTGCCGTGTCCGTCGGGTACCCTTCCAGCAGGCTGAACCGATCCTGGTGGAGTACGCGAACACCACTACCATCGGTGGCGATCAACATCCGGCCTTGGGGATCCCGAACGAGCGCCTCGATGCGCGCGCCACCGGCATCATCCGGCAGATCCGTCCTCACGTGCCTCAAACCTTGTACATGCACCAATGATGCACCCGATGCCAACCACATGCTGCCATCGGCATCGGCGAGCATGGCGCTCACCTGCGCTTCGGGTAGTCCCTGTTGCACCCCGTGGTTCTTGAACTCCACGCCATCGAACACGCTTGCGCCGCCCAGCGTCGCGATCCACAAGCGTCCGTCACGGTCCAATGCCAAACGGCGCACCTGGCTCTGCGCCAGGCCGTCCTCCGGGGTCCACTGCTCGAAACCGTACTGCTGCGCCAGACACGTACCTGCCACCACCGAAAGCACAAGGCCCGCTGCTCCACGCACCATCCGCTCAAAACGTATTGATCAAGGCGAGGAAGTCGGGCAGACGCCGACGGCTCACCGGGATCAGTGTACCGTTGCTCAGCATGGCCATGTTGCCTTCTCCACGGCTGAAGCCTTTCAAGTGCTCCAGGTTGATGATGAACGTCTTGTGCACACGGAAGAATTTCTTCGCATCGAGGTTCGTTTCGAACACGCGGATGTGCTTGCTGCTGATCACCCGTTTCCCATCCTTCTGGTGCACCGTGGTATAGCTGTCGCTGGCTTCCAGGTACATGATGTCCTCGTGACGGATCATGCTTAATCCGTCCCGGCTCGGCACGGCGATGCGGGTGCTCAACGGTGATCCAGGATCGTTCATCAAGGCGGCAATGGCACCACTTGCCTGTTGTTGTGCCACCGGGTCGCCGATCATGCGTTTCATCTTTCCCACTGCGCGTTGCAATCCCTCCGGGTCAATGGGTTTCTCCAGATAATCCAGCGCGTTCTCCTTGAAGGCTTGCAGTGCGTATCTGTCGTACGCCGTGGTGAACACCACCGGCAGTTCTTTTTCCGCCACCGACCGTAGCAGCGAAAAGCCATCCTCGCCGGGCATCTTGATGTCGAGGAACAAGGCCGTGGGCCGCAGCTCCTCGATGAGTTTGCGCGCTTCGGGTGCGCTTCCGGCCTGCCCAGCGACCTCCACATCGGGGCAGTGCTCCTCCAGCATCAGGCGCAGGTTCTCCCGTGCGTCCGGTTCATCATCCACGATCAGTGCACGCAGCATGGTAGCAAGGGTTTGTTGCGGAGAAATTAACGCGACAGGAGGACGACGCTATTGTGCGCAAGGACCGATCGTCGGCATGATCGAGCGAATGGTCGATCTCATCGCGTGGATCGTTGACCGCCCCGTTCCGATCCGTGGAGTGAAAAGAAGAAGCCCCACGCCGATCCGGTCGGGGTGGGGCTTCGATCCTTTGGACGCGGTCTCTACTGTACGATCAAGCGCTCAACGAAACGTTGCGTGTTGCTGGACACGACGACCAAGTACACACCCGGACCGGTGTGGTCAATCAAGCGCACATTGGCGCTGCTGGCACCCCCGATCACGGCGAGCGTATTGGTGAGCATGCGTTTGCCCTGCAGGTCGTAAACCTCCAATTGGGCAACATCATCCGTCACAGCCAACCCCGTAAGCTCCACCGTCAACAACCCTTCGTTCAAGGGGTTCGGGAACATGTTCATGGTTGGAGCTTCCACCTCCTCGAGATCATCGCTTTCATCATCCTCGCCATCGCGCAAACCGGGCAGGATGAACAGCCTGCATGCCGGACCGTATGCCGAGTACGTACCGTTCACGCGGCTGCGGATCCGCACGTTGAGAAGCAGGTTCTGGGGAAGTGACGGGTTCTTCACACCGCTCAACTTCTGGTAAGTGGCGCGCTCGGGACCGGCCGGTGCCGCGTTGTTCGCTTTCGCATGGCTGCGGAAAAGTTTGCGATCGAACGAGCCATCGGGATCGAAGAACCAGAAGGTGTAACCATCGTCGCTCTGGTTGCCCACGCCCCATTGAGCACTTACTGCGGAGTTGGGTATCGCCTGGATCACCGCGGTCCTTACCAAATTCTGGTCGCAGCTGCCGGCCACCAGTCCGTTCGTGCTCAAGGGCAGGCACCAATTGCCCGGCGCTTTGCTCAATGTTGTGAACGTACCATCAGCATTGTTGTCGATGATACGGTTGCCCTTGCCATCCTTCAGGATATAACCACCGTTGCCGTTGGTGCAGCACATGCCATCGCCGAAGCTGTCCAGGACACGCAATGTGTAGCATCCAGCGGCGAGGCAGCAAGTGGGCGAGGTGGTCGTGTTGTTGCCGTAGGGTCCGCCGCTGCATACCGGTGTGCTGCTACCCACCGGCCTGATCTCCCAAGTCGTCTGGGCACCTGCTCCATCGGTGGTCACTTGCAATTGGGTGAACAAACTGCAATCGCCACTACAAGGGCTGCTGGTTCCGGCCACGCTCTCGATCGTCCCCGTCTTGTCGAGGCCGTTGAGCGAGATGTAATATCCGATGTTGTGCGAGGTGGTCCAACTGTCGTTGACGACCTGGAAGTCGGTGCATTTGTTCGGCTGCGTGGAGAGCTTGATGCGCATGATCAACTTCCAGGTGTTGGCGGGCCATGCCTCCGAGGGGCAGTCAGCGGAGATGTTGGAGAACCCGAAGCCCGTATAGGTGGCGTAGTTGTATCCCCCGTTGGTGGTGATGGATGGCGTGGACCCGATCGAATAACCGGCAGCGCAGAATTGAGTACGGCTGCCTAGCACCGTGTTGCTGGTCTGATCGTATTTGATGGTGAACACGATCGAGCTCATGACCCCGCTGAACGAAGTTGAGTTCGCCCGCATGTACACGCGAAGGGAATCACCGTTCGGGTTGGTCCGGAGGTCGATGTCGCATACCGGTTGTGCGAAACCAATGGTGGTAATGGCCAGGGCGGAAAGGAGACCAAAAAACCGGAGAGGGCGTTCAGGGAGGAGCATGGGAATGGAGCGGTTCGGGATTTTTTTGGGATGCCCAAGTTAGACAAGTGGGACCGGAGGTCAAGACGGACCTTCGCCGGACGGGTGGCCCGCCCCGTTCAGTGAGGCCTTACGGCTGACAAGAAGGCATCGATGCGGTCCCTGGCGATCGGGACCCGGGTGCCGTTGCGGAGTACCGCCCAATGCCCATCGTCCCGGAGGTATTCCCGTAAGTGCGCCATGTTCACCAGGTGGCTCCGGTGAACGCGCAGGAACTGCGCTGGGTCGAGCATTTCCTCATATACCCTCAGGGTACGGGTATCCAAATATCGGCTACCGTCGAGAAAGTGCAGAACCGTGCAATTGCCGTCAGCTTCAACATGGGCGATCGTGCGTGGGTCGAAGAACTTGATGCCCTTGGCATGGTCCACCGCGATGCGCGGTCCGCGCTCTCCTTCACGCAATTCCTGCAGCAGGGCATCCAACTGGGCGCGGTAGAGGGTTTGCTCGGCTGGCTTACCCTCCATTACCGCCATGCGGCGCTCGGCCTTTTCCACGGCCGTGCGCAGTTCGTCCGGATCGATGGGCTTCAACACGTAGTCCGCGGCGCTGGCGTGAAAGGCGCGTAGCGCATAGTCCTTGAAGGCGGTAACGAACACCACCATGAACCGGGCGTCGGGCACGCCCTCCAACAGGTCCAATCCCTCCGTGCCACTCGGCATGCGGATATCGAGGAAGACGAGGTCGGGGTCCAGGGCGGCGATCAGTTCCTTCGCCTTCGGCGCATTGTCGGCCATGCCTACCACTTGCACCTGTGGCGCCTCATCCTCCAGCATGATGCGCAGGTTCTCCCGGGCGGGTTCTTCATCGTCAACGATCAGCGCGCGCATTGTCCTGGGTGGCGTGGCAAGTTATCAGTGCTGCACGACCGTTGCCTGAGTTCGCCGTCCCGTTGCTCGCTGTGAAAGGCGCGGTCGCCCTTGCCGCACATAGTTTTCCAATGCATAACACAAACCCTTGTTGCCATGCTCACCATCAACACCTTCCGCAGCGACAGCAACGCCTGGATCTTCAGTGATCAAGGCAGTTGAGCGATCGGTTTAGGATCGCGGCTTACCCGATCGGGGCGTTGGGCAGAACAACTTCCTGCCCCATGACTTGTCCAACGCGTGCCAGTGATCGCGAAACCCTGAGCCCGGGTTCGGCCGTACAAACGGCCAAACCCGGGCGATATGGACCACACGGCACCGACGAACAGCGCAGGATTGCGCTTCGAACAGCACGGCGATATGCTGACGCTGCGCTATACGCCCAATAGTGGTGAAGCCTTGTTCGATATCTGCGATCAGGCCGGCCACATCCTGAAGAGCGGCGGTATCACCGGTCTTGAAACGCGTATCCGCATCGCCGAGCTCATGGGCGAGGAACTGTATGTGATGGTTCTGGATGGTGATGAGAGCACGGTGAAGCCCTTGCAATTGCGAAAGGCGTCATAACAACAATAGAGCATCAGGAGAACGGCATCCCACGGGATGCCGTTCTTCGTTTTAGCCGTTCGCGCCATTGGTGCAGCGGGATGCGCCGCTGCTCGCGTGCTGCATGGATGGCCAACACGGACGGGCTACGTTGCTGACAACAAACCCTTGTTGTCATGAAACAGCTTCTCTACACTCTGGTCTGCACACTTCTTCCATCCGCGTTGTTCGCCCAGAACTACAATGAGCTCGACGTGAACAATGTGCGTGCGCGGTTCTATTCACACGGGCTCATTGGCATGGACCTCGCCAACAGCACACCCGAGTTCGAGGTGCCCAATGGCGGAGGTGCACACCCACTCTACTCCGCGGGGCTTTGGATCGGCGGCATGGATGCCGGCAACGCGCTGCATCTGGCTGCCATATGTTATGAACCGCTCGGATCCAGCGATTGGTACCCCGGTCCGCTCACGATCAATGGCTCCGCCAGCACCACGCCCAGCGTCCAAGCGGCCTATGATCAAGTGTGGGCGCTGAACAACGACGACGTGGTGTTGCAACAGGGCTATTGCGATTGCCTGAGCGATCCCAACTGCGATCCGTCCGTGCAATTCCCCGGTTACCAAATGCCGCTGTACTTCAACACATGGCCTGCCATCGGCGATGCCGGCGCCGGGTTCGATCTGTACCAAGCCCCTTTCATCGACTACAATGCTGATGGGGACTACAACCCCGCAGACTGCGATGCACCCTGCGGCCCGGGTGACGGTTCGCTCTACTTCATTTTCAACGACAATGGTGGTGCGCACCAGAACACCCAGGGCCTGCCCATCGGTATTGAAGTGCAGGCAACCCCTTTCGCTTACGACGGACCGAGCGCCGCATTGTCCAACACCATTTTCGTGCAGTACCGCATCATCAATCGCGGAACGTCCACGCTCACCAATACCTACCTCGGCCTTTTCGCCGATTTTGATCTTGGGTGTTCCGGCGATGACTATGTGGGTTGCGATGTGAGCCGGAGTCTTTTTTATGTGTACAACGGAGCCGCGAACGATGCCGGTGCTGCTTGCATAGGCGGCACGCAAGGCTATGGTACGCTGCCACCTGCCTTCGGTGCAACGATCCTATGCGGTGCCTACCAGGATCCCGACGCGTTGGACAATCCGCTCGTCCCGGACTATACCGTTGCCAGCCAGCAACTGGGATCCGTTTACGACGATTGGGGATATGGCTACGGCGATAGCGTCATCGACAACGAAAGGCTCGGCCTCAGCTACTTCGCACATTACGACAATACCAACGGCAATACGGGCAACCCCGTCCTCGCCAATCAGTACTATAACCTGTTGCATGGCATCAGCGCAGGTGGTACCTCGCTCACCTATGGCGGGAACGGCTACACGGGTTCGCTGCCTACCCGTTACGCGTTCCCGAACAGCAGCGATCCATTGGGCTGGGGTACCGGTGGTGTTCCGCAAGCACCATGGACCGAAGTATCTGCTGGCAACCCTCCTGACGACCGCCGTGGGGTGGGCAGCATGGGCCCGTTCACGCTCGCGCCCGGCGATGTCAACCGAATCGTGGTGGCGTTCACCTATGCTCGATCACCTGTTGGTGGTCCCATGAACAGCGTATCTGCCTTGCAAGCGCGTGTGGACAGCATCCGGGCGTTCGCAATGGCCAATGACTTCTGCGGCGGCATGCGCGAGGATGTGGCATGCCTGAACGGAACAGTTGGTATGGGTGAGCCGCAACTTGTTGCCGACCCGTCCATCACGGTCTACCCGGTGCCGGCCTCCGATCTCCTGAACATCGTGTTACCGACCACGATGCGCGGAGCCGCGCTACATGTGGTTGATGCGGTTGGACGTGTTGTGATCCGCGTGCGCGGCACCGGCAGCTTGCAACGCACGCTTGACTTGTCGCATCTGGCGGACGGACACTACACATTCATCGCGGAGCATGACGGGATCCGCCGCCATGCGCGCTTCGTGAAGGAGTGAGTTTTTGTCGGGTTGGAAGGCACGAAGCCCCTTGAGCGATCGAGGGGCTTCGTGCAACCGTCAGCACCATTGGTATAGTGGGACACGCCGATGCTCGTGAATGACATTGATCATCAGCGTGCTGCGGCTACGTTGCTGTCACAAACTCTTATTATCATGGAACGATATCTCCGCTGTGCAGTCTTGATGCTCTTCATAGCCCCACTTATCGTTCACGCCCAGAACTACGCCGACCTGGACATCAACAACGTGCGCGCGCGGTTCCTCTCCAACGGCAGTTTAACCGAGTTCGAGGCTCCGAACGGGTCCGGAACATATGTCTCCTCCTCAGCGAACCTGTGGATGGGGGGAAGGGATGCCAACAACAGCCTGCACCTGGCTGCCGTGCGTTTCAACCAAGTGGGCGAGGATTGGTGGCCCGGGCCGCTGAGCAACGATGGGAGCGCGTCCATCACACCAGCGGTTTCGGCGCAGTACGACAACGTGTGGAATGTGCATACCGCCGAAGTGGTGGAATACCAAGCCTATTGCAACTGCCTGCAAGATCCCAACTGCGATGTGAGCATCCAGTTCCCGGGATACCAGATGCCGGGCTACTTCAATACATGGCCCGCCATGGGCGACCAGCAAGCTGCGCAGGATCCGTATTTGGCACCGTTCATCGACTTCAATGCGGATGGCATCTATGATCCCGCTGACTGCGATGTGCCGTGCAGCCCCGGTGACCAATCGCTGTATTTCATTTACAACGACAAGCTGGATGTGCATACGGAAAGCGGTGGACTGCAAATGGGTGTTGAAGTGCAGGCCCGGCCGTTCGCGTTCAATGGGCCGAGCGCGGCTTTGGCGAACACCATCTTTGTGGAGTACCGCATCATCAACCGCGGTAAGCTCACACTGACCGATTTCCATGCCGGCTTGTTCATCGACTTCGACTTAGGCTTCTTGGGCGATAATCATTCTGGGTGTGACGCTGCCAAGGACCTGTGGTATGGATACAGTGACGATCCTGTGAGTGCAATAGCCTTTGGCGCAACGATCCTGTGCGGCCTGATCAATGACTACGATGGCACAGATTGGACCCCCGACTCTGCACTGGTCGCGTTCAACGGCTATGGTTCCGGGGATGGGATCCTGGACAACGAACGCCAGGGGATGATGCACTTCGTTACCCACAACAACGATGGAACAGTGACAGGCGACCCAGCGCTTGCCATACACTACTACGGTTACATGAAGGGCTTTTGGAAGGACAACTCTCAATGGCTTTATGGCGGCAGGGGACATTTCTCAGACACACTTGCCGACCCGGACACGCCTACGCGCTACTTGTTCCCGGATGCGACCGATCCGATGGGCTTTGGTACCGGCGGGGTGCCACAAGCTCCGTGGAGCCAAGTCAGCGTGGGCCTCGATCCATCGGATATCCGAGGTGTCGGCAGCATGGGTCCGGTCACACTCGAGCCCGGAGCGATCCATCGGATCATGGTCGCCTTTGTTTATGCCGATGCCGGAAGTGGTGGGCCCTTGGCCAGCGTGCAAGCATTGCAAGCGCGGGTGGATAGCATACGAGCATTTGCCTATAGCCACGACTATTGTTACTCGTTCGGGACCGAGCTCCCGTGCCCAGAGGCGCTCGTGGGGATCCATGATCCGATGGACATGGATGGCGGAACCATCACCTTGCGCCCCGTCCCAACATCGGGCATCTTGAACATCAGGTTATCCGCGTCGCTGCAACGGGCTTCATTGCGTGTAGTTGATGGAATAGGCCGCACGGTGATGATCGAAGGCAAGTCGAACAGCGATTCCCGCAGTCTCGACGTGTCGCACTTGGCTAATGGACACTACACGTTGATCGCTGACCTGGATGGGTTGCGCGGCCACGCGCGCTTTACCAAGGAGTGAGTTTTTGTCGGGTTGAAAGGCACGAAGCCCCTTGAGCGATCGAGGGGCTTCGTGCTGTTATACACACCTAAGCCGCCTTGGCCAGTGAGCGAACGGGCGCCAGCAGGAACCACGCCGCGCAGACCGTAAGACCTACCAGCATCAGCATGTTGGCCCCGGGCCAGTACATCACCTTGAACAGGCCGCCGCTGACCACCGCGATCACGGACCCTACCAGCATGGCCGGCCGTTGCAGCTGCACGGACCAAGGCCCGGGCTTGCGGATCAGCAGGAGCAACATAGTGGCAATTACCAGCACGCTACTGGCAAGGACAATGACGTTGGCGCCGGGCCAGTGCAGGGTCTTGAACAGGATGCCAACGATTAGACCGGCAATGGCGATGGAGCGGATGTGCATGGTGATTGTGTTTGAAGTCTGAATGCGTTCCCATGGATCTGGTAACGTGCAAATGATCCCCTCGAGCGTGCGAAGGGATTTGTGCGTCACGCCATCACCTTCTTGCCAACCCTGTTCATCATCTCCTCCACCGCATCCGCCTCCACAGGAATGTCAGCGAAAAGGTCGATCGGGTTATCGCGCGTCGTGATGATGTTGTTCTCCAACCGGATGCCCAACTTCTCCTCGCGGATGTAGATGCCAGGCTCCACGGTGAAGACCATGTCCGGCTGGATCATATCGTTCCACAGGCCTACATCGTGCACATCCAGGCCGAGGAAGTGGCTGGTGCCGTGCATGAAGTACTTCTTGTAAAGCGGCTTCTCGGGATCCTGCTTCGCCACATCGTTCTTGTCGATGAGCCCGAGGCCGATCAGTTCGCTCTCCATGATCCTGCCCACCTGCTTGTGATAGTCAGCCAGCAGGGTACCGGGGCGCAGCAACTGTGTCGCCTCGTTCTTTACGCGCAGCACCGCATTGTACACGTCGCGTTGACGCTTCGTGAAGCGGCCGTTCACCGGCACGCAACGCGTCAGGTCGCTCGCATAGCCGCCGTACTCACAGCCGAAATCCATCAGGATCACATCGCCGTCGTTGCACACACGATCATTCGTGATGTAATGCAGCACGCAGGCGTTGTAGCCGCTGGCGATGATCGGTGTATAGGCATGCCCGCGCGAACCGTTGCGTAAGAATTCGTGAGTGATCTCCGCTTCGATGGTGTACTCCTTGACACCGGGCTTCACGAAACCGCACACCCGCTCGAAGGCCTTGCCCGTGATCGCGATCGCGCGTTGGATCTGCGCGACTTCCTCAGCCGTCTTGCGCGAACGGATGCGGTGCATGATCGGTGCGCTACGCCTCAGGCTGTGCAGCGGGAACTGCGCGCGCGTCTCCGCATTCTTGCGCTCCTCGCGCGTCTCTACCTCGTTGCCCTGGCGCAGGTGTTCGTTGCTGTTCAGGTAGAGATGCTCGCACTGGGGCACCAACCGCTTGATCGTCGCTTCATAGCTGCTCGTCCATAAGACCGTGGCGATGCCACTCAGCTCCGTTGCTTCCTTCTGAGAGAATTTGGCGCCCTCCCAGAT
>JBATMK010000182.1:0-3461 GCA_049289815.1 Flavobacteriales bacterium
CGGGTCGCGTTGTGCTGACCGGCTTCGTGACCGGCACGCGCGCGCAACTGGATGTGCAGGCATTGAAGGCGGGCAGCTACCAAGCGCGCGTGGGCGCGCACTTGGTAGGGCGCTTTGTGAAGAGGTAGGGGCCAACAAGGCTTCGGGAAGGCGTTACTTGCATTACCCTGCCGAGACCCTGCAACATTGACGCGATCCCCCGGTCGGGGACTCGTGACGGAACCTATTTCGTCGCCACGATCACCCGTGCGCACGCCGGTACGTTGCCCTTCGGGTAGTGCTCTTTCATTGTGGCGATCACCTCGGCCCTCACCTTGGCCACCGTAGCCGCATCGGCGCCACCGAGCGCGGCCACCACGGGTGCAGCTACTTCGGTCTGCCACTCCCAGTATTGCTCGGGACCCGACACGGGCATGGGGCACGGCACATCGCGCTCCGATACGTTCTTGAGCCCCGCAGCGGTGAAGAGCGCGGAGACCGCTCCCGGCTGCGCGCAGCGGAAAATGCCCGGGGCACCCGGCGGCGGTGGCGGCATCGGTATGTGCTTGTTGATCGCCTGCATGGTGCATGTGACAAAGAAATTCTTTTCCGGCTCGGCCCATACCGTGGTGGCAATGCGCCCACCCGGTTTCAGCACGCGTGCCATTTCCCGCGCGGCCTGCTCCATGTCGGGGAAGAACATATAACCCAGGCGGCAGCTTACCGCATCGAAACTGTTGTCCGCGAAGGGCAGCGCATTGGCATCGGCCTCCTTGAACTCCACATTGCTGAGGCCGATGCGTGCGGCCTTTTCAGCGGCTACCTGCAACATGCCTTCAGCGAGATCGGTGATCACCACCGTACCGCCGGAAAGCATCGTCGCGATCCGCAGGCCCGGCTCGCCGGTGCCTGCGGCAATGTCCAGGATCCGTTGCGCGCCATGGGGAGCGAGGTGGTCGATGATGGCCTTGCCCTGCGGTGCAAGGAACTGCACCACCAATTCATCCCACTTCCTCCAACCGGGCGAGAATTTGTTCCATGCGGCCTTTTGCGCAGTGCTGATGTCGTTGGTCCTGGTTTCCATCTGGCGTGGGGATTTGTCCACGAAAGCTAGTACAGCGCGCCGAACAAGCGTACGGTACTGGAGGCTTTGCCCTCTTCGTTCCGTTGATGATCGCCTCCTCGCTTTCGTATCTCGTTTCCAACTACCCGCACGCCGATCCCATCTCCGGCAAGCCGCCCACCCTGGCGACAGCGGATGAGTGACAAGGACGCGGATGAGCGTAACCAGGCCCGGGTCGTAATTTGGACACGGGCCTTGGGTGAATAATGATCATGGAACGGAAGATCGGACCCGCGTTGGTTGCCTTGGCCGCTGCGCTGTTCATGCTTGCATCCTGCAAGCATGAGGGGATAGCGCCGCTGGATCTAGAACTGCTTCGACTCGCGCAGGACACCAGCGGGCAGGTCTACTACCATCACTCCGATACGTTGCTCCCCCGGAGCCAGGGATCGGGACATCCGCATCCGCTGTTGCGCACATGGTACGATCCCCCAGCAGCAGCCTTCCTGGACAGCGTGGGGACGGTGGTGGAGGACACTCTCTTTTCCGATGGTGCTGTTGTAGTGAAGGAACTCTACACCGCTCCGGGTGCGCTCGCCTTGTACGCCATCATGTTGAAGCAGGCCGATCACCCCAACGCCGATCAGGATGGTTGGGTGTGGGCGGAGATAACACCCTCAGGGGAGGTGGCGATCCCTTCCAGCGATCGTGGGGCGGCATGCCGCGGCTGCCATAGCCAGAGCGGGAACATCGACTTCACGTTGATGAACGCGTATTTCCCTTAACCAGCGGCTCGTTCTGGAATGGGCCGGGCGTGCATTCCACAACGCAACAACCCGCGACCTCGTGGCCGGGGGTCGTCGATGGTGGTGCCTCCGTTCGGAGTACAGTGTCCACTGAGGTCATGGTTCGACGGGCTCACCATGACAATGCTGGACCTTAAGCTGCTCGGCGGTTTACTACGTCAGCACAAAGTCGCAGCCGACCGTGCGCGCGGCGGTCAAGCCGTTCACTGACCGCCGTGGTCGTCGCCAGGAGGATCATCGGATCCATGCCCACCATTGCCGTGATCATCCACGGTGGTTCCCGCCGGAGCTACCACGTCTTTGTTCTGGCAGGAGCTCAAGAGGATGGGGAGCACCAACAATGCGGTTGATAGTAGGGCCGCTTTGAAAGCGGGAACAGTTCTGTTGCTCTTCTTCATGATCGGTCAAGTTCTCGTTCGCACAACGAATCTGGACCATCGGCATCGGCGCGCCATGCTCCGAGTGGACGAACCGGGCAGAACAGTTGACGGGGATCGCTTTCACCCGGCCCCGGCCCTCAATGGCTACCGGAACTCACGAAAGCCCGCGCCTATCTGGCCGGACCGGAGTGAAGGGGCAATGAGCGAAGAGTATTGAAGCACCCGGATGAACAAGCGGAACGCAAGCGGCAGCGCAATGGGAGCTACGCGAGCGGGTGTGTCATGGCGTAGTATCTTGCAATGGGACGAGCGATGACCTGCACAGGGATATGGCAATGAACCACAGGGCAGTCTGCATGCGTGGGTGGCGGCAAATGGTGTTCGCAACGGCGTTGTCCTTCATTGGCTTCTCCGCTTGGCCCCAAGCCTATTTGACCAACGGCGAGGTGTTCGACTACGATGTGGGTGATGTGTTCCATCATACGTTCTTGACGCAGGTCAATTTCCAAATGGGACCACCGGCTACGCAGATCGATACGGTGATCGCCGAACAATGGACCACGGGGTTGGACAGTGCGCAGTATGTGATCTCATCCTGGGTCTATCAACCCTCCCCTATCATCGGGTTTCCACCATTCCTCCAACACGAGTACGACACGCTCTGGGTCACGGATCTCTTGTCACCCCCCCAGCACATTGTGCTGGATTTCCCCTGCCCCCCGGTGCTCGATTCCGTCGGTGCGGATATGCAGCATTGTGGCCGCATGGCATGGGTGCAGTATGTCGCCGGGGATACGTGCGTCGAGTCGGACTATTGGATCAGCACCTTCATTGCAGGATGCGGTGGACCCTACTACGATAGCTATGACCCGTGGACTGCCACCCAGCAAGTGCATCTATTGGATTATTACCGCAAGGGGATCGAGGAATGCGGCACCCCGCTGAGCATTCCGACCGGGCTGTTCATTGCTCAACTGAGCGGTATCAACTACCGTGTAGCACTTGGGGTAGCTCCTGTTCCGGCACGCGAGTACGCCGAACTGACGTGGCAACTACCACAAGGTCTGCATGCCGTTGCGCAACTGAATGTGATCAGCAGCACAGGCAGCTTGGTGCGGACACTGCCTGTTGACCTGTCGCAGGGCGATGCGCTACTGGATGTACGCACCTTGGTCAGTGGCGTTTACTACTTGCACGTGGTAAGCGAAGGCACTGCGGTGATGGGAGCCAAGC
>JBATMK010000183.1:0-5928 GCA_049289815.1 Flavobacteriales bacterium
GCATCACGAGCCCGGTGTTCTGCACGGCCACTGCGCTGCTCATCCTCAGCGTGAACAATGACATTGAAACGTTGGTGGCGCAGGGAGCCACGGTGAAGAAGTGATGGGAAGGTTGGAGTGATGTGGAAAGTGGTAGGTGCAGTGGCACCCTCCACTTTCCACTTTCGATATGATCAAGGCAACTGTTCCTGACGTGTGTTGGTGGGCACTACGCCGCCGACATTCACCAGGATGGGATCGCGATCGTTCTTTGTGCCGATGTATTTCACCGTGCCATCCATGTTGGTGTCCTCAGGCAGATACCCGCTGACCGTATTTGTTACCAGCACGCCACCGATCGCGGTCAGCATCGGGTCGCGATCGTTCGATGTGCCGACGTACATCAAGAGATCGTCGGCAACGGAATTCCCCATCCACAGGGCCAATCCGCCTGCAATGGATCTACGGGCAGCCGTGCCATAGGTGGCCAACGATCCCGAGCGGAAATCGATCACGCTCACCGAACGCATCAACTGTACGGGCGTCGCGGTCATGGCCCCAAGGTGATTCCGATGCCGCACTGAAACCTGGTAGAAGCCCATGGCCATATGGACGCGGACCGGCGAGACACCATCGATGTCCACCACATCGCCATCGCGCTGGAGCAAGGCAGCCCGCGTGTTCAGGACTTGTCCCGGTGCTTCGGCGTTCCGCACTTCCACCAATACCCAATCAACGATGGCATTCGGTCCGGCAACGGTGAGCACTGCAGGTGCGATCGCCTCGGATCCGCCTTCCCCGACCAATGGGAAGATGCCGGTGAAGGGCTGTTGTAGCGGAATGAATCCGCGCACACGCAGGCTGTCGTGCATGAGTCCGGAGATCGTGTCGAGGGGCCCTTCCAAGGCAACTTTCAATGCAAGAGGTAAGGTGCTCTGGGGCTTCTCAATATCGTAATGGTCGATCACCGCGCCCGCATCGTTGAGGAATTTGGCATGCAGTGCAGTGCCGTCGATATCGATCAGCAAACTGCCCAGTTGGGAATAGGTGCTCATGAACATGGCAGGGTGGTTCAGGCTTCCGACCGCGTCCTTCTTGCCGCCCACCCCGCAAACCGTGTAAACGGCGCCGTCGTGCGGAGCCATATCGCCCGCCTTCTGGTAGGCACCCAGTTCGCTGATGCGCCCAGCGGCTCCGTCCAGCCGCATTGTGCTCATGTTGAAGGTTGAACTCAGGCCATAGTGGCCGTCGATCAAGTACGAGCGTTCGTAGCTGTGGCTATGGCCTGTAAGCACGAGGTCCACGCCGTGCGCTTCCAGGATCGGCAAAATGTTCTGGCGCATGTCGCGCATGATCCCGCCACTGTCAGCGGGGTCGTCGCTGTTGTGGCTGCCTTTGCTGTACGGTGGATGATGCCAGTAAGCAATGACCCAATCGCTGTGCGCCTCGGCATAGGCCAGATCCTGCAGCAGCCAGGTGGCCATGGCGCCGGTGCTGGTGCGTGGACTGTCGTAGCTATCCAGGGAGATGAAGTGGACGTTGCCCCGATCGAACGAGTAGTAGGCCTCAGTGTTGCTGGGCACTCCACCGCACTGGCCCAGCTTCGGCGGTGCGAACAGATCGAAGTACGGCCCTGTCTCCGTGGTGGCGTCCGCGCTGCTGTAGTAATCGTGGTTCCCGGGTGTGGGCCACAAGCATGTATTGCGAAGGATGCTCGGGTATCCTTCCTTGAAAACGCTTGCATGGAATTCGGCTTCCCGCCCATGGAAGTATGCATTGTCGCCCAGCATGAGCCATACATCCGCCTTGTTGCTCCCGACGTAGTTGAGGTAGCTGTCCCGTACGCCGAATTGTTCGGTCGTTGCGGTGCCAGCATCGCCGATGGCCCAGATGCGCAATGGTGTGGAGGTGCTGATGACGGGATGCGTGCGGAAGAAGTATGACGCATCGTTCACGCCGGCCAGGTCGGCAGTGGTGGTGCCAATGTTGTAGTAGTAGGTCGTGCTTGGAAGAAGCCCTGTGATCACCACATCGTGATCCTGTGAAACGCTCGCGTTGTCCACAACGAACGGGGTATTGCCCGGTGCCGTGCCATAGCGCACACGCCCATTGCACGGCACATCCGTCTTCCACTTGATCGTAATGCCTCCTGCATGTGCGGCCTGCAGATACGGTCCACGGAACAGAGAGGGCACATTGTCCAGACCGGTCAAGCGCAGATCGAAGCTCAGATCGGTGCTGCTTCCATTGTACTGGTGCATTTCAACGGCAATGGTGTTGCTGCCGTTGACGAACAAGGCAGCCGGAAGAAGCTGTTCGTAGCGGCGCAATTCATCCAGCGCACCAATGCTGGCATAGGTTCCAGCGGTGTATCCGATGGTTCCTTCGGCGACATTGTTGCGCATCGCCTCCACGCCGTTCACCCAAATGATCACACCGTCATCGCGGAGCACCTCCAGCAGAAAGGCCGGGAAGGCGCTCACGTTGGCAATGCTGAACGTCCGACGGAAATACGTGGTGATGTACTTGTTGGAGGAACTTGGACCATAGCTCACCACCGTGGCCTCATCCCCATCACCATAGCCGAGTTCCGCCGGCCCGCTGGCCCAGCCGGCGTCGTTGAACGCCGGAGCGCGCCAAGCCGACCCCTGGTTGCTCCCATTGTCCAGGTATTTCCATGTGGCGCCCAACGGCACCAACACGACGTCAGCAGCCGTTGCTTGTGCTGCGCAGAGCAACGCGAAAGCCGGCCAGAGTTTGCATTTCAAGGTCATGGCCCGAAACTACCGGGTAGGGAACGAAAGGGCAACCCCTTTCTGCCGCCTCAAACCGAGCCTTCCGCCTTGCGTTTTCGCCGTGCTGCGGCTATCGCAGCAATGAGCACCACGGCGGCACCGCCGAACACGATCCAGATCGGCCTGCGACTTCTCTCCGGCACTTCGGCAACAGGAGCAAGCCCCATGGCGATCCACGCCTTCTTGTACTTCGGTGTCTGGTCCTGTTTGAGGGTCGGCCATCGGCGCACCACACGCTCCATGATGTCACCATTGACCTGTTCCATCGCCGCGCGGGCGTTCGTGTCAGCCGCTGTGTAGCGTATCTCGTTCAACTCCAGTTCCAACTCGTGGCTGTTGTACGACTTGACCCCGAAGCGCGCGTTTACATCATCGAGGCTCAGGGTGGCAAAGGGAACAGCATCGCGGAGCACGTAAACGCGGCGGCGCAATTGATCCAGCAGCAGGGTGGGATGGAGGCTGTCACCTTCTACGCCGTACCGGTGCAATGTGGCCAGGAGGCTGTCCCGATGGAGCGGCGCCACCAGGCCGAGGAAGGGATGTCGTTCCCGGGGATCCACGGAATCGGTGTCAGTGAGCAGCGTATCGATCTTGAACTTGTATTCGCCACGGTTCAGCACGTTTCCATCGACATTGTTGATCTTCACTTGCATCAACTTGCGCCCGTTCTTGCGATCGGCCGGGTCGGAGAGCACTTGGCGCGATCGCAAACGCACTCCATTGCCGCTGTGCAGCAACTGCCATCGGTCATTGTCGAAGTACTGATCCACCATTCTGTCGGTTGCAACCTTCGAACTGAAGGTGCTGTCCAGCGAACGCAAGGCCGGGCCATCGGGGCCGAACTCGCTCACCATCCACTGCCATACCGCGTCGGCCAGCGAGTCGGGCACGTTCAGTTTGTATTCGTTCTCCACCCGCATCAGGCCGTGGTAGCCTGTGCTTTCAGTGGTTTGGGCGTTAGCGCCCATCGCAACCAGCAGTGCCACGATGCCGGGAACCGGATCTCGCATGAGGCAATGTTACTCCATGCCAGCGCCACCGACCTTCGCACGCCGCCGCACATGATGGCGGGCCAACCACATGCTGCTCTGGTCCCTTTTGTCCTTGGTCGTTCTGCTTGTGCTCCTGTTCATTGGCTACTTCAAGCTTGCCCCGCGCATTGGATCGAACCCGGCAGGCGGTCGCTTGGCCAAGCTGCGGTCGCTGCCCAACTATCGTGAGGGCAAACTCCACAATGTGGTGGACACGAACATGGATATGCCCTTGGGCACCTTGCTCGGTGTAATGTGGGAATTCATCAAGGGAGCGCCCGGCCGCGAACCGAAAGCGGTGATCCCGAACGTGCCCTTCGACAGGAAGGCGTGGGACGCATTGCCCGACACCGGATTTGCCTTCGTATGGTTCGGGCACTCGTCGTTGCTCTTGAAAGTGGAGGGTGTGACTTTCCTCATCGATCCCGTGTTCGGTGAGCGGGCTTCAACATTCTCTTTTGCTGGGCCGAAGCGCTTCAACTATCGCGAGCACATGCGCGTTGACCTGTTGCCGAAGTTGGATGTGGTGCTGCTCTCGCACGATCACTACGATCACTTGTGCCATGAGACCATGCGCGAGTTGTTGGAAGCGCAAAAGGCTGTCACGGTGAGCTCGTCGAACCGCGACCAGATGAGCAGATCCATGGTTCGACGGGCTCACCATGACAATGCTGTCACGCTCCAGTTCATCACCGCCCTTGGCGTTGGCGCCCACTTGGAGCATTGGGGGATCGCGGCATCATCGATCGCTGAAAAGGCGTGGTGGGAAAGCGCTGAAGTGGGACCGGTGAAATTGACGCTGGCACCGGCGCGCCATTTCAGTGGTCGTGGGCTCACCAACCGCTTCAGCACATTGTGGGGATCATGGGCGTTCGAGTGCAAGGGCCAGCGCATTTACTTCGGTGCGGACAGCGGCTACTCGCCCACCTTCAAGGAAGTGGGCGAGCGCTTGGGGCCCTTCGATCTGGCGTTCCTCGAATGCGGTGCCTACAACGAGCGCTGGAGCAACATCCACATGATGCCCGAGGAGACGGCGCAAGCGGCAGTGGATGTCAAGGCCAAGGTGCTGATGCCGATCCATTGGGCGAAGTACAGTCTGGGCATGCATACTTGGAAAGAGCCGATCACCCGACTGTCGAAGAAAGCTGTGGAGTTGAACGTGGAACTTTTCACTCCTAGGCCGGGTCGCATTGTGCGCTGGCCGGATTCGGCTGCCAGCGAGCGGTGGTGGGAGGGGTGGAGTGAGTGATCCGCTTTTAACATTCCCTAACACCGACCGGTTCCCGCGCGTTCTACGTTCGTCGGCAGCAACACCAAACACAACCGTCATGCGCAACCTCATCCTCCTCCCAGCGATCTTCATTGGCACGCTCAGCTTCGCTTCGGCCTGCGATCATGTGAAAGGCACCGGCGAGGTGGTGAAAAAGGTGGTGAGCGTGGAGAACTTCCACGGCATCACGGTGGAAGGCGCCATCGATGTGGTGCTTACGCAGTCATCTACGCGCTCGGTGGAAGTGGAAGCGCAAGCCAACATCGCGGAGTTGCTCACCACTGAAGTGAGGAACGGTGTGTGGTTCATCGGCACCGGCGATAAGAGCTACAGCACGGACAAGACATTCACCGTGCACATCAGTGTGCCCACCATCGACATGGTGAGCATTGAAGGATCCGGCGACGTGAAGGGGAACGGCACTTTTGCTGCGGACAAGGTGGATCTCGATATCCAAGGCAGTGGCAACATCACCCTTTCGTTCACCGCGAAGAGCATCGAAGCGGGGATCGAAGGGAGTGGCGATATGAAGTTGAGCGGCACCTGCGCAACGTTCAAGGCGCAGGTGGAAGGCAGCGGCGATATCAGCGCGAACGGTTTGGTGAGCGCCAATGTGAACGTGGCCGTTGAAGGCAGCGGTGATGTGGCCGTGGTGGCGAACGAGAGCCTCGAAGCATCGGTTGCTGGTAGCGGCGATGTGACCTACAAGGGGAACCCCAGCAAGATCAGCAGGGATGTATCGGGCTCGGGCGAGATCCGCTCGATAGAGAGCCTCGCGCGCTGAGCGCAGGAAGTTTTCCGCAACTATCTTATTGGCGAGCGGATCGACGGAGTTCCCGTCGATCCGCTACCC
>JBATMK010000184.1:0-8156 GCA_049289815.1 Flavobacteriales bacterium
GTTCTCGCGCATCGTGTTCAATCCATCGCGGTCGTCGAGCACGTGCACATGGAACCCCAATTGGTTCATGGTCCGTGAAAGCGCCAAGGAGACGTGCCCTCCACCGATGATCGCGATTCGGGATTGCTCCAGTAGCGGTTCGCGATAGCTCCATTCCGTTTCCCCTTCGAGGGCTGTCAAAGAGGGCTCCGAGGAAACATGGATCCCCCGTGAGGAAAGTTCCAGAACACGTGGCGCGCCAGCGTCCACCGCGTCTACAATGTTCACCAATGTCGCCTGGTTGACAGGGTGGACGAAGTGAAAGAACGCCACGGTCTGTTCTCCCGAGCAGATCATTCCCGAACGGTCCTGCCCGATACCCGCTTGGTGGATCTGCCGTTTCAGGAACGGGAATTCCGCAGGCTTATCCATGAGCGAACGTGCCAGCTCCACCAGCTTGTGCTCCATGCTTCCGCCGCCGATGGAACCGAACATGGTCCCGCTGGAAGTCACGCACATCTTGAAGCCCTTGCGGCCAGGGCTGCTGCCAATGCTCTCCACAACGCACAGCAGCACGCAGGCCTCACCCGCCTGCACTGCGAGGAGCACCTTGTTCCAGAAGTCGCGTGGGTTGTTCACGGCTGTGTTCAAAGTACCGGCATTCCCTGCTGTTCTCCATAGGGGGTGAAAAGGCCATCTTCGTCAGGAGTGGTTCCCGTGGTGAAATACCTGTTCGCAGTGCTGCTGTGCCTTGCCGTAACCACGGTGGCGTGGCCGCAAGCGACTGATACCCTGGCCAAGGATACCACCGCAAAGCTTGGAGCGATCGATACCCTTGCCAGCGACACCACAGCCTCTGATACCTCAGCAATTGTTTCGGCCGATGCACCTGTGCCGGAACCGGGCTTCCACGAAAAGCTGGTGGCTGCCCGATCATTCCCGTTCGCCGTCATCCTCTGTGCGTGCCTGTTGCTGCTGTTCTTCTGGTTCCGTGTCCAGGTCGGCATCTTGAAGTCCAGGCTCACGGCTGAGACACTGTTGCCCGGCGTCCGTTTCGACTTGGAGCAGGCACATGCGACTGCGATTGCCGCGCGAAAGACGGCCAAGTTCTTCTTCTGGGCGGTCCTGCTCGGTTACCTCACCTACATCGCCCTGGAAGGCACCCCGATGTACGGCTACGTGATGGAATGGCTCAATCTAGCGGTGCGCTGGACCCATGTGATCGCTGGCATCATGTGGATCGGCGCATCGTTCTACTTCATCTTCCTCGAGAACAAGCTGAACCGCACCCATGGCCTGCGCGAGGAACTCGTCGGTAACCTCTGGGCGATCCATGGCGGCGGCTTTTACTACGTGGAGAAGTACAAGGTGGCACCGAAGGTGATCCCCGTACATCTGCACTGGTTCAAATACGAGGCCTACTTCACCTGGCTCAGTGGGTTCGCGCTGATGTTCATCGTGTACTACGCCGATGCGAAGGCCTTCATGATCGATCCCACCATCGCGGACATCTCCTCGATGAAAGCGATCGGCATCGGCATCGGTTCGTTGATCCTGGGATACGTCATCTATGATCGGATGTGCAGCTCGAAGCTGATCCTGCGGCAGGATCTCTTCGCCCTTGTGGGCACCGTGGTCCTCGGCATCATGACCTACGCGCTCACGCATCTGCTCAGTGGTCGTGCGGCTTTCATCCATGTGGGTGCGGTCATCGGGACGATCATGGTCGGCAACGTGTTCTTCACCATCATCCCCAGCCAGAAGGCTTTGGTGCGCGCCGCGAAGACCGCTCAACCGCTGGATGCCACGCTCGGCAAGAAGGCCGGACAGCGCTCATTGCACAACAACTACCTCACGTTGCCGGTGGTCTTCATCATGATCAGCAACCACTTTCCCAGTACGTTCGGGCACAGCTGGAATTGGTTGATCCTGATGGTGATGATCGTGGCCAGCGCGGGCATCAAACACTATTGGAATCTGCTGGATCGCGGCGTGAAGCGTACGTGGGTGCTGGTGATCAGCATCCTGGCGTTGGTCTTCCTGAGCGTGGCGATCTCACCGGCCTTCGAGGATACCTTGGATGCCGCGATACCAGCGAGCTTCGAGGATGCGAACGCGGTGATCCAGAAGCGCTGCGTGCAATGCCACAGTGCCAACCCGACCGACGATGTGAACCGCGTGGCACCGAACGGGGTGATGTACGACACGCCCGAGCAGATCCAGGCCATGGCCGACAAGATCATGACGCGCGCTGTACGCACCAAGACGATGCCCCAAGGCAACAAGACCGGCATGACGGATGAGGAGAGAACGATCTTGAAACGATGGATCTTGCAGGGAGCTAAGACCCCATAGGGGGGTGACATGTCACGCACGCATTTGATGGACGAATTTGCATTGCATAGCACGAGGGTTATCACGCCGAACGGTGTGGTCCAAGCCACGCTCATCCTCGCCGATGGTAAGATCAAGGACGTCCTGCCCGGTCACGTGGAACGTGAAGGCATCCCCTTCGGGAGCTTCGGCGACAAGGTGATCATGCCCGGTGTGATCGACGCGCACGTCCACATCAACGAACCAGGCCGAACGGAGTGGGAGGGATTCGAAACCGCCACCAGAGCCGCTGCCGCCGGAGGAATTACTACGATGATCGAGATGCCGCTGAACGCGAGCCCGGTCACAACAACGGTGGAAGCATTCAAGTTGAAGCTGGAAGCCGCGCGAGGAAAGCTGCACGTCAACGTCGGTTTCTACGGCGGCGTGATCCCGAGCAGCATCAACGATCTCGATGGTTTACTGAACGCGGGCATTTTCGGCATCAAGGCCTTCCTCACGCATTCGGGCATCGATGAGTTCCCGAACGTGACCGAAGCGGATCTGCGCAAGGCTCTGCCGATCTTGAAGAAGCATGATGCCAAGCTGCTAGTGCATTGCGAACTCGAATCCCCAAGCACTGTCACGCTGAGCCCGTCGAAACGCAACCCACGATCTCATGCCGAATACCTAGCAAGTCGCCCTACGAAGTGGGAAACCGTCGCCATCGCCCTCATGATCCGCCTCAGCGAGGAGTTCGATGTCCACGTGCACATCGTTCACGTTTCCTCCGCCGAAGCGCTGCCGCTGATCCGCGACGCGAAGAAGCGTGGCCTGCGCATCACCGCCGAGACCTGTCCACACTACTTGGTGTTCTGCGCCGAGGAGATCCCTGATGGTGCCACGCAGTTCAAGTGCGCACCGCCGATCCGCGAGCGGGCGAACAACGAGCTGCTCTGGGAGGCGCTGAAGAACGGCACGCTCGACTTCGTGGCCACAGACCATTCACCGGCGCCGCCGGATATCAAGGAGCAGCAGAGCGGCGATTTCATGAAGGCTTGGGGTGGGATCGCTGGCTTGCAATTCCTATTGTCTGCGTTCTGGACGGATGCGAAGCAGCGCGGCTTCTCCTTGGAGGATGTCGCGCGACTGCTGTGCGAACACCCGGCGAAATTCCTTGGCCTGAAGCAGAAGGGCCGCATTGCTCCCGGCTGCGATGCCGACCTGGTGATCTGGGACCCGGAGGCGAGCTTTTTGGTGAAGGAGGAGATGGTGGAACACAGGCACAAGCTGACACCCTATGCTGGACGCATGCTGACTGGTGTCATCGCGCGAACCGTTGTTCAGGGTCACGTTGCTTTCGGTGAGGGAGCTTCAGTGAACCTGACCATTCCCTTGCTTGCGCGATGAAGATCGGAACCGTTCTCCTAGCACTTCTGCTCAGTGATAGTTGCTCTGCCCAAGGCGATCTGAGCTACCTGAAGGATATGGACTACCTCGAATTCTACAGGGCTCAGCCCTTCAATTGCGATTCCCTTGGCGATGAGGAGGCCACGACCCTACATGATCGCATCTGCGAAAACCTCCGGCTCCAGCGGAGCGACTCGCTGCTGAATGTCTACTATGACAGCCTGGTCGTGGAGATCCGGAAGGTCGATGGCGATACGCTGTTGGGAACCTTCGAAGAACTCCAGCGAACGTGGCGGGAGTTCAGGGACCGCCATTGCCGGGTTCTCATTGGGGACATCGTTAGCAATGGGTCCGCCGCTGCTGTTATGTTCGAGATGCGGAAGCTCACGGAGATCCGTATCGAGGAGTTGAAGAGACTATTAGCGCGATATCATCAGGACTAGCTAGAGAGAATGACCCCGTCGAACGCCGCCCCCGCCTTCACCCACCTCATCGACCTCGCCGCCGAGCGCTTCGGTGGCAAAGTCCTGTGGTGTACGGATGACTTCTTCGCCGAGAAGGAGAACCTGATCAAGCCCAGCAAACCCATTTTCATCGCTGACAAGTACACCGACCGCGGCAAGTGGATGGACGGCTGGGAGAGCCGCCGAAAGCGCACCGAAGGGCACGACATCGCGGTGATCGAACTTGGCGCTGCGGGCACGATCAAGGGCTTCGATGTGGATACCGCGCACTTCCTCGGCAATCAGCCGCAGGCCTGTTCGATCGATGCGTGCTATGCCCCGAACGGATTGCCCAACGAGAATGGCGATGGCGCGGAATGGGTTGAAGTACTTCCAAGGACCACGTTGAACCCGGGATCCCAGCATTTCCTCGAAACTGTCGCCCTGAGCCCGTCGAAGGGCAACCTCTTCACGCACATCCGCCTGCACATCTATCCCGATGGCGGCGTGGCCCGCTTGCGCGTCTACGGCGAAGTGCAACGCGACTGGTCACGCGTGAAACCGGATGAGGTCGTGGACCTGGCCGCCGCACAGAACGGTGCGCTGGCCGTGGAGTGCAACGACATGTTCTTCAGCCACATGAACAACCTGATCATGCCCGGTCGCGGCGTGAACATGGGCGATGGCTGGGAGACCAAGCGCAACCGCACAACGAACAACCGCGACTGGGTGATCGTGCGGCTGGCGCACAAGGGCCTCATCCAAAAGGCGCTCATCGACACGGGCCACTTCAAGGGAAACTATCCGGACACTTTTCTCTTGGAAGGAACATCGGTAGAAGCTCCTGTACCGTCGACCCACTGGGTCGACCCGAAAGCTGAGAGCGAAGCGCTCACCAACGCGAAGTGGAGCACCATCATCGAGCGCACAAAGCTCCAGGCCGATCATGAGCACCACTATGAGCAGGAGGTATCGAGCAAGCAACCCGTGACGCACGTACGTTTGAGCATCTTCCCCGATGGCGGCGTGAGCCGGATGCGCCTGTGGGGCAGCGTCGTCAACTGAATGGCAGATCGCTTCGTCGAAGATTCCTCGCGATGACATTGGATGCACTCAACCGCCTGAGCGAAGCTGATGCCGCAGCGGCATTCGAGCAATGCTGCGGCGCGGCCCGCTGGGGGGACCGCATGGTGATCGGCCGCCCCTTCGAGAGCCTGGCCGAGATGATGGAGATCAGCGATACGATCTGGGAGGAGTGCGATGTGGACGATTACCTCGAGGCCTTCACGCATCACCCGCGCATCGGCGACGTGGATAGTCTTGCGAAGAAGTACGCCGACACCAAGGCCTGGGCCAGCGGAGAACAGAAAGGGGTTGAGGGAGCTGACCGTGCCGTGATCGAACGCCTCGCAGCCGGCAACAAGAGCTATGAGGAGAAGTTCGGGCACATCTTTATCGTGTGCGCCACCGGCAAGAGCGCCGCAGAGATGCTCGCCTTGCTTGAGGCCCGCATGCCCAATGACCCCAAGACCGAAGTGATGGTCGCGGCCGCGGAACAGAACAAGATCACACGCCTACGCCTGAAGAAACTCCTTCTATGAGCACCTTCTCGACACATATCCTCGACACCGCGCGGGGCTTGCCCGCCCGTGGCGTTCGCGTCACGCTGCAACGCTCCGCTGGCCCCGACCAATGGGAGGATATTGCGATGGGCAGCACCAACGCCGATGGCCGCATTCCGGACTTCGTGCCGGAGAGCAAGCCGTTGCCCGCAGGCATTTACCGCGTGCGTTTCGATGTGTCGGCCTACTTCAGCGAGCACAAGACCAAGAGCTTCTATCCCTATATCGAAGTGGTCTTCGAACTTGCTTCGGATGCGCACTACCATGTGCCGTTGCTGCTGAGCCCGTGGGGCTATTCCACCTATCGGGGAAGTTGAGAACTATCCCTTCGAACGGGCCGCGGATCGCACACGGTGCATCCGCTCGCTGAAGCCGCCTTCCTTTTCGAACGTTTCAGAAAGGCTCTTGATCTGCCTGTCCACCAAGCCGATCGCAGCCGAGATCAATGCATGAGCTGCGTTTGCGGAGAGCTCGGGAAAGGTCTTTGACTTGTCTCGTGTGTTCGCTTCTTTGCACCAGCGAGCAACATCATCGGCCGAGACGCAACGGCGGTCGATAAGTGCTTGACGTAGCGTGTTGGTTCTCTCCCAAAGCGGTAATGAACGGTGGCGTAGGAAGTCCTCGTAATCCAACTTCAGTTCTTCGAGACTTGCTCTGGCCACGTTGGTAAGGAACAACTCGCTCTTCTTGGAAGTGCCACTGGCCACGCTGCCTTCGGCGATGTTCTGAACGCCGCTGCGAGCGGCCTGTACCATTTGATCCCGCGTGCGGCTGAACCGATCGATGTACTGCTCGCAAAAGCGCACGGTGACATCATAGGCCAACTGCGCCACCTGAAAGCTCTTGAGTTTCCGGTAGCCGCCGTGCGGTGGAAGCAGGGGTTCTGTTGGCTTTTCAGGCATTCCACCAATGTAGCGCCTTGGCGGTTTGTGGACACGGTGGACGTTGTGGACGCACAACGGTCCACCAAGTCCACCATGTCCGCAAATGAGCTAGCTGGGGAAGCTTAGGATCCACCACACTTCCCGCATCTTCGCCCCATGGATCTCAGCGTTCCCACCAAGGACAAGTCCCGCATCCTCGACACCCTCGGCAAGGCCAACAGAGCCTTCCAGGCCATCTACCCCGGCGACCGGCCCGACCGCCAGCCGGTACATACCGTGTACGGCGGCGCCGACCTGTTCCGCGCAGACACCGCGCAGAAGATGGCCAAGGCCGCACTGAAGACGCTGACGGAAAACGCGGCCGATTTCACCGAGTTCGCGCGCGCGCTCGAACTGCCCGGCCATGAGAAGTTGCCGAAGAAACCGGCCGACATCGCCAAGCTCGGGAAGCGTTTCGACAAGCTGAAAGGAGCCGCGCTGCGTGGACAGCCAGGATGGCTGTCCTACCTCACGTACAACAAGGTGATCCACAAGCTGCGCACCGAGGCGCTGGAGGATTTTCGCATCGACTTCGAGGACGGCTTCGGCAACCGCAGCTGGGAGGAGGAGGACGCCACCGCCGTGCAGGCCGCACTGGAAGTGGCGAAGGGGATGAAAGCGAAGTCGCTGCCGCCCTTCATCGGCATCCGCATCAAGCCCTTCACCGAAGACCTGAAGGAACGCGGCGCGCGCACGCTGGACATCTTCCTCACTATGCTCGCCAAGGCCACCAACGGCAAGCTGCCCGACAATTTCGTGGTGATGCTGCCGAAGGTGACCATCCCCGAGCAGATCACGGCGCTGGTGCAACTCTTCGAAGCGATCGAAGCCAACACCAAGATCCCGAAGAACGCGCTGAAGATGGAGATGATGGTGGAGACTACGCAGTCCGTGATCGGCGAGGACGGCAGCAATCCGCTGCGACGTTATGTGCTGGCTAGCAAGGGCCGCATGATCGCCACGGCTTTCGGGACATACGATTACACCGCCGCCAACAACATCACCGCGAAGTACCAGGACATGGGCCACGCCGTGTGCGATTTCGCGCACATGATGATGAAGGTCTCGCTCGGCGCAACCGGCATCTGGCTCAGCGATGGCGCCACCAACGTCATGCCCATCGGTCCGCACCGTGGCGCGAAACTCACCCCGAAGCAGCGCACGGAGAACAAGGCCGTGGTGCACCGCAACTGGAAGAAGGCGTACGACCACACGCGCCACTCGCTCTGGAAAGGCCTCTACCAGGGCTGGGACCTCAACCCCGCGCAATTCCCCATGCGCTACGCCGCCGTCTACAGCTTCTTCCTGGAGAGCTACGAGGACGCCGCGTCTCGATTGAAAGCCTTCGTGGAACGTGCCGCCCGGGCCACACTCACCAGCGATGTCTTCGACGATGCCGCGACCGGTCAGGGCCTGCTCAACTACTTCCTGCGCGGCCTCAACTGCGGCGCCATCAGCGAGCAGGA
>JBATMK010000185.1:0-8549 GCA_049289815.1 Flavobacteriales bacterium
CGGTCCTGCCCGACGCGAACCGCGTGCGACTGGCCTTTGAGGAGGAGCACATCCGCGCGCAGTTCTTCATCGACGATAGCCACATCCACCGCGAGATCATGCCGGGCAGCATCGCCTACTTCGAATCATTCGATGCCCAGGCACGGCGTGGCTACCATTTCAGTTTGGAACAATGGGATGGCCTCGACCTGAAGTGGAAGCTTTTCGCCGATCGCGCCACGTACGACACACTGACCGGTCATTGGAAGATCCAGGATTACTATATCCGCTCCATCAATTCCGCTGGCGAACACCTCAAGAGCGGAAGCCTGCTGGATACCGCACTGGCCTTGGTGCCCAGCGATGTGGGCCAGCGCCCCGGGAATGCCATGGCCATGCGTACGCCCGCACTTGATGACTTCATAGCGGCCGAGCATGCGCGCGGCGGCAGCGACACGGCGTTCTTCGAGATCGAACGGCACCAACGTTCCAGCGCACCGTTCGCGGTGTACGTCTTCACGCTCATCGGCGTGAGTTTGGCCAGCCGCAAGGTGCGTGGCGGTACGGGGTTGCATCTCGCGCTCGGCTTCCTGATCGCGCTGATGTATGTGTTCGCGCAGAAGATGACCTCGGTCGCTGCCACGAACGCCGGCCTCCCCGCGCTCATCGCGGTGTGGATCCCGAACGTGCTCTTCCTCCTGTTGGGGATCTATATCTACCGCACCGCGCCGAAGTGACCGCCGTCACAGGCGCACATCCTTCCACTGCGGACCGCGCGTATTGAAGATCGGTCCCACGAACACGCTCACCTCCTTGTCACCATCCTCAGCGTTGCGGATCACGTAGTTCTCGATGCCCTGCCAATGCTCCGTGCTCTGGTTGAAGATGGCGGCCTGCGGCGTGTGATTCGTGAAGTGGAACGTATCGGCATTGGCGCGTTTGGCCACGGTGGCCCTGCTCCAGTTCGGGTATTCGCGCCGCACCAAATGGCCACGATCGGATCGGTTGGGATAGCGCGGGTTCTCGGTCGCTTCCCGCCACCCGGGACCCCCATCGAGGCTCATTTGTTTCCAGAGTTCCCCGTTGATGTTGATCGCTGTGAAGTAGGCTATGCGGCGATGAGCGGGAATTCGCATCTGGGGTGGTTTAGATCGTGACGGAACTACCCACTGCCTTCGGGGCTTGCAATAACCAGTTCCCGGTATTTTGGGCCTTATGCCCATGCTCGCCGAGAAGCTCTTGCCGTTGATCCTGGATGCGAGTTTGGGGCGGGTGACCTTACCGCACGGTGTTGGCGTTCTGGATCCGTTCAATGGCGAGCACGCTGCGGAAGTCAGGCGCATCGCAACGGAGTTCCACCGGAAATTCCTCAACGACCGTCGTCCACGGATCCTCATGCTGGGCATCAACCCCGGTCGCTTGGGCGCAGGCAGCACGGGTATCTGTTTCACCGACACCAAACGCTGCGAGAGCGAACTGGGCATTCCCGTGCACGGGATCCGAACGCACGAGCCCAGCAGCGACTTCTTCTACCGCGTGGTAAGCGCTGCGGGAGGAGCGAAGGCATTCTACGACCGTGTTTATGTAAGCGCCATCTGTCCGCTCGGATTCGTGAAGCAGGGGCCGCAGGGCAAACCCATCAACCTCAACTACTACGATGACGTCAAGCTGCAAGCGGCCATTGCCCCGTTCGCCGTGGAGTGGTTGCACGCATTGATCGCTTGTGGCATGAAGACCGATCGCGTGATCTGCATCGGTACCGGCAAGAACCTCGCATTCCTGGAAGGCCTCAATGCGCGGCACAAGTTCTTCGAGCGCATCGTGGCGTTGGAACATCCACGGTTCATCATGCAGTACAAGGCCAAGCAAATTGACGCGTATGTGACCAAATACCTCGAAGCACTTGGGTGAGCGGCACCACTGCCTCCTGCTATCTTCCGACCGATGAACACCGACCGCCTCTTCGATATACCGGCGTACCAACTGGCGCACTATCCCAAGGCGGTAGCCGTGGCCACCAAGGAGGACGGGAAATGGCGGGCGTACAGCACACAGGAGCTTATCGATATCGCGGAACGCACCGCCTTGGGTCTGATGGAATTGGGCATCGGCCCCGGCGACAAAGTGGCCATTGCCAGCATCAACCGGAGCGAGTGGTGCATCGTGGACCAGGCGATCCTGCAGTTGGGAGCCGTCACCGTGCCCATCTATCCCACCAGCAGTGCGGATGATTACGCCTACGTGTTGGACCATAGCGGCGCCAAAGTGATGTTCTCCGGCGATGTGGATATCCACGCAAAGGCAATGTTGGCCCAGAAGGCCAGCCCGGCGCTCGGCCGCTTGTTCACGTTCGACAAGTTGCCCGATGCCGAACATTGGAGCAACGTTCCCGCACTTGCCGATGATGCGGACAGGTCGAGGCTGCAGCAGCTCAAGGACCGCGTGAAGCGCGATGACCTGGCCACCATCATCTACACCAGTGGAACAACGGGCCGGCCGAAAGGCGTGCTGCTCACCCATGGCAATGTCATCAGCAACATCGAAGGCAGCATCCCTCGCTTTCCGGTGGACCACGAAGCGCGGTGCATCAGTTTCCTGCCGCTGTGCCACATCTACGAGCGCATGCTCATGTACCTCTACCTGTACACAGGCGTCAGCATCCACTTCCAAGGCTCTCTCGATGATCTCGGCGATCGCATCCGCGAAGTGCAGCCGGACGTGTTCACCGCCGTGCCGCGGTTGCTCGAGAAGATCTACGACAAGATCGTGGCGAAGGGCGAGTCGCTCACCGGTATCAAGCGCAAGCTCTTCTTCTGGGCGCTTGACCTTGGGCATGCATACGATGTGCAGGGCAAGAGCCTGTGGTACAAGTTGCAGTTGGCGGTTGCGCGGAAACTCATCTTCAGCAAGTGGCAGGCGGCTCTTGGCGGCAGGGTGCGCGTGGTGGCCAGTGGCAGTGCGGCGTTGCAACCGAGGCTGGCGCGGGTCTTCAACGCGGCGGGCATCAACGTGTGCGAAGGGTACGGTCTTACGGAGAGCAGCCCGGTGATCAGCGTGAACGACAGCCGCAACGGCTTGATGCGCTTCGGTAGCGTGGGCAAGCCGATCCACAATGTGCAGGTGCGCATTGCCGAGGACGGCGAGATCCTGGCCAAGGGACCGAACATCATGGTCGGCTACTACAAGGAACCGGAGATGACCGCTGCCGTGCTCGATGCCGATGGCTGGCTGCACACCGGCGATATCGGGGTGCTGGAAGACGGGTTCCTGCGCATCACCGACCGGAAGAAGGAGATCTTCAAGACCAGCGGTGGCAAGTACATCGCCCCGCAAGTGATCGAGAACAAGTTGAAGGAATCGCGCTTCATCGAGCAGGTGATGGTGATCGGCGAGAACGAGAAGTTCCCGGCCGCGCTGATCGTGCCCACGTTCGCCTTCCTCAAGGACTACTGCGCCATGAAGGGCATCCCCTTCACCAGCCCTGCGGAAGTCATCAAGGAGCAGCGCATCATCGATCGCATCAAGGAAGAAGTCGAGAAGACCAATGCCGGTTTCGGAGCATGGGAACAGGTGAAGAAGTTCGCGCTGTTGCCGGTTGAATGGAGCATAACCGGGGGTGAAATGACCCCCACACTGAAGCTCCGGCGCAAGCCGATCATGGCCAAGTATGCAGCACAGGTGAAGGAGATCTATGGGTAGCGCTCCCTCTACATTCGCCACGCTAATACCTGCATCATGAAGTCTTCACATTGGGCGATCGCGGCGGCCGTCCTGTTCTCAACGTCCTGTAAGAAAGAACCCGGTGTCGGGGGCAAGGCGGAGATCCGTGGGCGCGTGTTCGAAACGGAAATGAGCACGAACACGAACCAGCCGACCGGACCGGGGTATTATGTCGGCGATCACCGGGTGTACATCGTTTATGGCGACAACGATTTCTACGACGATAATGTGGACACCGACCCCAACGGGTTGTTCGTTTACTCGTGGCTCCGGAAGGGGACATATCGGATATTCACCTACAGCGAATGCCCCACTTGTCCCGGTGAGGTGGAGGTTTTCAGCAAGACCGTTGAGGTGGGTGATAACAAGGAGGTGGTGAACATGGGCACCTTCGAGGTGGAGACCTGGTGCAGCGGTTGTTAGGACCGGGAACAGGATCCACGGCCAGCCGATGCAAAGCACACGATCGTTCCAAGGCAGGCTGTTGAGCAGGTGCCGGGCATGCATCCTTGCGCTGATCTTCATTGCACCAGCAGTGGCCCTGTCCCAGTCCGAACCTCGCCTGAAACCTGAGCAGGACCTGGAACTCTGGACGAGCATCGCGCTGGAAACGCGTCCGTTCACATTGGAGAGCAGACCGGGGGAATTCGGTTTCCGGAAGAAGTTCCGCACGGCTTTGGAACTCGGCTACCGCAGCAACGAGAACCTCGGCAATGGCAAGTCCTTCTACACCAACCTCGCTTTCAAGTACCGGTTGAAGAAGTGGATACGATTGGGTATGGACCATCGGTACAACGTGCGCGATCGATACAGCAGCAACAGTTATCGCATCGATGGCTCCGTGGTTCTCCAAGGCGAGGTAGCACGGTTCGAAGGTTCCTATCGCACCATTTTCCAGCATGAGTTCATTCCCGCGTACCGCTTGCGCGATGTCTGGCGCAACCGCTTCGCGATCACCTGGCGCACGAAGAAGTTCCCGCTCGACCCCACAGTGAGCTGCGAGACCTTCACCGGTATCTGGTACAAGGGGAACTACTTCGCCGGCATCCGGTACGATCTGGGCGTGGAATGGGACATGGGCAAGGACCACAGCTTGGAAGTGGTGCTTCGCCATGATCGGGAGATCGGGGTGCGTTCGCCGTTGTACCGCACGATCGTTTCGCTGGCCTACGAGTACTATTGGAAGCGATGAGGAAGAGCCCCATGTTGTTGCGGTTGGTGCTGTTCGCCTTGGTGGGCGTGGTCATCACCGTCGTTGTGTATTCCGTGCTGAAGCCATCCAAAGCCCTGCCCATCTACCATCCCGCCGACCTGGAACCCGAGCTCACCGATCGGCAGAGCCGAAGCACCAAGGGCGAGCACCACATCCTCGACTTCCGTTTGGTGGACCAGCTGGGTGATACCCTCACGCTGGCCGATACCCATGGGAAGATCCGTGTCGCGGATTTCTTCTTCACCACCTGCACGAGCATCTGCCCCAAGATGAGCATGCAGATGGAGCGGGTACAGGAAACGTTCAAGGACGATGATCGCGTGATCCTGTTGTCACACTCCGTGACCCCTGAGGTGGACAGTGTGCCGGTGCTGGCCGAGTATGCACAGCAGCACCAGGCCGATCCGCGTCGCTGGCATCTGCTCACCGGTGATCGCCGGCAGATCTACCGGTTGGCGCGCAAGAGCTGGTTCGCGGCGTTGGACGAAGGCAATGGTGGACCGGAGGATTTCGTGCACACCGAGAATTTCGTGCTGGCCGATACCCTGGGCCGCTTACGCGGTTTCTATGACGGCACCAAGGCGGAGGATGTGGACCGTTTGATCGCGGATATGAAGACGCTGCTGGACGAGTAAGCGATCCCCCTCACTCATCCCATACCCTTCGCCCGCCAACCTCATGCACGCTGGCGGCGATGCGGTGGAAGTCGGCCCCGATGCCCGCGCTGGGCGCCTTCGCGGGCGCGTGTTTCAGCGAGCGTCCGTCGAGCAGGTAAAAGGCCGGTACGCTCCGTAGCCGCAGCTTGTCCAGCAGCAAAGGGTCGCTATCCGCGAGCAGGTGCGGCCAGGTGCGTAGGGGATGCAGTCGCTGTTGCGCTGCGATGCTCGTGGTGGTGCCATCGATGTCGAGCGTGATGAAACGCACCACTTTCCCGTACTCGGAATACAGCTTCTCCAAGGCGCTCAACTCGAGTTCGCAGTAAGTGCACCAGCTGGCGGTGATCGCCAGGTACACGGGTCCTTCACCGAGCAGCGTATCCAGTTCCACTTTCTCGCCTGTGGTGTTCCAAGCCATCATCGAAGGCAGCATGTCGCCGGGTTGCATGTGGGTGAGATCCCAGAGCATGTTGGCCGCGATGAGACGATGCTCCGGGTAACCTGAACCCGCGCTCGCTTGCTCCAGCAAGCGCCGTATGCCCGACTTGTCGAAGGTTTTGCCGTTGTAGTTGGCGTAGGCCTCGTTCAGCACTACCAGTTCGCACAAGCGGTCATCCAGCAGGAAGTCGCTCTTGCGGAACAACAACTTCAGGCTGTCCAAATCCGCGTTCGCTATCGCGTTCACCAAAGCGTCTTCGTCGGTCACGAACGGATGCGTGATCAAATGATCCTCGAAGAAGGAGAGGACGAAGCGCACGTATTCGGGATCGTTGTACCGCACCGGCTTGTCCTTCAATGCCCGTACGAACAGTGCACTATCGTTGGTGCGCGGCCCGAACCGCAGCCCGGCCAGGGCACTTTCCATGTGTGCGGCGAACCACGGATCGTTCACGCCCAGGTAGTGCTTCCGCAATTTGCGTTCGAACGTGTCAACGCGGGCCTCGCTCCAACTGGGGTTGATGAACAGCGTTGCCGGCCGGCCCGAGGTATCAGGTTTCGCGCTGCCTTTTTTGCGCACCAGGTCCAACGCTTGCATCCCTGCGGCCTGGTCGGTGGCGAGATCCTCCGCGATGAAAGCATCCAGCTGTTCGTTCAGGTCGGTGGTGAGCGCGTTCACCTCCAGGCCATCGAGCCCGAGGAATTCCAGCTCCCGCAGGGCAGTGCCGCTCATGCTCTGTGCGTCGTTCCGGTCCGGTGGTAGAAAGCGAACGGTGTATTGCGCACCGGGCTTCAGGAAGAGTTCAGCCACGTCCATGCCGAGGCGTACCTGGCCTTTCACGATGTCTTGCACTTCGCCGATCAGGGTAACGCCGCCGTGTGCATCCACTTCGCCCACGGCCAGAACTTCAAGTCGCATGCTGAAGAGGTCCATGTAACGGTACAGCACAGCTGCCCTGCCGACGTGGTCAGGTGCGTCAATGGTGATGCGGCACGGCGCGGCTTGCGCCACCCCGGCCAACGCGTACACCGATGCCAGCAACCACTTCTTCATGCGATGCGCAGCCCTTTCGGAACGAACGCACTTACATCGGCCTTATTGGCATGCAGCTCCCGCACGATCGTGCTGCTCACGTGCGCATGCTCGGGAGCGGCCGGCAGGAAGAACGTGTCGACGCCTGCCAATTGACGGTTCATCAACGCGATCGTCCGCTCATGATCATGGTCGGTGCCATTGCGCACCCCGCGAACGATGAAGGACGCACCGGTGCTCTTGCACAGGTCCACGGTAAGCCCTTCATAGTGCATGACTTCCACCGAAGGGTGAGGCGCGAAGACCTGCTTCAGCCAGGCCATGCGCTGTTCGAACGGGAACATGTACTTCTTGGTGGTGTTCACGCCCATGGCCACCACCAGCCTGTCGAACAACGGGATGGCCCGCGCGACGATGTCGGCATGACCAACGGTAACGGGATCGAAGGAACCGGGGAAGACGGCGATGCGCTGGCTCATGTGTGCTGTGGTGTCGTGAAGTCATGGTTCGACGGGCTCACCATGACAGCTATGTGCACGTGGATCCGGCATTTGTCAAAGTGAGCCCGTCGAACCATCATTGAACAGGTTTGAAGAAGCTGAAGTGGACCGTACCATAATCGCGGTGCTTCACGAAACCGGCGAGGTGCTCGGTTTTCACATCGCGGTTGTGCTCCAGCACGAACAGGCCATCGGGAGCGAGCACCCCGCTCATCTGCACGAGCATCGGGATGTTCTCCACGCCTTCCATCGCGAAGGGCGGATCGGCGAATACGATGTCGAAAGGGCCCGGGGCGCTGCGCAGGTAGGTGAGCGCATCGGCCCGCACCAGTCGCCAAGCATCGATCCCCGCATCGCGCGCGGAGCGTTGCAGGTGGCGGAAGGCCTTTTCATCGTGGTCTACGCTGATCACTTCATCCGCACCCCGTGAAAGGAACTCCAACGAAATGGCGCCGGTGCCTGCGAACAGGTCGAGCACGCGGATGCCTTCCATGGGCACGCTGTGCTGCAGGATGTTGAACAAGGCCTGCTTCGCGAAGTCGGTGGTGGGCCGTGCGCTCAGGTCTTTCGGTGCGCGGATGTTGCGCCCCTTGTATCGGCCACTGGTCACACGCATGCGAACTGTTCCATTAGGGCCAGCCAACGCTCGGGATGTTCCACTGGAAGGGAGGTTCCGACGGTCGGGGCAGGAGCGCACTGTGCGAAATACTGTTCAAGCAAAGCGATCACGTTGTCCTGCGCGTGCGGACCACAATACAGCAGTTGCAGATCCTGCGGTTGATACTTGGTGCGCTCTGCCGCCAACAGTGCGAAGTAGAGGGCATCCTCGGGTGTGCGAACGGGGAAGCTGTTGCACAGGGCAATACTGCCACGAGTGGCCAGCACGGCGTCCATCCGATCCGTGCCCAGGTGGAGCAACAACACATCGCGCTCGGCACGCCGGCCCATGGCCGCTTTCACCAGGAGCGCCTGCAATGCCAATGGACGGGCCAGCGGCACCTGTGCCATGG
>JBATMK010000186.1:0-4836 GCA_049289815.1 Flavobacteriales bacterium
TGGCGAACGAGAATGCCCTGGCGATGGAGGCCGACAGGTCGGCGGCTCCAGGGAAGAACGATGCCGGCATGCTGAACATGCCGATGGCGATCATCGTCTCGGCGATCGTGTTCAGCCAGAGGATCCACTTCAGTCGGTCAGGGGGTGTGCTTGTGATGCTGTTCATGGTGGGTGTGGGGATCCGTTGATCCTCATACCCTTGACGAACGAGGTCACGTGATCCGGACAGTCGCCGGAAAAGTTCTGAAGCCCCCATTCCGATGGGCGGCCCTGCCTACCGGAGGCGGGTACCTTCGCTCACATGATCCTCCGCACCTTCATTGGTACTGCCGCACTGCTGGCCGTTGCGGCACTCGTTGCACAACCCGCTCCTCCAACCGTTCCGTTGGGCCTGAAGACCAAGGATGTGATGGGCCGCGCCCTGATCTGCGATATCGGGAACGCGGTCTATGATGTGGTCATCGGCTCGGACACCACTTTTTACTGGAAGGACCACAAGACGGGCCATGAGGAGCACGACCGTTTGCGCAAAGTGGACATCGACGACCATTCCGCGCTCTTGGGCTGGGTGGAGAACGACAGCACCTTCGTGAGCATGTTCATCGACACGCAGGCCGGCACCGCCCACGCGGTCTACTTCAACAAGGACCGGAAGGTGGGCAGCTTCAACGGCAATTTGGAGTTGGGGAAGTGAGCCGGACGATTTGCTTTGGACCGCAACCCTTCCCCAATGCCCACCACAAAGACCCCGCAGGTAAAGGATGGCGACCACTGTGTTGTAACGGCCGGCACGCACAAAGGCAAGAGCGGAATAGCGCGCGACCTGAACATCAGTAAGACAGGCCACCTGACCATCACAGTTGTGCAAGCCAACGGCGAGCGTTTCAAAACGCTGGGCAGGAACGTGGTGGTCGACCGCAAAGAGTAAAAGCGAGAACCGGTTTCCCCGCACATGCCCGGGGTGCCCTTTGCGCCTCCGCTAAAGGTCAGTCATTGGGCACTTTCCAGTACTCGATAGGTGCTCACAAGCACTCGTTAGTGCCTCAGCACATTGGCATGCCCTAGTCGTCGTTGGCCTCAATGCCGTAGACGATACCGGACTTGAAGAAGACCTGGAAGTTGCTGCCGAACCAGTAGCCGGGGATCTGTTTGTAGTTCCACTGGGGTTCACCTGTTCCATAGTCCTTTGTCTGCGATGGTTCACCGAGCAGTGCGCGGACCTGCTCGCGATCCATGCCAACGATACCGGCAGCACGTGCCCTTTCCGCCAGAGCGCGTCCCCGCATGTTATCGAACCGCTCAAAGAGAAAATACTGACTGAACGGGTTCACAAGGAGTGTCAGCACGAAGATCCCCGCCCACATCTTGATCGGGCTGTTCCCAAGCCGGTCCCGTTGCCAGAGCGCAATGGACAGGAACACCAAGGCCACGAACGGCGCGAAGACCGCGATGGCGAAGACGACGTTGGTCAAGAATGATCGTGTTGGACCATCGATGAACCACGAAGCCACGGCGATATTGTCCGAATGCGGCTACAGGCCACAGGCTTCAGGCCTCAAGCTCTAAGCCTGTGGCCTGTAGCCTGTGGCCTGAAGCCTGATCCCCGCGCCCCTCCTACCGGTATTTCAAATACGCATGCAAGGTGACCGCCGGTTCCGAGAACGGGTTGCCGACCGTGTGCAGGCCCATGGCATCGTCGATGTAGCTGCTGGCCTGGCGGCGATAGGTATGCTCAGAGAAAGGAGTTGCGCTTTCCAGCGTGTGGTATCGCGCTTCGGCGAGGGCACCTTCGAGCACCTTGAACACACCGCCACCCTTGGGATGTCCGTGCAAATTGCTGCTGGCACCCGGGGCCCAGCGGATGAGGACCACTTTCAGGTAGTCATTGTCCACGAGCACTGCGCGGCCATCAGGCCGGTCGGCCAGGTGGGCCCATTCCTCGGCACCGAACGCGGCCGTGCGCTCCATGATGGGAAGGAACTCCAGGGCGGTGCTGCCCGGCGGGGCGGTCATGGCCTTCACCATCAAATGGTAGCTGATGTCCTCCAGGTTCTTGGAACGGATCTCGGTCGTTCGCGCCTGCGCTTCGGTGCGGAAGAGGGCGTCGATGCGTTGCAGGAGGGCAATGCTCAGTGGGACTTGGATGCTGGCGTACATGATCGTCTTGTTTGACGCTACAAAGCAGCGCGCGCGCAACGCCTTGGTGTTAGTCCAGAAAGCCCAATGATCTGTCCCAGAGGCTCAGGACCGGATGGACCTGATGGTCCGCCTCGTCCGCTTAAGCCCGTTCCCCCCACGCTGAATACAGCCGCGCACGCCCGAACGCCGACGGCCGATCGGCGAGGCGCTTGACCGTACCAAAACCACAACCCTTGAAGAGTTGCGCCAGCGTACCGAACGACAAGGGATGCGGTACCCAAGGGTTCGGACTGTCCATGTCGTACTCCACAAGCAGGAAGGCGCCTACGGGCTTGAGGGATGCGCTGGCACGCCGGATGAAGTGCGACTGGTCGCGCACAAAGTGCAAGGCGTTCGCCAGGAGGATACCATCCAGGTCCGACACCGGTAATGGCCCGGTTGCGAAGTCGCCCAGGTGTTTCGTGATGCGCGTGGTCCCGTGCACCTCCGGCACCTGCTTCAAGGCCGATGCGTCACGATCGATGGCGGCGATACTGGATCCCGGTGGCAGCAATTCGGCCAGCGCCGTTGTGAAGGTGCCCGTGCCACAACCGAGGTCGGTCCAACGCTGTGCGCTGCTCGCCAGTGGCGCCTTGCGCAGCAGGTCTACCGCATCGCGATGGTCCATGGGACAAGGGTAGGCTTTGAACCTCGCATGGTCAGCGTTGCTCCCGGCTTTGAGCCCAGGCCGGGCTGTCGCGATACCTTCACAGCATGCTCACCCCTGCCCGCCTGCGCGTCTTGATCATCGCCTTGATCGTGCTGATCATGTTCTCTTGCACGGCGTCGGCGATCCTCGGTCTCCGTGGTGGCCACACCGCGCGCGCGGCGTCCACGTTCTTCGCCGGGCTGGCCTTCTCCATCCTCTTCTGGACACGCTTGCCGAAGAAAGCCGGTTGAACTCTCCCGCAGACCGCCTGCGCCGGTCCCCAAAGAGATGGGTCAGAGTTTCAGGTACGGTCTGTACACCGGCACGCCATAGTCCGCCAGCCCCTTGGCCAACTCGGGGCTGGGCTCGCCGAGCACTTCGCCGGTGGTGGTGCAGATCGCCATCACTTGGCCCATGAGGTCGCCGAGGTTCTGCGTATGCTCCAGGAGGGCGGCGGAGTCGCGGTAGCGCTCGTACACGATGCACTCGGTCTCGTCGGCGTTGAAGTAGAAGTCGTACTGCAAGGTGCCCGTGTCCTTCTCGCGCGCGGACCGCATGCATTCAGCGGCGAGGCGCTTGAACTCTTCCAACTTGCCCGGATGGATCTTTTGCCGGGCGATGCCCTGTATCCCGCTCATGCTACTTCCGCTTGGCCTGCAACATGCTCACCCGATTGCCCTCGCTATCGGTGAAGACCACCCACGACCCGATGCCGGGAATATCCTGCGGCTCGCCGATGATCTTGCCGCCCGCATCGCTCACCTTCTTCATCTGCGACTTGATATCGTCCACGGAGATCACCACCGAGGGAATGTTCGGTTGATCCGCCGACTTGGCGAAGAAGCCACCGTTGATGGCGCCCGGTGTCTTCACCATGTTGTCGGCATCGGTCTCTGCGGTATGCGCCACCACGTAGTTCCCCATCTCGGGGCCGGTCTCCTGCATTTTCCAGCCGAAAACGGAGGAGTAGAATTCGATCAGCCGCTTTCGGTCCTCGGCGGGCATTTCGAAGTGTACAACGGGGTTCATAGTTCGTGCGTTTTGTGTGCCGTGAAGGTACGTTCAGTGAAGGCCCGTTCCCGTAACAGAACGTTCTCTTCCGTGTTGTGCATCGCGGAACGCACCACGGTTCCAACGGGTCCCACGGGGACGCGTCCTTCCGATCGTCAGCATCGGCCTGATGAACGTCATTCGGCCGACCGGCGCGGTGCTCCACCTTTGAGGAACCCGATCATTCCATCATGCTCAAGCGCATCCTGCTCATCGTTCTCTGCATCTTCCTGCTGGCACAACTAGCACAACCTGATCGCAGCGCGCCTGCAGTGGTTCCTTCCCAGGACATGCTGGCCGTGACCGGTGCTCCTGCGGACATCAAGCAGATGATCATCGGCGCGTGCTACGATTGCCACAGCTACCAGACCCAGTATCCCGTCTGGGCCTATATCACCCCGATGAATTTCTGGATCCAAAGTCACATCAACGAGGCGCGCGGGACGGTGAACTTCTCGCGCTGGGATCTTTATGCCGGGAACGAAGAGGCCGGTGAGAGCGGTGAGTCCATTGCAGAAGGCGAAATGCCACCATCGAACTACGCAGCAATGCACGGTCATGCTGAGTTGACCGACGCGCAAAAGCTGCAACTGATCGCATGGTTCGATGCGAACACCGGTGGCGTTGGCCGGGAAGGTGGGACCGGGAGGAACCACGGGGAGGACTGATCAGCGTAGGCATTCCAGTGGAAGTCGTGCGCACATGCCTGAGTCCTTCCCGCGCGCGGTCCGCATGAACATGTGCGCTTGTCCCGTGTACCGCATCGGCATATGCACGCATTGCGCCCTACCTCCCTCCTTCTCCTCTTCTTGCCGGTCATCCTGCTTGCGCAGAACTCAACGAGTGCCCGGAAGCCTGTTCTCGTGAACGGTCCGAGCTTCATCTCCGAACAGGACAGCCTGGACTTCACGCGTTTTATCGAGCGCGCGGAAAGCATGGCCGACACCTCTGTTTTCGCC
>JBATMK010000187.1:0-6543 GCA_049289815.1 Flavobacteriales bacterium
GTGCGGGTCGAAGTGCGGATGGCCGAGGAACTCGTCGAGTTTGTCCACCAGCTGGCCGCTCTGGATGTGCTCCAGTTGTTCGGCCACTTCGTGCACCTCATCCCAGCCGAAGCCGAGGTGCTGGACCAGGAAGGTTTCCCATAAGCGGTGCTTCCGTACTAGCGCCACGGCCTGTTCGCGCCCTTTGCGCGTGAGCGTTACCCCCTTGTAGGGCTGGTAGTTCAGCAGGCCCTTCTCGTCCAGTTTCTGCAGCATCACCGTAACGCTGCTGGCCTTGGTGCTCAGGCGTTCGGCGATGGCGTTGGTACCGGCAATGCCGTCCTCCAACAAGCGGTGGACGGCTTTCAAATGGTCCTCTTCGGCGCGGGTCAGCATGGATCGTTCAAAAGTGAGGCGAATATAGATGTATATTTAGACACGTCTAATATTAGGATTAGATTCGGCGCGTCATGATCAAGAACTTCCCCTACCGATCACTGCCCATCTATTGTGCGATCCTGTTTGCCGGCTGCAGCAAGCTGATGCCCGATGCTCCCGCTGATGATGCCCTGCTCGATGGACCCGTCGAGGGATTGAGCGGTGCCGAGCTCCAGCGTTTCCTGGCCGGTGATGTAGCCTTCAACGATGTCATCTTCAGCAGCGCCACCGGTCTGGGGCCCCTCTTCGTTGCACCTTCCTGCGGCAGCTGCCATGCTGGCGATGGCAAGGGCCATCCCGTGAACGCGCTCACGCGGTTCGGGCAGTACGATGCGAGCGGCAACCAGTACATCGACCAAGGCGGCCCCCAATTGCAGCACCGCGCTTTGCCCGGCTACGTACCCGAAACGGTCCCGGCGGGCGCACCTTCCACCGTGCTGGTTGCGCCTGCGAATACCGGGCTGGGCTTTCTGGATGCCGTGAGCGATGCGGACATTCTCGCCATGGCCGATCCCGAGGATGGCAACGGCGATGGTATCTCCGGTGTCCCGAATTGGATCACACCGAAGGCATACACAACACTGCGCCCGAACGCTATTGAACAAAGCGGGCAGTATATCGGCAGGTTCGGGAAGAAGGGTGGCGCCTATGATCTGCTGCAACAAACGGCCGGCGCATACGCGCAGGACATCGGTGTGAACTCCGCCTACGAGCCGATCGATGTGTACAGCGGCAACGAGATCGACCCCGAAGTGAGCAATGCTACCGTGCACGATGTGGTCTTCTACCTGCAAACGCTGAAGGCCCCCATCCAGCGCGACCGGGAAAATGCCCAAGTGATGCAGGGTGCATCGGTATTCACATCGATCGGATGTGCCAAGTGCCATGCACCTGAACTCACCACGGGCGTTTCACCGATCGCCGCGTTATCGAACAGGACTTTCCGTCCCTATACTGATCTGCTGATGCACGATATGGGCCCGGGCCTGGACGACGGCTACACCGAAGGCAGCGCGCTCAGCAGCGAGTGGCGCACGCCGCCGCTCTGGGGTCTTGGCCTGGCGGCGGATTCGCAAGGCGGAGCATTTTACCTGATGCACGATGGCCGCGCTGGGAGCATTGAAGCAGCGATCGCCATGCACGGTGGCGAGGCGATGATCAGCCGGGACGCTTTCCTGCAACTCCCGAACCATGAACGCGATGCGCTGTTGCGCTTCCTCGATAGCCTCTGACATGTCGCACCAACTGCGTCTTATCGCCTCCAGTGCTGGCCTTTGTATTGCAATCGCCACGGTACACGCACAAGCGGACAGTCTCAAGACCGACACCACCGCAAGCGATTCCGCCCTCCAGCGCCTCAATATGGATGCGGTGTACGCGCGCCCGTTGAACACCTTGGGCACTTCAGCCGTTGCGCTTGGTGGTTACGCCGAGGCACACGCGGCCTACATGGGCACCGATGGCGTGAACGAAGGCCTGTCCTTCGCGATCCCTCGGCTAACACTGTTCGTCTCAGCCGATATCAACGACCGCATCCAGTTCCTTACCGAGATCGAATTGGAAGAAGGCGGGCGCGAGATCAACATCGAATACGCAGCCGTGGACTTCACGCTGCACCCGCTGTTCACCTTGCGAGGAGGTGTGATCCTCAATCCCATCGGGGCCTTCAACCAGAACCACGATGGACCACGCTGGGACTTCATCGACCGGCCCGTGGCGGCCACCAGCATTGTGCCCAGCACTTGGAGCAACGTGGGCTTCGGCGCGTATGGCAAGACAAGCAACGGTGTATGGACCTGGGGCTACGAGGCCTACCTCACCAACGGCTTCGACAAGCACATCATCGACAATGGGCTCGGCAGGACTTGGTTGCCCGCCACCAAGGAGAACGGCGAGCGCTTCGAGGAAAGTTTCAATGGTGTCCCGCTCACCACGCTCAAGACAGCGCTCCGCCACAAGACCTTCGGCGAAGTGGGCTTCTCCTGGATGGGCGGGGTCTACAATCTGTTCCAAGAGGACGGCTTGGAGTTGGATCGCCGCCGGCGCGTGGACCTGTTCGCTGTCGACTACAACAACGGAATACGCCGGTGGGGCACCGCCATCATCGCTGAATGGGTATGGGCGAGCATCGATGTGCCGGGTGAACATTCACCGCAATATGGAAGGCAACAGCACGGCGGCTTCATCGATGTGGTCCAACCCGTGCTACGCCGCCGAATGCTTGGCTGGGACAACGCCCGGATCGAGTTGGCCGCGCGCGCCGACTACGCCGATTACAACGTGGGGAGTTTCGAGAGCACGGGCACCAACATCGGCGATGAGGTGACCGCCATGACAGGGGCCATTGCTTTCCGGCCGGTGGCAGGTACCGTTGTGCGTGCCAACTACCGCTACTCCTGGGAGCGCGATGTGTTCGATAATCCCGCATCCCACAGTGCAGCCATCCTGATCGGGGTGTCCACCTACTTCTGAACGCTGGGCACTGCGCTTCTACTTTCGCGGCCGATGTACGCGCTGCTACGCCCGCTGCTTTTCCTCTTCGATCCGGAGCGTGCGCATGGTCTTACGTTCAAGATGCTCGAGATCGCGAAGCATATACCGGGTGCGCTCGCATTGGTAGGAGGGAAGCGCCCGCCGCTTGATGCTGCGGTGGAAGTCATGGGACTGAAGTTCCCGGGCCCCGTGGGCCTGGCCGCTGGCATGGACAAGAACGCCGAGCATGTGGACGCGCTCGCGCGCATCGGGTTCGGGCATGTGGAGATCGGAACGGTTACACCGGTGGCCCAGCCCGGCAATGACAAGCCACGCCTGTTCCGTTTGAAGCCCGATCGAGCGCTCATCAACCGCATGGGCTTCAACAACCACGGTGCGCACTCAGCGGCGCAACGGTTGAGCGTTCGGCCGCGGAACATCATCGTTGGGGGGAACATCGGCAAGAACAAGTCAACGCCGAACGAGAACGCGGTGGATGACTATGTGAAGTGCTTCGAAGCGCTTTACCCGGCGGTGGACTATTTTGTGGTGAACGTCAGCAGTCCCAACACACCCGGATTGAGGGCGCTGCAGGAGAAAGGCCCGTTACTCGGGATCCTCCGAGCATTGAACGAACGGAACGGCGCTCAACCTGCGCCCAAGCCAATGCTGCTGAAGATCGCACCCGACCTGACCGATGAACAGCTTGATGACGTGGTTGCAGTGGTGAAGGAAAGTGGCATCCAAGGAGTGGTCGCTACGAACACCACGATCGGGCGTGAGGGTCTCGTGACAGCGAAAGCCGAAGTGGACCGGATAGGCCCGGGCGGACTGAGCGGTGTGCCGGTGCGCGCACGGAGCACCGAGATCGTCCGCTACCTGCGCGATCGATTACCGCGACCAATGGTGGTCATCGGTGTGGGCGGGATCGATAGCGCTGACAGCGCGATCGAAAAACTGGAGGCCGGCGCCGATCTGCTACAGGTTTACTCCGGCTTGGTGTATGAAGGACCGGCACTGCTCAAGCGCATCAACGAGGCATACGTGCATTGGAGGCGATAGTGCCTCGATAAACCCTATCCAAGTCATGGTTCGACGGGCTCACCATGACAGATGTCACCCTGAGCCCGTCGAATGGAGAATGACCATGCACAAGCTGAAGATCATCGAGTGCCCACGCGATGCCATGCAAGGGCTGCACGAGTTCATCCCAACGGATGTCAAGGTGCGGTACCTGGACGAACTCCTCAAAGTGGGCTTCGACACCATCGACATCGGCAGCTTCGTAAGCGCAAAGGCGATCCCGCAGCTCGCAGATACTGCCGAGGTCCTTTCCCGGATCGACACCACTGGTTCCACAAGCAAGTTGCTGGTGATCGTTGCCAACGAACGTGGTGCCGAAGACGCATGCAAGCAGGCGAGCGTCACCTACCTGGGTTACCCGTTCAGCATCAGCGAGACCTTCCAACAACGCAATACCAACACGTCTATTGGTGGCAGTTGGGCGCGCACAACCCGCATCGCGGAGATCTCCAAGGCTGCGGGTAAGGAGCTTGTTGTTTACATCAGCATGGCCTTCGGCAATCCGTACGGTGATCCATGGAACGCGGACGTCGCATTGCGCTGGACCGATCGGTTGGTGAACGAACTCGGGGTGCGCACCATTTCGTTGGCCGATACCGTTGGTGTGGCCAAGCCTCAGGACGTGTCAGCCATGTTCGGCGCCCTCATCCCTGCGATGCCGCACGTCGAGTTCGGAGCACACCTGCATGCCCGCCTTGACAATTGGAAGGTGAAAACCGACGCCGCATGGAACGCGGGTTGCCGCCGCTTCGATGGCGCCCTCAAAGGTTACGGTGGCTGCCCGATGGCCGAGGATGATCTCGTCGGCAACCTTGCCACCGAGTTGTTCGTGGCGGATCTGGAAAATCGGGGAGTGAGGTGCGGGCTGGACTATGCTCAGTTGGATCGATGTGTAGTGGAGGCGGCCAAGGTGTTTCCCTGACCTCACCCTGCCCTCTCCCAAGGAGAGGGTCCGAGGGGGCATGGATCGAACTTCCTCTATGCGACCACTCTACCGGGTGGCATCTTCCACTACCATGATCGTTCGCAGGGATTTTCCCCTCTCCTTGGGAGAGGGGTTGGGGTGAGGTCTTACGCCCTGCGCAACTCGATAACAGTGATCTCGGGCGGCATACCCACTCGGCCGGGGAAACCGATGAATCCGAAACCGCGGTTCACGTACAGGCTCATGCCCTCGTGCTCGTATAGGCCAGCCCAATGCTTGTACACCCATTGGGCCGGGCTGTACGTCTGGCCAGCGATGGTGATACCGAACTGTGCGCCGTGCGTATGGCCGCTCAGGGTAAGGTCGATCTTCTCCGCCTGCACTTGTGCTTCCCAATGTGTGGGATCGTGGCTCATGAGCAGACGGAACTGCGATGGATCGGTGCCTGCCACGGCCTTCTTCAGGTCGCCGTATTGCTGGAAACGCGTTCCCCAGTTCTGCACGCCGATCAACGTCAGTCGCTCACCTGAACGCTCGATATTCAAGTGCTCATCCAACATCAACCGGAAGCCGCTCGTTCCGTGGTGTTTCTTGAGGCGCTCCAAGTTCGCTGCCTTGTCGACTGCGTTGGGCCACTGCGCGTAATCGCTGTAATCGTGGTTGCCCAGGATGCTGAACTTGCCGATGCCGGCGTTGAGGGTGGATAGTTTCTCCAGCCAGGGTTCAGCCTCCTCACTGAAATCGTTCACCAGGTCACCAGTGAAGAGGATCAAGTCGGGGTTCTCCGCATTGATCAGGTCGATCCCGCGTTGGACGATATCGGAGCCCAACGAAAAGCTGCCCAAGTGCATGTCGCTCACTTGTACCACGCGCAAGCCATCAAAGGCAGCCGGCAGTTTGGAGGACTTCACTGTGAGCCGCTCCACATGGAAATTCCGGCGGCCCTTGGTAATACCGTACAATACACCGGCGAAGGGGATGGTGGCCAGTGCCAGGCCCAGTTGGCTCAGGAACCGGAAGCGGGTGATGGGTTCGGCATCGCTGCCCGTGCCACTGCTCTGTCCCAAACGGCAGGCCACCCAACGCAGCAGTTCCAGCAGATCCTCGATCAGGTGGAAAGCGATGATCACGAGCTTCGGTAGCAGGAAGAGCATGAGCAGTGCCACCAACGAGAAGAAGAACGAATAGCTGCGGTTGGCCCGCAGTTCCTGCACGTTGAACGCGGCCCACACCAACGCCGCGATCATGCCGATGCTGATGGCCCAGTAAATGAACCGCACCCAACGCCGCCCGGCAACAGTCCAGCCGCCCAGCGCGGTATTCACACCCTTGTAAGCGTACAGGTCGATAAGCACCAGCACGAGCAGGAAGACCAGGAAAGCGAGAAGACTGCGAAGGGCCATGATCAGCGGAGGTTTGTCGCTTCGGACAGGATCGAGCAGGAAAGAGGGCGTGAAGGTCTGTCACATCCGTCGGTTCAAAGCCACGGACAAGTCATGGATCGATAAGCGGCGGGGCAGCGGTTCGGGCGGTGGGGTTGAACTGACGGGACGGCTCCGGAAGACGATAAACGTCAATATTTCTATAGTGCCCTATGGGATTCGTGAGGTAGGGTTCCATTCCTCTTCGGGCGTATACCTCCGGTT
>JBATMK010000188.1:0-13118 GCA_049289815.1 Flavobacteriales bacterium
GCGCGGCTCACGCCGCGCTTCTTCATTCGGGCCGGGCTATCGGATCCATCCCTTCTCCAGCACCTCGCGTGCATGGTAGGTGATGATGAGATCCGCGCCAGCGCGGACGAAAGCGTGCAGGTTCTCCAAGGTCATGGAACGCTCATCCACCAGACCATTGGCGGCCGCGACTTTCACCATGCTGTATTCGGCGCTCACGTTGTAGCAGGCCAGCGGCAGGTCCGTTCGCTCGCGCAGTTGGCTGATGATATCGAGATAAGCGAGCGCGGGTTTCACCATCAGGATATCGGCACCTTGCTCTTCATCGAGCAGGGCTTCGCGCATGGCTTCGCGTGAATTGCGCGCATCCATCTGGTAGCTGCGGCGATCACCGAAACCAGGTGCTGAGCCAGCCGCTTCGCGGAAGGGTCCGTAGTACGCGCTTGCGAATTTCACGGCGTAGCTCATCAAGGCGGTATCGGTGAAGCCTTCGGCATCCAGTCCCTGGCGCATGGCACCGATGCGCCCGTCCATCATATCACTGGGCGCCACCATATCAGCGCCGGCGTGCGCGTGGGCGACGGCCATCTTCACCAAGCGTTCAACGCTGACATCGTTCACCACATGGCGGTCGTGAACGATACCGCAGTGCCCATGCGTGGTATAGGCACACAGGCAAACATCCGTGATCACGTACAGCTCATCGCCGAAAGCGCGTTTCAGTTCGCGGATCGCGGTGGGCACAACACTGCGTTCGCTCCAGGCAGCATCGCCTTCTTCGCTTTTCGGTTCCTGCACACCGAACAACAGCAACTTGTTGATGCCCACTTTCAAACCTTCCTCCACATCCTTCAACAACAGGTCAACCGTGAAGTGGTGAATGCCCGGCATGGCTACGATGGGATCCTTCTTCCCTTGCCCCGGCTTCACGAAGTAGGGATAGATGAGCATGTCGCGGTGCAGGCGTGCACCGGTAACGGCATCGCGGATCACGGCGTTCTTGCGCAGTCGGCGTGGACGGTGGGTGAGGTTCATGGGGCGGTAGCTGTTCCGAAGACGGCATCCAACAAGGCCATTTCATTGCTGGCCCATGGAACGACGGCCCGCAGACCGCTGAGGTCCGCGATGCGCCGGGCCGTACTGGTACCCATAGCGATCACATGATCAAACCGATCGAGGGAGCGCAGTGCGTGCAACGCTTCGGCGTTAGCCGGGCTGGTGATGATGGCCACATCGGCTTCCGGCACTTGCGCGGAGCTGATGGGTTGCATGCTGTACACGTGCAGGTCGATCACCCGGTCGGCGGGCAACACCCGTTGCAAAGTGCGCTGCCCTTCATCAGCGCAGGGGAAAAGAACGCGCTGCGTCGTGAACCTGTGGGCATATTCCTGTGCGATCGACGGCGTGTCCGGTCCGTCCCCGATGAAGGCCACTTCAGCACCATGCTTCCGCAACTCTTCGGCCGTTCCGGCGCCGATCGCATCACAAGGTGCATCACCCAACCGGCCGCCACCTTGCACGAAGAACCGCACCGCATTCCGGCTAGTGAAAAAGATCCGATCGAAGGCATCGGGCATGGTGAACGGGATGGCGTGCGCCGTGAAAAGCGCGGCACCGGTCACCGTGGCGTCATGTGCCTTCAATGTCCGTATGAGCAACTCATCACCGTCCATCGATCGCGTGATGAAGACGCGCTGTGGCTTAATGGGCGTTTGTAGGCGACGTAGCATTTCCGATACCAGTTCGTTCCCGTCAGCACCGGAGAGATGGATACGCCGTGGCATTCCATCCCACTCCCGCGCAGCCGATGCCCACAGATCGAAACCTCGTTCGCGTGTTACGGCATGCACACCGAGGGGCACCTGGCAACCGCCGCGATAGCCGAAGAGAACTGCACGTTCCATTCCGACGAGAAGAGCTGCGCGGTCATCATGTAAGTCCTGTGCGGCGAGGTTGGCACCGGCATCGGTCGTTCGCGTCTGCACGGCCAACGCTCCCTGCGCTGGCGCCGGAACGAACCACCGCGGGTCGAGGACGATCACTTGCAGGTCGGACAGGTCGAGGTTGAGCCGATCGATGCCGGCCTTGGCGAGCAGGATCGCATCGTACTTGCCGTTGCGCAGTTTTTCAACGCGCGTAGGCACGTTACCCCGCAGGTCCTCGATGCGGACATCGGGACGGAACATCCGCAGTTGTGACTTGCGCCGGGCGGAAGATGTACCCACAACAGCCCCCTGCTTCAATTCCAATGCGCGCGTCAGATCCAAGGAATCATGGCGGATGATCAGCAATTCTTCACAAGCAGCACGGCCTGCAATAGCCGCAATGTGCAATCCCTCGGGATCACGCGTTTCAAGATCCTTGCAACTGTGCACGGCCAGGTCGATGGTGCCTGCAAGCAGTTCGTTCTCGATCTCCTTCGTGAAGAAGCCCTTGCCCTCCATCTTATCGAACCCGAGATCCTGGACCTGGTCACCTTTCGTCTTGATGATGTGCTGCGTGCTGGGATGACCAAGCGCTTTCAACCTGTCTTCAATGTGATCGGCCTGCCACAGCGCCAGTTTGCTGCCGCGTGTTCCGATGACCAACGGACGAGCGCTCATGCCTCGGCCGGGACCTGCACCGTCGTGCCAGCAGGTCGAGGGACCGCACGATCGGCTTTCTGTTCGAGCATGATCTCCTTCGCCATGCGCATGGGGCCGCTGATGTACTTGCGCTCCATATGGTCGAGCACCTTCTCCAGGACCGCCCGCGCCACAGGATCGAGCAGTGCGAGATCCTTGCTGAAGACTTCGTTCACCGCGCGCTCACGGATGGCCTTCACCTCCTCGGGCACACTGCGCATGGCGCGTTCAACTCCGCGTTCACTGGCCATGGCCACATGGTCGGCGACGCCTTCGTCCACGATGCGCAGGCACGCACCGATCTCATCCTTGCGCGAAGCCTTGTTCTCCTCGGCTTGCGCCTGCAGGTCATCGATGCGGATCGTGTGCGCCGGTATTCCGCCTTGGCAATCGGGGGCAATGTCGTGCGGTAATGCGAGATCGACCAGCACGCGTGGCTTGCGATCACTTCCTGCCAAAGAGCTGAACAACTCAGCATCCACCATGGGAGTGCCACGGCCGATACCGCTGATGATGACATCGAAACCTCCATCGAAGGCCACCAGCGTATCCAATGGGTAGGCTTCGCCCCCGACCTCCTTCACCAGTGCTTCCGCCTTGCTGAACGTGCGGTTGAAGATGTGCAGGTCCTTGAAACCATGTTTGCCCAGGTAGCGGCACATGTCGCCGCAGGTCTTGCCCGCACCGATCACGATGAACCGTGCATCCTTGCGCACCCCGCTTTCCCGCAGGGCGCGGTATGCCAGGCTCACTACGCTCACCGGGCGGGTGGCGATCGCGGTCTCCGTGTACACACGCTTGGCGGTGACCACCACCTGCTTCATGAGCACGCGCAGGTTATCGCCGGTGAAGCCGAGATGCTTGCATCGTTGGTATTGATCGCGCACCTGGGCCAGGATCTCGCGTTCACCGACCACCAGACTTTCCAAGCTCCCGGCCACGGCCATCAAGTGCCGAACGGCATCGGCCGACGTGCAATGCTGCGCTCCAAGCACCGCTTCGTCCAATGCGTCGGCAGCGATCCCGGGTTGCCAAGCCCTCAACAATGCCTCCACATCAACGGTTACCCCGGCATTCATGACGAAGACAAGCTCCGCACGATTGCATGTGATGACGGAAAAGAATTCCTCCACACCGATCGCACGAAAGCGCGTACCAGCATGGATCAACGCGGACTCGTCCAGATGGAACTTGCCGATCGTTGCCAGCGGAAGGCGCTGGTGGGCAAGCGAGACAATGTGCAGGTTGGCCGGATCCATAGGCCTTTGGTCAAGGCGGCCGCGAATTTCCCGGTGCGCGCTGCGCCCAACGTCACGGAAGTGTCACTCACCCGACCAAGCGGACAACAACAGCGACGAACCTGCCGCTTACTCGCCCACCAACTTGTACAGTTCCTTCAGGTCGGGCGCGAGGATCACTTCGATGCGACGGTTCTTGGCTTTGTCCGCGGGATCCACCGGAATGAACTCCCCACGGCCTGCGGCAGTGATCCGCAGTGGATCCACCTTGCTGTTCTCCTGCAGTATGCGCACCACGCTCGTGGCGCGCAGCACGCTCAGGTCCCAATTGTCCTTGTAACCGCCCCCGCTACCCATCACCTTGTCGGTATCGGTGTGGCCTTCCACCATCACGTTCAGTTCCTTTTCGTTCTCGATCGCCTTGGCCAGGCTCACCAAGGCTTCCTTGCCTTTGGCTTCCACGGCGGTGCTTCCGGTTGCGAAGAGCAGCTTGTTCTCCAGGTTCACGTAGATCTTGCCGTCCTTCTGTGTCACCGTAAGGCCTTTGCCCTCGAACCCGGTGAGGGCCTTGCTCACGCGGTCCTTGAGGTTTTTCATGGCCTCATCCTTCTTGGCGATCTCGGCTTGCAGCGCGCTGAGCGCGGCCTCACGTTCTGCGAGCAAGGCCTGCTTCCTCGCCAACGAATCCTCTTTGTTCTGCAGGTTGAGGCGTGTGGCTTCAAGGTCAGTGAGCAGCTTGCGGTTCTCGCTGCGATCGCCGGCCAGCAGCAGGTTGTACTTCTCCAGCAGCTCGTTGTTCAGTTTGTTGATGCGGTCGTACTGTCCTGTCATGGTACGCAGACTGGTGCCCAACACCGTGGTGTCGTTCTGCAACCGATCACTGCGTGACTTGCGATCGTCGAGTTCAGCTTGTAGCTCGATGGCTTTGGCATCGGCTGCTGTGGCCTTGGCCAGGTTGGCCTCGCTCTCCTGTTGCATCGCGGCGTTGCGGCTTTTCAGTTCCTCGTACTGGCGGGCCGGGACGCAGGCTGCGAACACACAGATGAGGAGAACGATCGGGCTGGTGCGGAACATGGATGGCATGGTGTCTGGTACTTTTCGGTTGGACGCGCAAAGGTGCGTCCGGTCACCCGTTCGGCGCAGTGCGGGCGCAACGGATTTGTGAACAGCACGTTGGAACCATGGACCCGGCAGGCGGCCTGATTGGATCGGGATGAAACAGATGGAACACATGGAAACCACGACCCTTGATCGGCTACTGGCCCCACCACTGGACCGCGAACTGAAACGTTACACGGTGCTGGCCTATGCGCAACGCATGCGCCAATGTTTCGCGGACCACAAGCTTTATCCGCACCTGGACCGGTTGGGGATGTGCGTACAGGATCTGCGGGAGCTGGAACAACAACGTGATCAAATGGAGTCGGCCATGCCGAAAGAGCTGGGCGGCATCGATCTACGGCGTATGCAGCTCCACTACACCCGAAGCATGGCCAAGCCGGAGGCATTGGTGGTGATCGAGGAGATGATCGCCATGGCATTGCCGGAATTCTCGCGCACGTTGGAAGCCGGTCATGAATTGCGCGCTGAGCTGGTGCAGGGCATCCGCTTCGCGCCGGTGGGCTTGTTGCCGCTCTATGCCAGCGAAGGCTACTTGATGTTGCGGCAGGGATCCGATGCGCGTGTGTACGCCTACACCCTCCACCGCCTTCGGACAGAGGAGAGCGGACCAGCGCACTTCAACCTCACCACGCGTTTCGTCTCCACGTGGTCCATCGGTCTGGCGTGCACCTACGAGACCATCAAACGCGAATTGGTGCGTGCTCTCCCACTGCCCAACCCGGCAACTTTCGCCTTCGAAGCACCGACCCCGTTGCCGCAGGTGGAAACCTTCCTGCCGCTGGCCAAACAGTTGGTGTACGCGGAGGTGGTGAAGAGCGCTGCTTGAGGAGTGAGTATTGGGTGACGAGTGACGAGTACGCGGTGCGACGCACTCGTCACTCAGCAGAGCTAGTTCACCGGCTTCACCGCAGGATCGAACCACACGGTGGCCAGGTCGCGGATCTCCATGGCATTGATCGGGAAGTCGCGCACCCAGGGCTGCACCAGTCGCACGCCTTGTTCATGGTAAAGCGGGGTGGCCACGGCATCGTCCATCATGATGCGTTCCGCTTGTGCCAATAGTTGCAAGCGTTCGCGTTCGCTGTTCGATCCCTGTGCGGCGGCGAAGAGGCGATCGAAATCGGGGTTGCGGTAGCGCACCGAGTTGATGAACGATGGTTGGGTACTGTCGGCGGGAACGTTCTTGCCGTAGAACAACGCGAGGAAATTCTCAGCGTCAGGATAATCGGCCACCCAGCCCTGGCGCCAGAAGATGTTGGTGCCCATGTCGGTGCGGTCGTAGTGCTGGTCGTCGGGCAGTACGCTGAGCCCCATGGTGATGCCGAGCTCCTTCTTCAACATGGATTGCACCGCCTCGGCCACGGCGACATACCCGGATCCATTGCTGTTCACGTTCATCAGCAGCGAGGGGAAGCCCGCCCCTCCTGGGAAGCCCGCCTCGGCCAACAAGGCACGCGCACTGTCCGGGTGGTATGCGTGGCCGGGCACGGCCGCGTAGGGATATTCCTTCAGGCCCGGTGGTACGATACCATGTTCAGCGGGCACCACCATTCCGCTCATGATGTCGTGCGCAATGGCCGCACGATCGATCGCCATGGCGAATGCGCGTCGTACCTGGGGATCATTGAGCGGCACCACACGCGGATTGAACCCATAGAACTGCACTGACATGCCGGGGACCATCTGCACGGAGAAGTGCCGCTCACCTTCGAGCGAAACGGAATCCTTGAGCTCGCTCACACGTCCGGGTGGCATCTCGTGCAGCACACTGAGCCGGCCCTTCAGGAATTGGTCCATTTCCATGTTCTTGTCCTGCAGGAACGTGAACCGTACGGCATCCAGGTACGGCAGGCGATTGCCGTCCTCATCCATGCGCCAGTAGTCGTTGTTGCGTTCCAGGATCATGGCCTCCCCTTGCCTGAACGCCTTCAAGTGGAAGGGCCCGGTACCGATCGCATGCGTGCGCAGGGCCTTGCGGTACGCGGCGACTTCCTCCTTCGGAAAGATCCAGCAGCCCTGGTGCGCCATGATGTGGAGGAAGTTGGCACTGCGGTGCGTCAGGGTGATGCGGACCGTGCGCTCATCCAGCGCCACGATGCCCTCCACCCCGTTCGGTGGCACGTTGCCGCCCTGCGACGCTTCGAAATGTTCATTCGCACCAAGGACCAGGTCCTGGAAAAGCCAGAAGGAGCGGTTGATGTCGCTGGCGGTGCACAATTGGGTGAAGGCATGCACTACATCGTCAGCAACGAATTCACGGCCTTTGCCATCGGGGAAGCAAGGGTCATCGTGGAAGTGCACGCCCGTTCGCAGGTGGAACACGTAAACCAGCCCACTGGTATCGGTTTCCCAAGATTCGGCCAGGCATGGCTGAAGGCTCAGGTCGCGCGGGTCCAGGCGGAGCAATCCTTCGTGGATCTGCGAGGAGATACGGTGCGCATGCGCACTGGTAAGGCTGAGCGGGAAGATCTCCTCGAGGTCCTGTGTCTCGTTGGCATTGAAGACCCCGCCGTAGTGTTTGTCGCCCTTTCCGGCATGCCCGTGATCACCAGAAGTCCCACAGCTTGCCAGGGCCACGGCGAGCAGTATGGCGACAGCAGTTCTGGACATCCCGGCGAAAATACCGGCAGCCTTTGGCAGGGTTCCTTTGCGGACAACGGCTTGTGAACACCTGCGTCTGGACAGCACCCCCGTGTGCTGCAGACACATGGGATACTTTTCGACGGTGGGCCAGCGTATGAGCAGGATGATCGGCCCCGCGGGTATCGGGATGAAACACATGCGGCCTTGTGGGCTTGTCCGGGCGGTCCTGCGTTCGGCAACGCTGCTGTTCGCTGTCGCCATCACCATCGGCGTAACCGGGCAAGACTTGTCGAACCAGCGGGTGAAAGTGCTGGTTGCGGACCGTGATACGTTGGTGGTGGACAGCCTGAGCATCGCACCGGGCACGTTCACCCTGGAGCGCAGTGGGCTCCCTGTGGATGCCGCTTCATACCGCATCGACCCGTACAGATCGGAAGTATACTGGCTGGGGCCGAAGAGCGGCACGGACACCCTCGTGGCCCACTATCGGGCGCTGCCATTGTCGTTCAGCGCGCCGCATATGCACAAGGATGAGCAAAGCATGCTTTCAGCGGCCAGCGATCGCGATGATCCGTTCCGGTACGTACCGCCCAAAGGCAACGATGATCCCATGGGCGTGCAAGGGCTCACGCGCAGCGGCAGCATCAGCCGGGGCATCCTGTTCGGCAACAACCAGGACCTTGCGGTGAACAGCACGTTGAACCTCGAACTCGGCGGGCGGTTGAGCGATAACATCAATGTGCTTGCATCCGTCACCGACAACAACATCCCGATCCAGGCAGGTGGCAACACCTTGGAGCTGCAGGACTTCGACCAGACCTTCATCAAGCTGTTCGGCAACGAGAAACTGGAGGCTGGCGCCGGTGGCTGGGAATTGATCGCCGGCGATTTCGTGTTGCAACGGCCGAAGGCGCACTTCCTCACGTATTTGAAGAAGAGCAAGGGGATCACCGGCACCACCACCTACACCCTTGGAAAAACCACACGCAATGAGACGAGCCTCAGCGCGGCCATCAGCAAGGGCAAGTTCGCGCGCAACGTGATCCAGGGCTTGGAAGGAATACAGGGCCCGTACAGGTTGCGTGGCGATGAAGGCGAGGCGTTCATCGTGGTGCTGAGCGGCACCGAACGGGTGTACGTGGATGGCGTGCTGCTGACGCGCGGGCAGGAGAACGACTACGTGATCGATTACAACACGGCGGAGATCACCTTCACCGCGAACCGGCCGATCACCAAGGACCGGCGGATCAACGCGGAATTCCAGTACAGCGATCGCAACTACACGCGATCGCTCGTGCGGTTGGGACAGGAGCTTGTGATGGGCAATACAACGGTGCGGCTCAATGCATACAGCGAACAGGACCACCGCAACCAACCGCTTCAGCAAACCTTGAGCGACAGCGACAAAGTAGTGCTGTCGTTGGCGGGTGATGACCCCAGCGCAGCCGTGGTGCCCGGCGTGGATAGTGTGGCGTTCAGCGCCGACCTGGTGTTGTACGACCGCATCGATTCGCTGGGCTACGATCCGGTGTTCGTGTACCGATCGGACAGCGCCAACTGGCAACTGAGCTTCACCAACGTGGGCACTGGCAAAGGCGACTACATCCAGAGCGATTTCACGCCGAACGGGCGTGTGTTCAAATGGGTGGCTCCGGATACCGTTGACAATTTGATCGTGCACAAAGGCGATCACCTGCCGTTGAAAGCGCTGGTCGCGCCGAAGAGCAAACAGCTCATCTCATTGGGTGTGGAGCAACGCTTCGCTCAGACCTCGAAGGCCACTGCCGAGATCGCCTTCAGCAACTACGACCAGAACAGCTTCAGCAGCATTGGCGATGGGAACGATCAGGGCATCGCCGCCATGGTGGGTGCGGAACATATCATCCCGCTGGGCCTCGGCGATACCACATTGGGCGTCGTGATCGGCTTGAACGCTGAAGCCCTTGCGCGCGAGTTCAGCCTTGTGGAACGTTACCGGCCGGCCGAGTTCGAACGCAATTGGAACGCATCGACGGTGCCGCTCGATGGGGATCAATTGCTCGCCGGTCTGAACGCCGGAATGACCGGGAAGGAATTGGGCGAGTGGCGCTATGGCATCAGCACCTTGCAAGTGCGTGAGTTGTTCGAAGGGTTGAAGCACGATCTCGTCGCCGACCTGCATCCGGGCCGTTGGCGCTTCAAGGGTACCGGCAGTTGGTTGACCACCAGTACACCCGCACGCAGCGATTTCATCCGGCACAAAGCGGAACTCGCACGGCATATGAAATGGATCACCGTCGGTGTACGCGATGAACACGAGGACAACCGCTTCCGCAGAACAGGCAGCGATAGTCTTGCCGTTGGCAGCTACCGGTTCTTCGATGTCGAAGCCTTCCTCCAGAACGGCGATAGTTCAAAAGTGAAATGGCGCTTGGGAGCGGGCCAGCGCGCCGACGATGCCCTGCGCAACGGTGAGTTGAAGCGCAGCACCGAAGCCACCACCTACTCCGCCGCCCTCGACCTGTCCAGCAATACGCGCAACCGGTTGCAAGCCTCGGTGAACTATCGGCAATTGCACATCGTGGACAGCCTGCTCTCGTTCCAGAAGCCCGAGGACACCTGGCTCGCGCGGCTCGACCACGACCTGACCGCTTTGCGCGGTGCCATCACCACCGATGTGTTCTACGAACTGGGCAGCGGGCTGGAACAGAAACGCTCCTTCCTGTACGTGGAAGTGCCCGCCGGCCAGGGCATCTACGTGTGGATCGACTACAACGGCGATGGCATCAAGGACCTGAACGAATTCGAGACGGCGAGTTTCGGCTACGAGGCCAACTACATCCGTGTGTACACCCAGACCAACGAGTTCGTACGCACCTTCAGCAGCCAGCTGAGCGCTAGCATCGACCTGCGGCCTGCGACCGTGTGGGTGGACAAGGACGGGTTGCGCGGTTTCCTGGCGCGGTTCAGCGATCTGGCCAGCTTGCGCGCCGACCGCAAAACAGCCGATGACGACATCGTGCAAGCGCTCGACCCGTTCACCACGGATCCCACGGACACAGCGTTGCTGGCGTACGCGAGCTCATTGCGCAACACGCTGTTCTTCAACCGCACCAGCCGGTCGTGGGGCATCGACCACACGGTGCAGAGCGATCGCAACCGCACGCTTCTGGTGAGCGGGTACGAAGGACGCAGCAACGAACTGCAACAGCTGCGCATCCGGGTGAACGCATCCCGCACTTGGACGCTGGAGGTGGAAAGCGAAGTGGGCAGCACGGCCACGAGCAGCGATGTGATCGGCGGGCGCAACTTCAGCGTGTTCCGCCAGGGCATCAAACCACGCATCACCTGGCAACCGGGCACCCAGTTCCGCGCGGCGCTCGCATACAAACACACCGACAAGCACAACGCCATCGAATTCGGCGATGAGCGCGCCTTGTTGCAGGACCTGGGGCTGGAGATCAAATGGAACACCGCTGGCAAAGGCAGCGTGCAGGCCAATGGCAACCTCGTGGAGATCGATTACGACGGCCTCGTGGATTCATCACTGGGCAACGAAATGCTCAGCGGGTTGAAGCCGGGCACCAACATCACTTGGTCGGTTACTGTGCAACGCAAACTCAGCAGCAACTTGCAAGTGGACCTCACTTACAACGGCCGCCAGAGCGAAGGCGTGAAGACGATCCATGTGGGAGGCGCCCAGGTGCGGGCGTTCTACTGATCAGCGGTGCGTACCTGAACGGTCTCAATGCACATGGACGAAGGCGCAGGCTTTCCGCTCCGATCCCCGGAGCCATGATGCGGTGTAGACGCCAGCGGACAGCGTGGCTGGCCATGGCACGGTGGTTCCACCGGCATTTCCGGTACCATTCGGACCGGAGATCCACTGATGCCCGAATGCATCCGCGATCCGCACCTCGGCCCCGGGTGCAAGATCATCGGATAAGATCACCGACCCCGATCGCCGATCAACGCCGCACCGTGATACCTCCGCAACATACCGATCGGGAACACCTGTGAAGTCAGCTGAGCAAATGGCTGAGCGTGTCATGATCACGGACGTCTGGGTCATGGGTACGTCAATGCTCAGCAACTGCACAGGTGATACACCAACCAGCATGGGGCCATGATCCAACCAGACATCCGTTGCGGTATTGAAGCCAGGAATTCCGGGGGAACAAGTTTGGCACAGGGCAGTGAGCGTGTGTACCGTGACGTCCGAGAACATCAATGAGGACACATAGGCGAAGCGAGTGGCTTCATCGAACGGGATCAACTGACCGTCGGGGCCTGCTTCAATGTCCACGTTCCAATCCACGCCCAGGTCGGGGGCGATCCTTCCGAAGACGCAATCATCCGAATTCTCGCTCATGAGCATCAGTGACCCATCCGCGAAAGCATGCCCCGCCTTTAGCGCGGTACCCCATGTGAACATGCTCGCGGGGTTGCCGTCGAGGTCCGTTCGTATGGCAACCCCGTCGCCCGGACCACTGTTCATTCGCGTTCCCAAGAGGACCAAGCCCGACCAAGGATCCACGATCACACGGTCCGCACCGCAGTGTACGGTGGTTGATCCGAACCACTTCGCCCAAAGGACAGCACCTTGATCATCAATGTGCATGAGCACCATACGGAGCAGGCCGGTCGGTGCATAACGGCCAGCCAAGTACACACCCCCGAACGGTGAGGGAGCCAGTGCCAGACACTGGATGCCAGCACTATCATTGGATAGCTGTTCGGCCCAGATCACGTTCCCCGACTGGTCCAACCGGAACAGCATGGGGTTATCCGGATCACCACCGCCATCGCTCTTGCCCACACCGATCAGATCTCCACTACCGATCTGTACCATGTCAAAGAACGGGGTCTCCGTAGCCCCTTGGTGCGCATACGCTTTTGCCCATTCCACATTGCCGGCACCATCGCATTTCCGCACCAGCGCATTCTGAACGGCCAGTGGACCGGCGCCCATCGCACCGATGAACAGATGCCCGTCCGCGGAATGGAACATGGAAGTTGTGAGATCGGAATTGCCGTGTTCGTACCGCACAGCACTGATCGGATCACCCGCGCTATCGATCGTCAACAGCGAGGAAGCGAAAGACGTTAACGTGCTGTCGGTAGGGCGAGCGGAGATCGAAAAGCCCCCATCGGGGTTGGCCACACCACGCACCCAACTGATGTTGTTGTAGCCCACACCATACGATGAAGAGAACACCGATTGGCCAATGGCCGGGACGGACGTTACCACAATGAAACCCACGACCACCGAACGATGAGCTGCAATTTTCATAGCCGGTATTCCACCAGCCAAAGTAGTCTGCCTGGATCAACCACTGCCACCACGCATTGCCCAGATCACGACAGCGTAGCGTGCGGCCTTCCCCGCCAACATCAGCAACGCCACCGGTAGCGGCCTCGCCTTGAACACGCCAAGTGCGAGGGCGATGGGATCCCCGATCACCGGCACCCAGCAGAGCAAGGCCAACCATGCGCCACTCTGTCGCACTGCCGCTTGCCACCTCAAGGCCTTGCCTGGGTCCATGCGCAACCACCGCGCGATCGAACCGGTCTTGCCCAGCCATCCAAGGCC
>JBATMK010000189.1:0-10052 GCA_049289815.1 Flavobacteriales bacterium
TTCCAGTTCTTTGCGAAGTGTATCCGTGGAGGCGGAGGCGGATCACAGGCAGCATCGACCTGCGGAACATCGTCTATGGGGCGTTACCACCTTCCGATCCACCTGCAACCCGATCCCACATGAGAATATCCTTCCTCCCCATTTTCGCCTTCCTGTTCATGGCCCCTGAGGCAGGCGCCCAGATCAATGCGGGCGATATCCCTGCCGGCACAAGTGTGTTCAACCCCGGCATCGACCTCATCCTCTCCAACCCGTTCACCACGGATTCGGCCTCCTTCGATGTGGACTGCGATGGTGGGCCGGACATCAGGGCCTTTCTCCTCAGAGGTGAGCCTGCGATCGATGCACCCAACATCGCCTTCCTGCACCTGCTCGATCCCGATCTGGAACTCTGTTCCGACATGGCCCAATTCCAAAGGCCACAGTACCATGCATGGGGACAATCGATCGATTGCACCGGCAACTTCAACTGGCAGAGCGATAGCGTGAACATCCTCGGGGACTTCGGTTCCTTCTCGGCGATCGGACCCTTGTCCACAAGCTACACCTATGTGGCCTACCGCATGGGCGGGACCCAGGTAGGATGGATCCAGTTATCGTTCGAAGTGGATGGCTCCCTGCAGGTGAGCTTGCAGATCCACGAGGTGTTGCAGCTCTGCATGTCCAACGACGTTGCCGAACATGCTGTTCAACCTGCGCTGACCTTGTTCCCGGATCCCAGCAACGGACAGGAGATCCACGTGGAATGCAACGATGCGTTGGAGAGCATCGAAGTGTTGGATGCTGCCGGACGGGTCATCTCGGAGTACAACGGTGTGGAGCGCACTATCGCAGCGCCGGAAGTCGCAGGCACCTATCTCGTGCGTGCATTGTATGCCGATGGGCGGCGGTCCGTCACGCGGTTGGTGAGGTATTGAGGTCGGGATGTTCAGGTCTTGTGGTAGCCCACGATGCCCTGATCGATCGGCTGGCCCATCATGATGTTCGCCGCCATGAGGCCGCTCATCACCGTGGCTTCCACGCAACCGGAGTTGATCGGGTTCCAGGTCCAATCACCGGCCACGATCAAGTTGTCGAAGCAGGTGTCGTCCGCGCGCATGCGGTGTTGCGTGCTACCCGGCAACGAGAGCGTGTACCGTTCGGTGGGGTCGATGTTCACGCGCCAGAACTGCGCATCGAAACGCGCTTCACCGGTCTGGTTGTTCGGATCGGTCAGCACAGACCAGTCGAGCCCGCCATCCGGTGTGGACGCGCCGGGCCAAAGGCCAGCGGTGTCTTTGCGCAACCAAGCCAGCGCGGCCTCCTTGGTGGCGAGGGTTTCGCGTGCCGGTACGCCGGGGTCGGTGCGCGGCGGTATGTCACCAGTGGCGGGGCCGCAGAAGTAGGCGATGTTCTTCACCGGCGCGGTGGGCGGCCATTGCTCGCGCACGATCAGCTGGCTCATGTCGGCCCAGGTGTTGAAAGGCTCTACGTAGCTGTCCATGATCGGGCTGGGGTCGCCCCAACCGAGACCCTTCAGGTCGCGCTGCATCCAGAGCTGTATCGCCACGGTGCGCGTGGTCTGCACGTTGGCCACCATGTCGCGCCAGCGCGAATTCTTCGCGATCAGTTCCGGGCAGATGTAGGGATGCGATCCCACGGGAATACCGAGGACCACGATGTCGAAGTCAACGCCGCGCTTCAATGTTTTCTTCCCCACCGGCTGCCAGGGCGTCCAGAACGATTCGAGGTTGATGTCCAACTTCTTCAATTCGTCGCCTTCAACAAGCTGGTCGTACACGGGCTTCGCGGGCCAACATGGTAATCCGTTGATGTCCACGAGCGGATCGTAGTCCCCGCTCTTCGGTGTGGCCTGGATGTTCAGGTCGATGGACTCGATGTTGACGGCATCTTCCGAGAGGTGCAGCTGATCCACGCAATGGAAGAACTTGAATTCCACGCCACGCTTCTTCAGCACTTGGTACATGGGACCGAAGATGGTATCGCCCATGCCGGCCTGCATCTTCCAGAAGATGGCACCGCGGTATGTGAGGCTCATGCGGATGGCGAAGTGCAGCAGGCTCCCCGCTCCGTACGATGGCTTGGTCGCATCGCCGCCCTCATACGCGAACATGAGGTCGTACATGCCGCGCACGAGGCCGGAGCTGAGGGTTGTTCCGTTGGCGCCATGCGACTTCAACCAGTCGATGAAGTCGTATTGGTCGAGCGTGTTGAAGTTGATCTGGCCCGTGAGGAGACCGGTCCGTAGCACGCCGCGCATACAGGCGAAGGAGAAATCGGCCAGCACGTACAGGTGCCGCGCCAGGTCGTTGTCCAGTAGCGATCTGAAGTGCTCGTTGAGCCATGCGGTAAGACGTTCGAGGATGGGAAGGATCACCGGATACAGCGCCGGGTCGTGCGGAACGGGTTTGCCATCCGCGTCATGCACGAGCTTGTTCAGTCCGCTGATGAGCTTCTTGCCGAGATCCACCGTATCTCCTTCGATGAAATGCCCGACACTGCGCAGAACGTTGCGTACCTCTTCACCCAGGTTGTGCGGGCGCGGCGTGGCATCATCGAATTGCGATGAGGTGATCACGACCTCCAGAAGCTCGATCGCCCGCACCATGTGTTCCCACATTGTTGGGACCGGCAAGCCCGAGCCGGGCGTGTCGCTGTTGCGTTCGAGCATCAGCGGCCACTTGCGCCAGCTGTTCCTGTACTGCTCCATCAGCATGATGAAGTCGTGCTGTTTGAAAGCATCGGTCCACGTGGCGAGCGGCGTGCCGGGTGGGCGGCCGTTCTCTGTGTAGATCTCGCGGATCACGCGGAAGGCGTTCTCATAAAAGCCCATCCACACGTGCAGGCCGTGTTCTTCGATCCGGCCGAACTCACCGCGGCCGCTCGCGCCCTTGCCACCCAACCGCCAGCCCATCTGGTACAGCGTAACGGAAGAGAAGCGTTGACGCCAGTTCGGGTCGTTCGTGATGGCGATGGCCGTGGACATGGAGCCGACGCCACCACCCAGGATGGCGACCTTCGACGGTACGGGTGGAGTGAACATGCGTGCGTGTGTTTGTGCGGCGAACGATCAGTCGATGATCTTCCCATCCCACGGCAATCCTTGATCGAAGCGTGACTTGTCGTGCTCACGCCAGGGCCAGAGGATATCCGGCTCGTGCAGCGGCCAGAGCTCGCAGGGCGTTGCGTTGCTTCCGCTTGCGGTAATGATGCCGTTCACCGCGCGGCGGGCGGCTTCGTTGGCGCCTTCCATCGTGGCCAGGTCGGTGTAGGTGCGCACATAGTCCGATGCGAGGAAGAAATTCTGGATCACCGTAGTGGCTTCCGGGCGCAGTCGCCATGTGTCGATCAGGTTCACCAGCAAGGGCTCCAGGTCCTGGTCGATGTTGCCCCCGGGTATCGTCTCGATAAGGATGTCCGGATCGAGGAACCAGCGGAGGAGGTTCGCGTCGCTGAGCATTTGCGCACCGTCCACGTTGAGGCTCCGCTTCAGCTGCTCCCAGGTCTGGCGCGCCACTTCTTCGCGCGAACACTTGTTCGCCGGTACGCCGTTCATGCCATTGACATCCCATGAACTGATGTCCACAGAGAGAATGCCCTTCACCTTCCCGTCGCCGAACTTCGAGAGATCAACGTTCGTCCAGAACTGGTGCTGCGACACGCTCGTGAGCGCCCATTCCGAATCGATGTAGATGGTATGGCCATGGTCGATGGGCACGTCCTGCGCCAGGTAGAACTGGATACCGTTCATCCACTCCACGTTCTTCGCCAGGATCGGCAAAGAGGCGAGTGTTGGGTCGGCGGCAAGTATCTGCGCGTTCAGCAGCGGGGCGATGCGCTCGATGGGCAAAGCCGACAAATAATAGTCGCCCGTAACGGTGGAGGCCACGCCGTTCTGTTCGATGGTGACACCGGTGATGCGCGTGCCCTCGCACGTGAAGCCCTTCACGTGGGCGTTCATGTTGTACTCCACGCCTTTCGAGCGCAGGTACGTGAGCCATGGCATGATCCACACATCATCGGTCGGCCCGTTCAACAGGCGATCGGAGCTGATGCCGGGTTCAGCGATGTCGAGGAACATCTGCAGCGTGATGTCGCCCATGGTGCGCGCGCTGGCCTTGTGCGCCTTGGCAGCCACCAGTGAGCGCGTGATCCCGTGGCCGAAGAATTTCTGGTATGGTTTCGAGCGCTTGTCGGCATCGATGAAGTCCCACCAGTTGATCAACTCGTATTCCGCGAGGCGCCGCTCCTGGCAGCTGGTGAGGATCTGCCACAGTTTGCCGGTGAAGAAGTCGACATCGTCGCTGGTGATGCCGGTATCGTTATTGAACGCGGCTTGCAGGACCACCTTCAGATCGTCGAACGAGCGCGGGAACCGCGAAGTCGTCACCACCGCCGCCAGGCCGTACTGCGCCATCTCGATGCGCGTGGTCTCCGTGAGGTTGTCCACGCAGCTGCCGCTGCCGTAGGGAATGCGTGACATCGTATCCGGCAGGTGCTTGTAGAAGCGGGGGAAGAAGCGGAAGCCGTGTTCCCCAGGAAGATCGCGGCGGCCGTCGGTGCCACTGCCCGGCACGGGTATGCTGCGCGCTTTTCCGCCGGGCACGCCCTTGTGCTCGTACACGGTGACGCGGAAGCCGCGTTCGATCAGTTCGTGCGCGGCGCTCATGCCGGCAACGCCGCCGCCAAGGACGATCACATGTGGTTGCATCAATGCGTGGTTGTTGTGGTAACGGTCATCGCATGGTCCGCTGTCAGGCGCGGCCCATCTCCTTCAACAGCTCGCGCGCTTCAACAACGTCGCGCATATCGAGGCCTTCGGTGAACCACGCGTGGACTTTCGCCAACGTATCGAGATGGGATGGCTCCACGCCGAGGCGCTTGCTCAGGCGCACATGACTTGTCGCGGCGCGTATCAGCCACAGATTCTCCTGGCGCTTGGAAGCGAGGTCGATGGCCTTCGCCATTTCCGCAAGTGCTTCCTGCTTCCTGCCGAGCACCAGCAGCGTTTCGCCGCGCACACGATGGATCTCCGCTTCGTAGAGACCCTCTCCGGTCTTCGCGATGATCGCCAGCGCCTCGTCGATGGCCTTGATCGCCTCTCCGGGGTTGCCATCGAGCAGGTGGATCTCAGCCACGTGCAGGTAGAAACTCGGTGCGGCCAGCTCCGCGCCCATCATGCGCCACATCGCCACGCCTTGTGTGGCCATCTCCAGACCCTGGGCTACTTCGCCACGGTGCGCGATCGCCCAGCCCAGGTTCACCTGCGCCGCCGCTACCCACCATGGAAAGCCATGCTCGAGCGCAGAATCGCGGAAGTCAATGGAATATTCTTCCGTCTTCGCGAATTCGCGCAGCGTGGGGAACATCTGCGACTTGCACGCATGGAAGTAATCCGTGGTCCAGGGGTGGTCCAGTTCCCGCACGCGCTTCTCTGCCACCGCTATCTCCTTCAGCGCGGACTCCGGTGCACCGCCGATGGCCAGTTGCCACAAATTGTGACCATGCGCCGCCACGCAAGGATCCTCCCCGTAGATCCAGCCGTGCTTGGCGTGCGCCACCGGATCATAGATGGAGATGAGGCGCTCCAGCGTGGGAATGGACTCCTTCGGGTTGCCCATCCAGAAGTGCGCGGCACCAACAGCGTACAGGGCTTCGATCAGCAGGTCCACGTCGTTCGTGCTTTCCGCCGTGGCTTGCAACTGCCGCGCGATCTCAAGTCCCACCGCGTATTCACCGCGTACCAACCGGAATTTCGCCAGCCCGTGCAGTACAGGGAATATCTGCGGCGGATCACCCATCACCTTGCACAGATCGCGGGCGCGAGAGAAGGCCTTCTCCACCTCGGGGTGGCCGTAGCCCCAGCGTTGCATGTTGGACAGGCCGAGGTAGGTCTGGGCCATCAGTTCGCCACCGAGCCGCTCGGCACCTTCGGGCAGTTTGGCGCTTTGCTCAATGGCTTTCGTCAGGTGTACGATCGCTTCCGGCATGGCCGATCGTTGCAGCGCCAATTGCCCTGCCTTCTGCCAATAGGCCATCGCCTGCAAGGGCATGTCGGCCTCGGTGAAGTGGTGCGCCACCAACTCGGGCTGCGCATTGATCATGGCGGGCTGCCGTTCCTCGAACGATCCCGCGATCGCCTTGTGATAGTCGCGGCGCGAGCTTTTGAGGAGCGAGTTGTAGGCGGAGTCCTGGATCAGCGCATGCTTGAAAATGTAGTGCGACTGCGACCCGGAACCGTGCTGGTATAGGAGGCCGGCATCCACCAGGCGCGCGAGTTGAGCGGTGAGGTCTTCATGATGGCGGCCCGGGATCGAGTCGATCATGCTGTAGGTGAACTCGCGCCCGATGGTGGCGGCGAGTTGCGCCACGGGTTTCGCCTCCTTCAAGCGATCGAGCCGCGCAGCCAATGAATCCTGCAAGGTGGCGGGCACGGGCAGCTTGTCCAGCGGTGCCACCAGTTCGAACCCACGCTCGTTCTCGCGCAGCATGTCGTTCTCCAGCATCATCTTGGTGAGTTCCTCCAGGAACAGCGGGATGCCATCGGTCTTGTCGAGGATGTACTTCACCACTTCGGCCGGTAGGTCCTTGTTCTTGGCGGCCTTGCGGATGATGGCTTCGGCATCGGTACGCGGCAGTCCGGCAAGGTCCAGTACCGTGATACCCAGGCGGCCCACCCATGTATGGGTGAACACCGGACGGTGTGTGAGCAGCCCAAGGATGCGGCTCGCGGGGATGCGATCGATCAGCTTTTCCAGGAACTCCAGCGTGGAGGGATCGGCCCAGTGCAGATCTTCCATCACGAAGAGCACCGGCTGCCTGGCGGCGCGTTTGGTGAGGATGTCGATCAACAGGTCGATGGTGCGCTCCTTCTGTTTTACGGGTGTGAGGTTCAACGGCTCGTGACCTGCGGGCAAAGGGATCGACAGCAAGGAGGCCATCAAGCTCATGGTGACGGCGGAATCGTCGCCATACTGCGCCAGCCAGCCCTGCAGCTTCTGGAATTTGGAAGCGGCGTCCTCGTCCGGGGTAAAACGCAATACGATGCGCTCCAGGAAGTCGATCACCGGATGGAAGGACGAGTTCTTGTGGTACTGCGAGCAACGCAGTTCCGTGAGCCATGCATTGGCCTGCGTGGCGGCGTACTCCTTCATGGCATGCACGATGCGCGACTTGCCCACGCCGGGTTCGCCGCCCACCACCACCACCTGGCCCGCGCCGGCATCGGCCTTCTGCCAGAGTTGTTTCATGCGGCCCAGCTCCCCAGCCCTGCCGGTGAACGGCGTCAACCCTTCACCCATGGCCTCCAGGCGGCTACTTGCGGTGCGCTCGTGCATCACCTGGAAAAGGGTGACCGGTTGCGAGATGCCCTTCAATTCATGCCGCCCCAGGTCCGTGCATTCGAAGAAACCCTCCACCAGCTTGTGCGTGTCGCTGGAGATCACCACGGTATTGAGCGCCGCGGCGGATTGGATGCGCGCCGCAAGGTTCGGCGTCTTGCCCACGATGGCGTTCGTCTCCAGGTCCTTCGAGCCCATCATATCACCCACCACAACGATGCCCGTGTGGATGCCCACGCGCACATCGGTGCGAACACCGAAGCGCTCCCCATACTTGGTGCTGTGCGCGCGCATGGCCTCAACGATCGCGATGCCCGCGCTCACCCCACGCCGTGCGTCGTCCTCATGTGCCTCGGGGTAACCGAAGTACGCCAGCACTCCATCGCCCATGAACTTGGCCACAAAGCCCTCGTAGCGTTTCACAACCGAGGTACATACCGATTGGTAGTCGCTGAGGATCTCGCGCAGATCTTCAGGATCAAGTTGCTCGGACAATGGCGTGGAGCCGGCCAGGTCGCTGAAGAGGACCGTGAGGTGGCGACGTTCGGCGAAGGGTGCAGCACCCTGGTCACCGGTTGCTCCTGGGGTTGCTTCGACCTTCGCACCACAGCTGGCGCAGAAGCGTGCACCGGCGGTAAGGCCGGCATTGCAGTTCGGGCAGTTCATCGGGGAAGGTCCCTGCTGGTAGTGGGGTGTCCCAATGTAGCGATCGCGGCCTAACGGAAAGAACCGCAACGCAGGTTGCTTCCCGAATGCAGCTTTGCTCTACTTCACATCCGCCCTCTTCTGGTCCCGACCGGCGACAGGTCGCGGGAAGGCATGGTCATCTTCCCGTTCAGCCGCCGAAGCCTCCGGCGGAGGCGGGCTTCCTTTCCACGAAATACATTTCAAGTTCCCCTTTCCCTTTCGCCTGCACCTTACCGCGTGGCGTGAAGATGAAGTCAGGCGCATCCTTCACCAGCGCGTAGGTGGCCTCGCTGATGTTGACCTGTCCCGGCTCGCCGGATGATTCCATGCGGCTGGCGGTGTTCACGGTATCGCCCCAGATGTCGTACTGGAACTTCTTCACGCCAACGATCCCGGCGACCACGGGACCGGTATGGATGCCGGCGCGCATCCGGAACGCAGGTCTTCCCTGGGCCTCGCGTTCCGCTTGGTAGCCCTGCATGACGGCCTGCATCTCCAGAGCTGCAAGCACGATGTTGCGCGCGCTGTCCGGTGTGGGTGCGGGCAAGCCGCTGGCGGCCATGTAGCTGTCGCCGATGGTCTTGATCTTCTCGATGCCGTGCCGCGCGATGATCCCGTCGAAGGACTTGAAACAGGTGTTGATCTCGGCCACCAGTTCCTGCGCGCTCAACTGCTCGCTCACGGATGTGAAGCCTTTGAAGTCCGTGAACAGGATCGATACGTTGTCGATGTCGCGGGCCTGGGCTTCGCCCTTGTCCTTCAGCTCCTGCGCGATCTCGGCGGGCAGGATGTTGAGCAGCAGGTTCTCGCTGCGGTCCTTTTCCTTTTCGATCGCACGCTTTGCGCGGCGCGTGTATCGCAACCGGGCCCAAAGGCCAACCGCGAGCAACAGAACAACGATCCCGGCGAATATGACGATGCGCTTGCGGCCCTGCTCCGCCGTCATCGCGCGCTCGTGCTCCATCTGCAGTTCCTTGCGTTGTGCACGCGCCTTCAGGCTGTCGGCAGCCTGCTGCTCCCTCAGGTCCAGGTAGATCAATTTCCTGCGACCGGCCTCGCTGGTCAGGCTGTCGTACAACGTCCGGTATTCCAGGTGGGCGGCCAATGCCTCGCTCGAGTTGCCCAAGCGCTGGAACGCCTCATAGCGCATCCGTGCCAGTTCCATGCGCGAGCGCAGGCTGATGTTCTCACCGTCCTCCCATCCGTTGGGGAAGGCCAGGATCCGCAGTGCGGCGATCGGCTGTCCACGGTCGATCTGCGTGCGGGCCATCGAGATCACCGCCGCAACCATGCGATCCAGGAACTTGCTCTGATCGGCGGTCTCCATCGCCAGCCGATCGAAGTGTGCGGCGCTATCGAGCTGGTGCGTGTCCCGGAATTCCTGGGCCAGCGTGGCGTACAGCATGCTCACATCACCGGGTGCTATGGCCTCGCCCTCCAGTGCCCGCGCTTCCGCCACTGCGGCGCGCCATCCTGCGGTGTCACCGCGCTGGCGCAGGAGATCGCCGCCATCCAGCAAGGGAATGATGGCCCGGCCGGGAACATTACCGCTCCGATACGCCGCCGCCGACTGCTGGAAGTAGGTGATCGCGCTGTCGCTCATCTGCAGGTCGGCGTGGATCGAGCCCATGTCCGCCAACGCATCGCCGAGGTAGCGGAAAGCCATTTCATCATCGCCACGAGTCCGGAACAGGGCGATGCTCCGATCGTAGTGGTCGATCGCGTGCGCATAATCGCCCAAGCCCGTGTAGGCGGAGCCGAGCCCGTTGTGGTTGGTGGCCATGAAAAAGGTGTCGTGCGCCGCTTCGCTCGCCTGCAGGCCTTTTTCCAGCAGGGCCATGCCCTCGGCCACGCGCCCCTGGTCCATGAGCTTGGGGGCCATCTGCGAGTTGGCGAAGACGATGCGCTCCTGGTTGCCGATGGCCGTCCACAGGTCCAGCGCCTTCTGGAACCAGGCCATGGTGCTGTCCACATTCGTGGCGCCCCAGTGCCCGCGGCCCCAATTCCACAGGCCACTGCCCTTCT
>JBATMK010000190.1:0-5460 GCA_049289815.1 Flavobacteriales bacterium
GCAGCCTCGGCAACAAGGTCCTTGATCGTCCTATGCGGATGTTTGCCTGCGTCCCAGCTGTCCTTCACATCGCACCAGGTGCAACCCACATCGCAACCACCCAAGCGGATAAAGTGCGCGGCAAGACCCGTGTAAGCGCCCTCACCCTGCACGGTGCTGAAGGACTCCATGACTGGATAATCCGCAACGACGGGCGTGCCGGTGCGTGATGGTGCTTTGGTCGTGGAGGACATGGTCACTTCCGTGCCCGACAAGTCGGGAGATGATGCTTGAACACGAGGTCAGAGCGGTGGTCCGCTGTTGATCGTGCCGGAACAAAAAAAGCCCACACAGGGCCACGTTCAAAGAAACCCATGGGATCACATGGGCGGGATCGCGATGATGGCTTCCGTAATCCTCGTGTCATCGACCCCGGAGCAAGTCCGGGTCGACAAAGTCCCGACCGAAGTCGGGTTGAGGCCCGCCGTAGACCACCGAGGGTGCGATCCCTGATGGAAATTGTTGGTTCCAATGAACAGTTGGCCCGTGTGGGCTTTCGCGTTTGACGTCCTGGAACATTCCAGGACGGGAGCATCAAAGAACGGAGCGAGGGCCAAGGTATATGCACGAAAGCGCGATCGTCACGGACGGTTGAAAACTCTTGGGACATGTGACCATGTGTTCATGTGCTCATGTGCTCATGTGACCATAGGTCATAGTACGAACCAGGACATGGGCACATGGGCACATGGGCACATGGAACAATGCGCTATTCCCCTCCCTTCTGCCCCACGAACTCGTCGTCCTTGTCATCGAAGAGCACATTGAAGCTGGTGAAGCTGCCGTAACAGCGCGTGATGTACTGCTGCAATTCCACCTTATCGGCTTCGCTGAGAACCGCGTGCGCATTGATCTTCTGCTCCATCACGCGCAAGCGATCCCGCACCATGGTGATCTTGTGGAAGAAGGTTTCGATGGGCACCTCCTTTGCCTGAAGACCAGCCGCGGCCGGCTTCATCACCAGCCTGCCCTTCTCCCAGTTGCGGGCAAGGGTGATCGGGCGCTGCGGTCCCATGACCTCATACAGCACTTCCTCCAATCCCTGGCGCACGGCGTCCATGTCCAGCCGCGCTTCGGGTATTTCGATCTCCGGACCGGGCGCCAGCAGCTTGAGTCCTTCAAAAGAGCGTGCGATGGTCTGCTCGCCGTGCTCGCGGAAGAAGATGTGATATGAATGCCCCTCCTCCGAGAAGACCACGCCAACGCCGAAAGTCGGGTGGTTCACGCGGGCACCGATGCTGATGTGTTCGAGTTCCATTGTTCTGGTCGGTTATTCTTTCGGCAATCGTTCGGGCGCTTCCACGGGCGTGTGATCGCTGAGTTTGTCGAGATCCAGCAGCATGGCGCCATCCCTCACGCTGAAGGCCCGGGTGTAGCGAGCTCCCCAAACGATCTCGTCGTAGCGGAACGAGTGGCGCGCGATAACCTGTTGCATGTAGCCTTCATCGATCCCTTTCAGGATGAGGATGATCTCCGCCCGCCGGTTGATCAGTTCCTGGTGCGATAGATCGGCCAACGGGCTGTTGGCAGTGATCGGGTGCACCACCGTCCAACTCAAGGGTAGGAAACTGACGCGGTCCAGTTGAAGCTTGAGGTTGTAATAGTTGAGGCGCTCGCCCTGCTCATCCACGTCGGCCATCACCATCAGCAAGCGGGCCTCGATCTCCACCAGCATGGTGCTGCGCTTGTTGGCCAGGCGCAACTGCAAGCTCCAGCCATCCTTGAATGGCGCGATAAGCGCCTTATCGCTATAGGCCAGCCGCGTGGTGGGCCGTGCGAAACGCGCGTAGATCACGGCACTGATCAATGAGAAGCCCAGTATGCCGAAGACGCCTTCCACTGCGGCGAGCGTCCACGTGGCAGGGCTGTCCGGATAGAGCGAACCGTAGCCCACGGTGGTGAGCGTTTGCACGCTCATGCCGAGGGCGCTCATCCATTTCGTACCCAGCGAGGTGAGGTCCGCGTTGCCGAGATGCTCCACACCGATGAGCATGTAAAGCGAACCGAAGATCAGGTTCATGCTCAGGTATCCGAACACGAACGTCACCACGAGCTGGGCAATGGGCATGGTGGCCAGCGCGATGAAACCCTCGCGCAAACCGGTGAGGCCGCCCAAGCGGCGCACACGGAAATTGCCATCGGCATCCAGCAAGCGATCGAGCGGCCGCTCGAACGAAGACCCGATACCGGGATCCTGGGTGCGCTCTGCCTTGCTCATGGTGCGGGAACGCGGTACACCGGGTACAACTTGTAGCCGGGCTCGAAGTACGGCGAGCGCTGGTAGATGAAATAGAGCTGCGCCCAGCCATCAGCGGCGAACGCTGTATCCTCCGCGCGTTTTGCGTGGAAAGCCTCGCGCAACGCAGCGTCCTTCTCCAGCAGTTCCGCCGCCTTGTCCTCGAACACGAAGGGACTGAACCATTCCTTCTGCTGCAGCACACTGTCGAAGAAGCCCCAGGCGAACCAACTATCGGGCGCTTGTGGCTCGAGCGTTTCCATGACGAAGCGATCGGTGTTGCGACCCATGAGCAGGATCGCATCGCCGGCGTGGACAGTCACAGTGCGGCTTTCGGTCTTGGCCTCGATGGCGTAGTGCAGATAGTGTCCTTCGGCGGGCTGCTTCACCGTTTCGAGTTTCCCGATGCGGTAAGCTTCCACTGAGAGCACAGTGTCCTTCTTCAAGCGATCAATTGTAACGCCGTGCTTCTCCAAGCGCTGGATCACCTGACGCCAGGCTTGCGGGATGATGTAAGCCGAGGGCTTCACAACCCGGACGGATGGAACATACTTGTCCTGCCAGCGCACCATCACATCGCGCGGCGCGTTGTGATCGAAGTACAAGCGCGGCAGGTTGCTCACCGCGCTCGGCTTGTAACCGGCCGCGTATCCATGGAAGAGGATCTCTTCTCGGTACACGGTATCCAGCTCCCATGCGACGGCGAATTTGCCGGGGTTGGCCGCGATGGTCTTCGCCTTGACGCGTGCGTCGCGCAGCGCATCGGCGTTCTCGTTCATCACCGACAACGAGGCGAGTTGCAATTGAAAGGTGGCATTCACACGATCGGCGAAGGGCTTCAGCATGTGGGCCTCGCTCATGAAACCGATGCACTGGAACAAGCCCGTGTAACCCGTGCTGTACCGCGGACTGTCGTTGAATCCCACCACTCCGCTGTCGGGCACTTCATTCACGCCTTCATAGAAGGGGCCCATCAGGATCTCCTTCCGGTCCATCCAGTTGTACAGGCCCGGTACAAGCACCTGCTGTGCGAAACTCTTGAGCGGCTCTTCCAGCTTGTCGTCCTGGGTCAACAAGAGGTTCATGGCGTAACGGTGATCGGCACCGTCGGTCGTGTGGGTATCGATGAACAAGTCCGGGTCCCAGCGACGGAGCGCGGCAACAAGTGTTTCCGCATTGCGGGTATCGAGCTTCACCATGTCGCGGTTCAGGTCGAGGTTGCGCGCGTTCGCACGGAAGCCGTACTCGGCAGGTCCGTTCTGGTTGGCGCGGCTGCAACAGCCCCGTTGCAGCGCACCGCTCACGTTGTACATCGGTACGATGCACACGGCGGTCTTCGCCAACATCCCCATGTATTGGTCGCTCTCCAGCAGGGCTTGGGCCAGCAGCAGGCTGGCGTCCACACCATCCGGCTCACCCGGATGGATACCGTTGTTGATGAACAAGATGTTCTTGCCCGCGGCGCGGATGCTGTCCGGCGTGAACCCGCTGCCATCGGAGATCACGAAGAGATGGATGGGCAGGCCGTTGTCGTCCTTGCCCAGTTCCATCAAGTGTGCGCTACGATGCCGCGCGTCCAGTTCCGTGTAACGCGCGATGGCTTGCTCCCACGTGCTTGAACTGTCACCCTTGAAAGTCCATTGAGAGAACAGGTCCCCACCGCAGGTGGTGAAGCACAGCAGTGCACAAGCGTACCGAAGCGTTCGGATGCGGGAAGGCATGGGATGCGCGGTGAAAGTAAATGCAGCTACCGGCCGCCGGCCTTCAACGTGTTCAGCAGCAGGCTCGTGATGGTCATGGGTCCTACGCCACCGGGGACGGGGGCGATCCAAGAGCACTTGGGTGCCACCTCATCGAACTTGACATCGCCCACCAAACGGAAGCCGCTCTTCTTAGTGGCGTCCGCGATCCGGTGGATCCCGACGTCCACCACCACGGCACCTTCCTTCACCATGTCGGCGGTGATCATTTCTGGCTTGCCGACGGCTGCAACGAGAATATCCGCTTGTCGTGTGATGGAAGCCAGGTCCTTCGTGCGACTGTGCGCGAGTGTAACGGTGCAGTTCCCCGGGTAGGTGTTGCGGCTCAGCAGGATGCTCATCGGCGTGCCCACGATGTGGCTGCGGCCCACGACCACGGCATGCTTACCCACCGTTTCGATCTTGTAATGACGCAGTAGCTCGATGATGCCGCTCGGAGTGGCGGGCAGGAAGCACGGCAGCCCCAACACCATGCGCCCAAGGTTCTCGGGGTGGAATCCATCGACGTCCTTTTCGGGTGCGATCGCCAGCGTGACTTTCTCCGGATCGATGTGCGATGGCAGCGGCAGTTGCACGATGAACCCATCGAGCTCCTTGTCCTGGTTCAACTGCTTCACACGGTCCAACAACTCTTCCTGGGTCGTTGTTTCCGGCAACCGGATCAGTGAACTCCGGAAACCCACGCTCTCGCAGGCCTTCACCTTGTTCTCGACGTAGGTCTTGCTCGCGCCATCGTCGCCCACCAGCACTGCTGCCAAGTGCGGCGCTCTTCCGCGCTTCGCCTTCACTTCAGCAGCGCTCTTCGCGATCTCCGCGCGTAATGCGTCGCCGCAGCGTTTGCCGTCGAGCAATTGATAAGTGGCCACGTCCATCATCAATGCGCTGAAAGTAGCCGATCCCGGCTACCAGCCCTGCCGCGCCTTCAACCCGGTGATGTGGGCCAGATGGTGGCCGCTATGCCACACATACAGCTCCAACGCCTCGGCCAGGCTGATCTCACGCTGCTGCTCGGGGTGGAAGAAGACGCGCTCATAGTCGCTTGCGGACATGCCTCGCATGAGCACCACCCAGCGCGCATGCACCCCAGCGATGATCCCGAGCGAGGGCTCCAGCGGCATCGTACGGGCATCCACGTGTTCCGCCCAAAGCGCTTCCTTGTAAGGTTTGATGACGGGCTTCTCTTCCGTTAGCGCAAGCTTGAATCGGATGATGGTTTGCGCGTGACTATCGGCAAGGTGATGAACGAGCTGACGCACCGTCCAGCCGCCAGGCCGATAGGGTGTGTCCAGTTGTGCATCGCTCATTTCCTGCACTTCGGCGCGTAGCTTCTGTGGGAAGGCTTCGATGACAGCGATGCAGGTCGCAACGCGCTCGGACGTTTCAGCCCGTTTGCCGCGGGCGAATTTCCCGGTGGGGTACTTGAGG
>JBATMK010000191.1:0-1559 GCA_049289815.1 Flavobacteriales bacterium
CTTGTCGATCACCCAAGTGATTCGGCCAAGCGTTCCCATCATATTGCCCTCGCTGAAGGCAGCGCCCCAGACATAGGCAGCGTCGTGGTACCGGAAGTCGCTGCCGGCCTCCACGTTGTCAATGCCCTCAGCGGCGCAGAAGCGCCTCAGTGCATAGTGAAGGTCCATCGAAATGGAGATCACGTGTGCGCCTAAGCCCGTGGCCAGTTTGTTGAACGTGCGGGTTTCGAGTGCGCAGGTGCTGGTGTCAACGCTCGGGAAGGCGATGAGCACGACAACGTTGCCTTTGTGGTCAGCGAGTGATGCTTCGCTCTTGTCCTGCTTGACATAACGCAGCGTTGGGGCGATGGTACCGGTCTGCGGGAGCGGGCCGTGGAATTTCGGTTGAGGCATCAGGAAGACAGTCGTGAGTGGAGAGTGAAGAGTCGGAAATCGTGAAGCGGTGCGCCGGTCTTGAAGACTTTGACACTTGGATCTTGAGACTTGTGTCTTGACACTTGTGACTTACGAGGTCATCGCATTCGGCAATACGTCCTCGTGGATCTTGCGCGCATCCTCAATGAAGCCGAACGCTTCATCGTCCACCACCAGCTTGCCTTTGGTGACGTGGCCGAGAAGGATGCACGGCACTTTGCTGGCACCGAGCAGATCGAGGAATTCGATCTCGGTGGCTTCGTTCACTGTTACCACCACCCGGCCTTGGCCTTCACCGAAGAGGAAAGCATCGGGACGGATCTCACTGTCTGTGACGATGTCGAAACCGAGCCCGCGAGGCATGCCCATTTCGATGAGCGTTTGCCAAAGACCTCCATCGCTCACATCGTGCGCGGCGTGGATGAGGCCCTTGCGGATCAGGATCAGCATCATGGTGTGCAACCAGCGCTCTTCATCGAGGTTGAAGTAGGGAGCTGGTGAGCGCTCCTCCTTATGCAACCGGTACAGGTACTCGCTGCTGGCAATGTCCTCCGTGACTTTCCCCAGCAGGTAGATGAGGTCGCCCTTCGTCTTGAAGTCGAGGCTCATGCGCTTCTCGATGTCCGGCACGATGCCCACCATGCCGATCGTCGGTGTAGGGAAGACCGGGATGTTCTTCTTGTCGGTAACGGTGTGATTATAGAAGCTCACGTTCCCACCAGTGACCGGTGTTTCGAATGCGCGGCATGCATCGCCCATACCGCGGATCACCTCCGTGAACTGCCAATACACTTCGGGATCGTAGGGGTTACCGAAGTTGAGGCAGTTGGTGACACCGCAGGGTTCGCCGCCCGTGCACGCGATGTTGCGCGCAGCTTCAGCAACGGCGATCATGGCACCGGTGTATGGATCAGCGTGCACATAACGGCTGTTGCAATCAACCGTCATGGCCAAGGCCTTGCCCGTTTCCTTGATCAGCACTAAGCCCGCATCGCTAGGTGCATTGGTGCTCATGTTGCCGGTGCGCACCATCGTATCGTACTGCTCGATCACCCAGCGCTTGCTCGCCAAGTTGGGGCTCGCCAAAAGCTTGAAAGCGATCGCCTTCAGATCATCGGGTTGTTCGATCTCGTTGATGTCGAATG
>JBATMK010000192.1:0-1568 GCA_049289815.1 Flavobacteriales bacterium
GGGTCGATGATCGCTGCTTCACCCTTGTGGCTGATGTAGTAGGCCCCCTGCGCTAGACAGCCCGTGTAGATCTGCTCGAGTTTCATGGGTGCAAAGATCGCTTGAGCCGTGTCATTTGAGCCATAGCTCATGGGCAATGATCCAGATCCCCATGACCAGCACGGTATAGCCGAATGCGGTCTTCAACCATGCATCCGAAGCCTTCCTGTGCAGGCGGCTGCCGAGGAGGATGCCGGCGACCGACACCCCGACGAAAGTCAGTAGGAAGGGCCAGTTGAAGGAGGTGCCCCGGTGCAGATCGCCCATGAAACCGACCAGGCTTTTGGCGGCGATGATGACGAGCGAGGTGCCCACGGCTTGTTTCATCGGCAGGCGGGCGAGCATGACCAGCGCGGGTATGATCAGGAAGCCACCACCAGCGCCCACAAGTCCGGTGAGCGTGCCGACCACCGCGCCGTCCACGAGGGCGAGCCAGGGGTGGCGCCCGCCTTCCATGGTCTGGCGTGTTTTCATGGGCCGGATCATGGTCCATGCGGCAGCGATCATCAGCAGGGCGAACAGCACCAGCAAGCCGACCGGCTTGGTGATGACCGTGCTCCCCACCGAGAGCCAAACCTCCGGAAGCGACGGGAGCAGCCAGGCCCGCGTGGCGAAAACAGCAAGGATGCTGGGGGCGCCGAACAAAACCGCCGTGGGCCAGTGGACGTTGCCCAAGCGCACGTGGCTGGCACTACCGACCGCAGCCGTGCTCCCCACGATGAAGAGCGAACAGGCAGTGGCCAATACCGGTTCAACATTGAACAGGTAGACCAGGATCGGCACGGTCATGATCGATCCCCCGCCGCCGATAAGGCCGAGCAACAGGCCCATGACCAACGCACCGAGATAACCGATCACTTCCATCGGCAACTACATGCCATCCGCCGCCGCTGCCCCAGCCGCCGCCGAGAAGACCATGCCGATGATGACCACATAGATCAGGAAGTAGAGCACCCAGATGCCCAAGGCCACGAAGAAGGACACCTTCGTCCACTTTGCGGCTTCCTTGCTGGCACTCAACGCACCGGCGAAGTCGCCGCGATCGAAACGTTCGTTCACCGCAGCTGCGTTCACGATGCCGGCGATGCCGAAGGGAAGGCAGCAAAAAATGGTGGCAAGGATGCTTTCGACCAGCCAGTTCTTGGGCCGTTCGTTCAGCGGGGGCAGTGTTTCCATGGAAGTGGGGGTTGGGTCGTGATCAGAGCGCGGCCAACAAGGCTTCGCCGAAGGTGGTGATCTGGTAGTTGCGCATGCCATCGATGCCTTTCAATTCCTCGGTGGCGCGCGGCAACATGCGCGCGATGTCCGCGAGCAACTGGTTGCTGCACACGATACCCGGTGGAAGGTCATATTGCTTCATCAGGATCTCTCTGGCGCCGCGTAGCCGCTTCACGCGGTCCTCGAAATCGGGGTCGCGATCGTAGCGCATAGCCTTGGGCACACGCGGCCAGTGATGTTTGGGCACAGCGCGACCTTGTTCGATCGCCTTCAGGATCGCATCGCCGTTGCGCTGCACCGTTGTTTCGCCC
>JBATMK010000193.1:0-8866 GCA_049289815.1 Flavobacteriales bacterium
CAACTCATAGCGCATGAAGCGGCATTCCAACGACCCGTTGAACAATTTGATCCGCGGTTTGGCGGTGAGCCGGATGTGCTCGGCGGCTTCCATGTTGCTTGTGATCACCCACGCTTCATACCCGGCCCAGTTCTTCTTGAGCGTATCGCCGATCATTTTGTACAGCGCGTTGATGTCCTCATCCTGGTCCATACGCTCTCCGTAGGGCGGGTTCATGATCAGCACCCCGCCGCCTTCAGGTGCTTCCAGATCGGCGAACGGGCTGTGCTTCAATTGTACCCGTTCCTTCAGGTGTGCGCGGGCAACGTTCGTGGCGGTCTTGCGGATCACGTTGGAAGAAGTATCACTGCCCAGGATCAAGGGTTTGTCGGTTTTCACATTGGCAAGGGCATCGTTGCACACCCGCTCCCACAGATCCGGGGCGAAGTCGTTCCACCGGTGGAAGCCGAAGTGCTCGCGATGGCTCCCTGGTGGAATGTTGGCAGCGATCATCGCGGCTTCGATGATGATGGACCCGCTGCCGCACATGGGGTCAACGAGGTTTCGCTTACCGTCCCAACCGCTCAGGAGGACCAGGCCTGCGGCCAGTACTTCATTGATGGGTGCCAGGTTCGTTTCGTCGCGGTAGCCCCGCTTGTACAACGGGGTGCCGCTGCTGTCCAGGGACACGGTGCACATATCACCGATGACCAGCAGGTGCACTTGCACATCCGGGTTCTCGACATCCACTGAGGGCCGTTTCCCGGTACGTTCTCGAAAACGATCGGCGATGGCATCCTTGGTCAACTGCGCGAGGTACTTGCTGTGGTGGAAGAGATCCGATCGCAGGGTGCATTGCACGGCCAGTGTTCCGGTTGCGCTCATGAAGTCCTCCCAGTGGATGCGCTTCACCTCTTGGTACAGATCATCCTCGTGCCGCACCCCGAAACGTTCCAGCGGGATAAGCACGCGCAGGGCGGTCCGCAGGCACAGGTTGGCGCGATAGAGGCAGGCGGTATCGCCCTTGAACCGCACGGCCCGTACACCCACTTCGATATCCGTGGCCCCGATATCCTCCAGTTCCTTGGCCAGCACGCGTTCCAGTCCGTGCATGGTCTGGGCCGTCAGGTGGAAGTCGCGCTGTGGCATTTGTTCCGTCCCAATTCGGAGCGGCGCGCAAAGCTGGGGGTTGGCGGTGATCAGGCACTATCGCGCACTGTCCCGATCGCTCTGTTCACAACTGGCGCGGATCGTGCAGGAACGTGCGTTATCACCCCGGTAAGTTCGCACGGACTTCGCCGACCGGTCGGCACGAAACGCATGCGCGTACACTCTTTCCTCGCCCTCTCCACAGCGGCGTTCCTCCTTCTTGCTTCCGGTCAACCGGCGCCCCGTTCACATGGGCTGCCACCACCTTTCCTTGTCGAAGCTTCACCCTGGGCAGACAGCGTCAATGCCACGCTGAGCCTGGACGAGCAGATCGCGCAGCTGATGATGGTGGCCGCCTGGAGCAATAAGGGCGCGAAGCACGAGAAGGAGATCAACACGCTCATCAAGGAGCGCAACATCGGTGGCCTCATCTTCTTCCAAGGCGGCCCGGCCCGTCAGGCTGCGCTCACGAACCACTACCAAGCGATCTCGAAGACGCCGCTCCTCATCGGCATGGATCTGGAATGGGGGCTGGGCATGCGCCTGGACAGCACCATGCGCTTCCCCAAGCAGATGACACTGGGCGCGTTGCGGAACGACACGCTCATCCAGCGCATGGGTGCCGAGATCGCACGTCAGATGAAGCGTCTCGGCGTGCACGTCAGTTTCAGCCCGGTGGCCGACGTGAACAACAACCCGGCGAACCCGGTGATCAACGAACGCAGTTTCGGGGAGGATCGCGAGAACGTCGCGCGCAAGGCGATCGCTTACATGCGTGGGCTGCAGACAGCAGGGATCATTGCAACGGCCAAGCACTTTCCCGGCCACGGCGATACCGATGTGGACAGCCACCTCGGCCTGCCGCTGATCGCCCACACGCGCGCACGGCTCGATTCGATCGAGTTGTATCCCTTCCAACGCTTGGTGGATGAGGGACTGGCCGCCATGATGGTGGCGCACCTCGAAGTGCCCGCGCTCGACACCACTCCCGGCATGCCAAGCACGCTGAGCGTACCGGTGAACCACGTGCTCATGCAGGAACTCGGGTTCAAAGGGCTCGTCTTCACCGACGCGCTGAACATGCAGGGGGTTGCGAATGCCGACAAACCCGGCGAGATCGAACTGCGTGCCTTGCTCGCGGGCAACGACGTGCTGCTCTTCCCCCAGGATCCGGTGAAGGCCATCGAGCGCATCCGCATGGCGGTGGACAGCGGCGAGATCGAACGTTCGGTGATCGCAGCACACTGCCTGAAAGTGCTCCGCGCCAAAGAGTGGGCGGGCCTCAAGCGCCGCACGTTCGTCCCGGTGACCAACATCGGGAACGAGTTGGGCACGCCCGCCGCGCGGCAACTGCGGCGCGATCTGTACGGAGGGTCATTGACGGTACTGCGCAACAAGGACGCGTTCCCGATCGCGGGTCTCGATACGCTGCGGATCGCATCGTTGGTGATCGGTGCCGACAGCGGCGCACACTTCCAGCAGGCACTGGGCCGCTATGCGGCCATTGACATGTTCCGCTGCAACAAGGAACTCCCTGCGGACAGCTGCCGCTCCTTGCTGCGGCAGCTATCGGAATATGACCTGGTCATCGCCTCGATCCACAAGACCACGTTCCGGGTGGAGAAGGAATTCGGTATCCCGGATGGTGCACTTGATCTCGTGCGCGACATATCCAAGTTGACCCGGACGATCTACGTGCATTTCGCCAACCCTTACCGGCTCACGCGTGCATACGGAGCACAGAACTTCGATGGCCTGGTGGTGGCCTATGAGGACGATCCCGATGCGCATGACCTTGCCGCGCAATTGCTCTTCGGCGGTATCGGTGCATACGGCCAACTGCCGGTAACGGCCAGCAGCTTTTTCGCCTTGGGCGATGGCATGAAGGTGAAGCCGAATGAACGGTTGAGCTATGGCCTCCCGGAATCGGCCAACGTGAAGAGCAGTGATCTGCAAGGCATCGGCGCGATCGTGCGCGAAGGGATCAAGGCGCAAGCGTTCCCGGGATGCCAGGTGGTGGTGGCGGTGGATGGGCAGGTGGTGATGAACGAAGCTTTCGGCCACACCACGTACGCTGGCGATCGCGCAGTGCAGATCGACGACATCTATGATCTGGCGAGCATTACGAAAGTCGCGGCCACCACTTTGGGCGTCATGAAGTTGGTGGATGCCGGGGTCATCGATCTGGACAGAACGCTGGGTGACTATCTGCCCGAGCTGATGGCGCGTTCTCCACTGCATGCACGTATGGGCCTGCGCGACCTGCTCACGCACCAGAGCGGTCTGGCGCCCTTCGTACCCTTCTATCGCAAACTGATGAAGGACGGCAAGTTCAAGCCAGGCATCATGACCGACAGCGCGGACGCAAAGCACACGGTGATGGTAGCCGATAGCCTGTGGATGCTCACGAGCTACACGGACAGCCTGTGGAACTGGTTGCTCGATGCTCCCGTTGGCCCGCGGGGTGAATACGTGTACAGCGACATGGGATACTACCTCCTGCAACGCGTTGTGGAGAGGCGCAGCGGGCAGCCGCTGGATGCATATGTGGCGCAGGAATTCTACCGGCCGTTGGGCTGTGGCACATTGGGCTTCACACCGCTGAAGCGCTTCCCGAAAGAGCGCATTGTGCCCACCGAATATGATCTGGACTTCCGTGGAAGGCAGGTGTGGGGCACGGTGCACGACCCGGGAAGCGCCATGGTGGGCGGTGTTGCGGGTCACGCCGGGTTGTTCGGCAGCGCCAATGATCTGGCCATCATCCTTCAACTGCTATTGAATGGCGGCACCTACGGCGGTGTGCGCTACTTGAAGGATGCAACCGTGCAGGAATTCACGAAGTGCCAATTCTGCAAGCCCGGCACCGGTCCGATGCCCGCCGATGCGAACCGGCGCGGACTTGGATGGGACAAACCGACGCGCCCTGGCGTTGAAGGCCCGACCTGCGAATGCGTGAGCATGGCCAGCTTCGGCCACACGGGCTTCACCGGCACGATGCTATGGGCCGATCCGGAAACGAAGAGCCTCTACGTCTTCCTCAGCAACCGCGTGCATCCGAACGCCAACAACAAGAAATTGGCGGAGATGAACATCCGCACGCGCATCCAGGAGGTCGTGAACGATGCCATCGCAGCGCGCAATGCCGCTGCAAGCGCGGTGGCAAAGACGGAGCGCAGCACGCCCAAGGCTGCGGCCGGACCGAAGTAGATCACGATTCACTGCGGGACAGGTCAAAGGGCGAACCCCATCCGCAGCCCGATATCGAGCCGTTTCACATCCTCGGTGTACCCGTTGGGGAGTGCGATCACGGTACCGTCGCCCCGTTCCACTTCGAAGGAGTTGATGAGTGCAAGAACATAGGCTACACGTAGGCCGATCGTTACTGAAGTGCTGATGTGGTGGTCCACGAGCAGGGCGCCTGCGCCGAAGAGGTTCCTCCCGATGATCGTGTAACGCTCAGTACCCACGGAGAATTCATCGCGGTATCCGACATAACCACCGGAGAGCACAACGGTATAGGCCGTCTTGCCCCGCGGTTCCACGGGCCGCCACATCACCTGTGGGCCGATCGTGATCACGCGGATATGGTTTGAGACAGGTACTTGATCGGTGCCCCCGGCACTATCGGGAACGCTCAAGGCCCCCGCCGAGTTCGACCAGCGGGTGAAGTCCCCGGCCAACCCGTAACCGAAAGCGTTCGACCGCCAGTGTTCTATGCCCAATGAGAGATGGAAGCCCGATCGCTGGTCCTTCTGGAAATCCTGCCAATCCCCGGGAAGCGTGTCGGGGATCACAGCCAGCCTCCTGCTCCAACCACCACCGAGCGTAGCGGTCCATGGGGCTTGTTCATAGGGTTGGGATTGGGGCTTGGGCTCCGGTGGCGGCATGGTGATCGTTTGCGCGGCACACAGCACAACCGTCGCGCAGGCAAGCACGAGTGCCAGGCCCCTCAATTCCCACATCGCCCTTGAACTGTTCATCGCCGCCGAAAGTTAGAGGCAGCGCAAGACCATCATCCGTTCACCGGTCAACCCACCACGCGCCCATCGTCCATCAGGATGTTCCTGTCCGTGCGCGCGGCGAAATCGTTGTCGTGCGTTACCACCAGCAACGAGCGCTTGTGCTCCGAGGCGATGTTGCGGAAGATGTCGAAGACCAATGCGCTGTTCTTATTGTCCAGGTTGCCCGTTGGTTCGTCGCCCATGATGATCGCCGGGTCGTTGATCAGCGCGCGCGCGATGGCCACGCGTTGCTTTTGCCCACCGCTCAATTGGTTGGCCCCTTTCAGTGCATGATCCTGCATGTCGAGATCACGCAAGAGTTCCATGGCGCGCGATTCGACTTCCGCAGCGCTCTTGCGTGCCAGCTTCAGCCCGGGGAGCATCACGTTCTTCAGCACGCTGAATTCCGGTAGGAGGTAGTGGAACTGGAAGACGAAGCCGATCTTCTCGTTCCGGATCTCCGCCAGCCGATTGCGCGAAAGCCCTTGTGTGGGTTCATCGTCGATCACCACCTCGCCCTCGTAGTCGGTATCCATGGTGCTGAGGATATACAGCAGCGTGCTCTTGCCGCAGCCGCTCTTGCCCGTGATGCTGGCGAACTCACCGCGTTTCACCACCAGTGAAACATCTTTCAGTACTGGCACGGTCACCGGATCATGGAACGATTTGTTCACGCGGCGTACTTCCAGGATATTTACGCTGGTGCTCATTTGCCGCGGATGATCTGCACCGGGTCCACCTGGCTGGCCTTCCGCGCAGGGAACCAACCGGCGATCCACGTGGTGATGAGCGCGAACGTGACCGCGATGATGTAGTACTTCAGGCTGTAGTCGATGGGGAAGGTGGTGATGGTGGGCAGGGCTTGGGTAACAAAGGGGATATTGTCGATGAGGTTCTGCAATCCGAAACCGACGATCAAACCAGCGGCGCCACCACTGATACCGATGACCATGGACAGCAAGAGGAAGATGCGTCGCACATCACCGCCGCTGAAGCCGGTGGCCTTCAGGATGGCGATAGCGTCGAGCTTCTCGTAGATCATCATGTTGAGGATGTTGTAGATGCCGAAGCCCGCCACGATCAGCAGGGTGATTCCGACCGCATAACTGATGATGCTACGGATGTTGCTTCCGGTCTCGAACTGTGCATTGGCCGTCTGTACATCGATCGCGTCCACATCGAAACGGGAGGCCAGTTCCTTGGACAAGGCCGGGGCCCCGAGCATATCGTTCAGCTTCACGTTGATGTCCGTGTAATAGGTGCTCGAGCGGCCCAACAGCTTCTGGACGGTCTTGATGTTCGCGTAGCACTGCACCTTGTCGTAATCGGCAATGCCGCTCTGGTACATGCCTACCACACGGAGCAGCGCCCGATCACCGCTGGCCGTGGTCACCTGGACCACGTCGCCGATGCCCGCTTCCATCATGTCGGCCAGCCCTTTGCCCAACACGATGGAATTGTTGCCCGCGGCCAGGTCGTGCGGGTCGCCTTGCACCAGGTAGTCCGAGAATTTATAGTGCCGCACTTCCTGCAACACGTCGATGCCGTTCACCTGACCATTGAGGTCGATGGTGCCCACGTTGAAGAACACCTGTGCGACAAGTCGGGGTGTTACAGCAAGCACACGCGGATCCGCTTCCAGTGCCGACATGATACCGGTGGCATCCCGCAAGCGCTGCAACTCGCTCTTGGGCTTCACCGAGCGGATGAAATGGTGGATGCTGTCGTTTCCTGCAACGGCGCTTTGCTCGTAGGCCATCTCGATGGGCTGCTCGGGCGATGCCTTCAGCTCGTTGTACAGCCTGATATGCGGAGTGCGATCCAGTATCAAGCCGTCCAGCAGGTGGTTCAAGCCGTTCATGAACCCGAGCAGCGTCACGAACATGGTGATGCTGAAAGTGACCCCGGCCGCAGCCACGATGCTCTGCCTCCGCTTGGCACGGAGCAGGGTGAACACGATACTGAGCAGCAGCCGCATGGGCCTGTCAGGGCTTGTACAGGACGGTGGTGCTGTCGATGCCGTCGATCACCTCAACACGCTGGAGATCGCGGGCACCGAGGCGCACCGGTGTTCGCTCCTCTGGCCCCGTGAGCACGTAACCATCATCGATCACGTATCCTGCCGGGACGGTGAGCGCGTTGTCTATTACGCGCAGCACGATGCTGGCTTCAGCGGTGAGGTTCGGGAACAACGTGGGCGGCTTCTCCTTGAATTCCGCTTCCACCATGAAGGTGCGCGAGCGCTCGTCCATGATCGGGACGATACGTGTCACCGTGGCGTGAAAGGCGTGACCGTCGAATAGTTCAAGGGACACCAGAACCTCTTGGCCGGGCTTCACCAAGGCGATGTCCTTCTCATCCACTTCCAGTTGCAGGTACAGGTCGGTGGCGCTGCCGATGATCGCGATCGGTCGTTGCGTGGTGGACAGTTCGCCCGGTTCGATCTTCAGATCATAGACGATGCCATCGATGAGGCTGCGCGGGGTGCGGTCGTCGTTGCCGGCATTGCTCAACGCTGCGTTGTTGCGCGCAACGTCCAATTCCGTACGCAGGCGGTTTCGCGATTCCTCGAGCGCCTTGGCCGCACGATTGCGCGCTGCCTTGCTGGTGGTGTAAGCCAATTCGCGCTGGTCCAACTCGTTCTTGCTGCCGATCTGCTGCGCCCAAAGCGTTTGCTGCCGTGTGTAGTTGGTGCTGTCCAGCGTCAGTTTCTCCTGCGCTTGTGCCAGTCCTTCCTTCAGCTGGGCGAGCACCGGGCCGTTCTCGTTGGCGTTCTGTTCCAACACGCGCAACTGGCTCTCGGAGGAGCGGGACAGCAAGCTGCTGGTGCGATCGTCGATACGCAGCAAGGGCTGCCCGGCCTTCACCGTGTCGCCTTCTTCCACCAGCAGGGCGGTAACGGTGCCGTTCACGGTAGGGAACACGTTGTACTGGCCGCGGGCTTTCACCACACCGTTGGCGTACACGCTCTCGGTGATCGGTCCGACGGTGGGTTTGATGCTCTCGTGATCGCTCCCGCAAGCGCAGAACAGCAGAAGAATGGCAAGGGTATGGGGGTATCGGCTCACCCCTCAAAGGAAGCAGCGGGACCGATAGGCCGACCCCGCTGCAGCAGCAATCGTCATTTTCCAGGATCAAGGGAGCTGGAGGACCTTCGCGTCGCCCTTGTCGGTGATCCAGATGTGTTTGATGATCTCCTTCACCTCCTTCTCCTTCACTTGGTCGGGCAGTTGGCACACCATCGTCAGGTTATAGGTGTACTGCACCGGTGGCTCGGTGATCTCGGCATGCAGCACGATGTCGAAGTTGGAGTAGGGGACCTTGTTGTAGAAGAGGGTGGTGGGCTTGCGGACATCGTTGGTCAGTTGGCCTTTGCGCTTGCTGTTCAATGAGGCTTGCGTGTGTGCTTGGTAGCTTGCGTAGCGGTCCAATGGGAAGTAAGCCCCGTTCTTCTCAGCGGCCATGCGATGGCTCTCTTCCACCTTCAGGCCGAGCTTCTCGAAGTTCGACAGCTTCTGTTGCAGCAATCTGGTGGCGAACATGCGCAGCGTGTCGTAGCAGGCGCTTTGCTGCTCCACGAAGTAATCCACCTTCACCAGGTCGTAGATCTCTTCCTTGGCGGCCGCGGTCACCAGTTTGTCCAAGGTGCGCGCATCGTCGAAGCGGATGTGGATGTTCTTCTGGATCTCGAATCCGGCGGGCACCTCTTGGTAGGTCTTGCTGAAGAGCTTCCGCAC
>JBATMK010000194.1:0-13618 GCA_049289815.1 Flavobacteriales bacterium
ACACAGGCGAACAAGCCGCCAACAACAGTACCGCTGGGAACGCCGGCATGCTGCCACGCATGGACCTCAACGGCGCATATGTGAAGTCCATCGGCAGCACGCAGCAACACCTCTCCAGCGGAGAGAACGTTGATCGCGACAATTCCGTTTCCGACAATGCGAGCGCCAACGTGGCCCTCACGTGGACGGTGTTCGATGGCATGCGGATGTTCGCCACGCGGGAGAAGCTCAAGCAATTTGCAGCACAAGGCGAGCAGGCGCTCAAGATCCGGATCGAGAACAGCGTCGCCTCGGTGATCACGGCGTACTACTCGGTCGTTCGGCAGGAACAATGGCTGCGCGCGCTCCGTGAGCAGATCGCGGTATCCACGGAACTGGTGAGCATCAGCGAACGCAAGCTTGCGAACGGCTCGGGCTCGAAGCTCGACCTGTTGCTGGTGCGCACGGAACTGAACGCGCAACGCTCAGCGGAGTTGACCGCAAAGGCCGAAGAGGACCAAGCCAAGGTGGAGCTGCGGCGGTTGCTGGCGCTGGAGCCGATCGTCAACTACACTGTGGAAGACACTGTGGTTTTCGGCTACGACCCCTCGCTGGATCAACTGAAGACCGATGCCGGTCGCCTGAACAGCCTGCTGCTGATGTACGACAGGGACCAACGCATCGCTGAGCTGGGGTTGAAGGAATACAGGGCCTTGCATCTTCCCGTCATCGACCTGAACGGTGCGTACCAGTACTCGCGCACCACCAACAATGCAAGCTTCCTCTTGTTGAACCAGACCCTCGGCTATACGTTCGGCGTCACCGCCACGCTGCCGCTCTTCAACGGGTTCGCCGTGAACCGGCAGGTGAAGAACGCCAAGCTGGACCTGTTGAACGCCCAGCTGGCGTACACCCGCCAACAGCAGGCACTGAGCGCTGACGTCCTCAAAGCCCACCAGCAATTCCAAAGCGCGAAGGCGATCCTGCAACTGGAAGAGGAGAACATCGTGGCGGCGCGTGAAATGCTCGCCATCGCACAAGAGCGGTTCCGTGTGGGGGCCAGCACCATCGTTGAGCTGAAGGCCGCGCAGAGCGCGCACGCCGATGCCACGCTTCGACTTGTCGGGGTGCGGTACGATGCCAAACTCGCCGAGACCGAACTGCGGCGATTGGCAGGGGTGTTGGTGAAATAGGGCGCCTTATGGCCTTACCACCCGTCGCACTTGGCGATCACCCTGCACCGTGCGGTACTCGATGAGGTAGACCGCCGCTGGCAATGTGGCCGTTCCCAATACCATCCGGTCCGCTGATCTCGCGGTGGAACCGATCACACGTCCTTGGAGGTCATGCAACGTGAGGGTGCCAGCATCATGCCCATTGAACAGGACAACGAACGCACCGCTCTCCGGATCCAGCCCAGCACTGAAAAGGTCCGACTGCTCCATGGACGCTTCAGCAAGTCCCGTGAACCAGGTCGGTGTGAACCGGTACACGGTCCCGTCCGCAGGGATGGCGTTCAGCCCGGTGAACGATGGCGTGAGCGCAGTGTTCGGCGTTGGGGCGATCGGGCTGCCGGTGAGCCAGATGCGATCGTAGATCACGGTGGCGTTGTAATCGGCGAAGTAGAAGCCGGCGTTCGGTCCGTTGCCGGGTGTGTAGGTGGCGTTGCCATCCTCGTGCGCACCGTAGCGCACTTCGAGCACGCCGGAAGCTTGGTGCATCACGATCTGGAAATTCACGAAGTGCCCTGCGCTGCCGTCCGATCGCCGCACGTTCTTCCATTGCACCGTCAGGTGCTGGTCGCCCGCGGAGCCCGTGAGTTCGTACATGACCGAACTCGAAGCGTCCACGGCCACAAGACCGCCAAAGCTGTCGAACAACCCGGAGAGGAAGACCGTGCTCGTGGGTGCATGGTCGATGTTCAACGCACCGCCGTCGAGGACCCAGAGCTGCCTGGCCCCGCCGAAGGTGAAGGGAGCACCGGTGACAGGGAACGTTGAACCGTTGACCGCCGTGATCTGCCCAAAGCCCCCAGAGAATGAGACGGTCGTGCCTATGAGGATCTCCTGGTAGGGTTCGCTTGCTTGCGAGAAGGTGTAGTAGGGCTGCGCCGCAAGTCCACCGGCGAAGAGCAACAGTGTGCCTTGGAAGATCGCGCGAGGTGCATATGTGTAGTGGTCCTTCATGGTGTAGTGTTTACGCGCGGCGCTGGATCGCGCACGCGTTGCGCACGACGACGGCAGGACAAGCGTGGTTGCAGGACCGCGAACCGTGCCGTTCGGCCCACAAGAAGATCCACCTGAACGCTTCGGCACTGGAAGGTTTTGGCCGCGGAAGGGCGGGATCCGGTCCTTCCGAACACTCAACACCGGCTCAACCGCACGTCATGGACAGCCGGGGTCGTTGGACCGGTATAGAACGGCGTTGGATCAGCGAGCAACCATGAATTTCGCCTTGTGCACTGCCTGCCCCGTGTGTGCCACAAGCACATAGCTGCCGTTCGGCATAGGACCGATGTCGAGGTCCATCCTGCCAGCGCTCTTGTTGGTACCAGCTATCCTTCGGCCGGTCATGTCGAGCACATCGATGGACCAGAACCCGGCGGGCAGGTCCGCGTGCAGGATCCCGTCCACCACCGGATCCGGACTGATCCCGATCGCATCCAACGCATGCTCGTTCACTTGCAACGAAGTGCTGCAAGCGCCACACGCGGCATCCGGTGTAAAACGCCACAGGTCGCCGTACGTCGCGAACGCACCGAGGGGAATGCCCCCGAACAAATAGAGATCCCCGTTGAGCGCAACCCACGCGCTCGCCATGGAGCGGCCGTTCGGCCGGTTCGTTGGCGAACCGATCCCGAGCGTTCCCCAACTGCCCGGAACATCGTTGGCCGCCGGCCCGTGCACCCATGTCCACGTGAGCGTGGTCGGACAGAAGGTCCACATGTCGTTGCGCGAATAGTTGTATTGCGGAACACCGCTGCTGGAGACCAGACCGAAGGTCCACATGCGACCGTCCGTCGTCTGCCATGTAGGGCTCGCCAGCCGTTTGCCGGGATCGTTCGTGCTGCTCTGCACACATTCGGTTCCCGTGGAGACCGGGGGGTTCGCATTGGCGGATCCGGACATCCAGGTCCATTCACCGCTCGATGGATCGAGGCGCCATACATCGCCCCAGCCATAGAAACCCGGACCCACACCACCACCTTGCAACCACAGCATGCCATCGGCACTCTTGCCGAAAGCGTAGGAAAGTCGCCCGCCCGGAGTGTTCGTTGAGGCCTGCACGCCCATGGCCCCATACACCGCCGTCGTGTTGGTGGTCTGCGATCCGTTCATCCAGGTCCAGGTGTTGCTGGCGATGTTGTAGCGCCACAGGTCGTCGCCGGGATCCTGCAGAAGCATACCCCCGAACATCCACAGATCACCTTGATCATCCACCCAGGTCGCGTAGCAATTGTTGCGCGCCGGTGGCTGGTTGCTGATGTCGGGAACGCCCATGGTACCCCATACCGCGGGAGGGTTGTCCAGGAAGGTGCCTTTCATCCAGGTCCAGTTGTTCGTGGTGGGGTCGTACTTCCAGAGATCGTTGTTCGTGTTGTTGTTGTAGTTGTCGCCGTTCTCGCCACCGTACATCCAGAAGTTGCCATCCAGGTCCACCCAACTGGCACCGCCGAATGTTTTCGCCGGAGGAAGATTGGTGGCGGCCTCAACGCCTTGCGTACCGAAGACACCCAGGAAGTAGAACGTGGTCGGCCCCTTCATCCAGGTCCAATTGTTCGTGGTAGGATCGTACTTCCACAATGCCGCCAAGCTTTGGCCGCTGTTGTCCTGTCCACCGAACATCCAGAACGTTCCGTCCTGTGCTGTCCAACTGTATTGGTTGACGCAGCCCGGAGGATGGTTGGCGGCGGATGCGACGCCTTGCGTTCCGTAGACCCCTGTACCACCCGGGGATTGCGGTCCTTTCATCCAGGTCCATTGGCCGGCCTGGCCAACGGCTTGCAGCGCATACAAGCAAGAGACTGTGATCACGACGGACAGGTCGCGAAATGCGGATCGGTTCATCTTATGTTGTTGGTTCCGCTCCATCGACGGACCTGCCCGACCGAACGTGGTTCCAACGGGCCGGAACGTTGGGCCCGGACATGAAAACATTAGCGATGAAGAACATAACGGGCCCTGGTGCTGTGAACTTGATGCGCCCTGACCCGACGGCCGTGATGTGGATGTATGGATCCCTGCCGATCAGGCTATGCTCTCGGGAGCGGAATGCTGACGCCCATCATTGCGATCCCCTGTCGATGAGGGGACCTTTGGGTCATCATGTTACGCGTGTCGATTCCTTTGGTCGTCGGTCTGTCGCTGTTCGCATCAAGTGCGAAAGCGCAACCGCCCACCTACGTCTGGGCGAAAATGCTCCCCGGTAACGTGGAGTCCATCCAACGTGGCACCGCTGTGGACGCGGCGGGGAACGTGTACATCTACGGCAACTTCTGGGGCACCGTCGATTTCGATCCGGGTGCAGGCACGGTGAACGTGACACCACCCATCTACGGCACCAGCACCTACATCGCGAAGTACGACGCGAACGGCAACTACCTCTGGACGAAATACATCCCGCTGGTGACCTATGCCAATGCGATGGTGATCGATGGCGCCGCGAACATCCACATCTGTGGTTCATACCAAGGCACCAACGTCGATCTCGATCCGGGTGCGGGTGTGGCCTACCTCACGTCATCCGCAGGGTCCACGGACATCTTCATGGCCAAGTACGACGCCAACGGCAACTATCTCTGGGCGAAGAGCATGGGTTCCACCGCGGGTGATGTGGCCAACGATGTGCAGGTGGATGGCGCTGGCAATGTCTACCTGTTGGGGAATTTCTCCGGCACCGTGGACTTCGACCCCGGAGCGCCGATATGCAGCCGCACAGCCGTGGGCGGGGTGGACGGCTTCCTTGCGAAATACGATAGCAACGGGAACCTGCTCTGGGCGAACTCCATCGGTTCCACAGGAACGGAGGACTTCCGCGAAGCGGCAGTGAACGCCACGAGCATCAACTTCACGGGCTACTACAACCTCACTGCTGACTTCGACGCAAGCGCTGCCATTGCGAACCTTGTTTCCGTGGGCGGGTATGATGCGTTCGTTGCGAAGTATGACCTCAATGGCAACTACCTCTGGGCGAGGTCGTTCAGCGGTCCGGGCAACGACATGGGCGTGGCGTTGACCATGGACGCGGCGGGCAACGTGTTCTTCACGGGCTCCATGAACCTGGGCAACCTCGTGTCGAACGGCAGCATCGACATGGATCCCGGGGCAGGCACTGCACTGCTGACGCCAGCCGCCTGGCAGTCGTCCGTGTTCATGGCGCGGCTCGATGCCAGTGGCACCTATGTGTGGGCCAAGATGCTGCCCCTGAACGCCCCCGATGTCGACATCCAACTCGACGTGTACGGCAGATTGTATCTCGCAGGCGACTACATCACAGGCTCCTCGCCCATCGACATGGACCCCGGTGCGGGCGTTGCGAACTTGATCGTGGTGGGTGGTGGATTCACGCCGCTGTACAACCACGTCCTCGCGCGCTTCGATGTCGGCGGATCCTATCAATGGGCCGGAGTGTTCGGTCATTCCTGCTGGTGCAACGTAAGCGGGTACAAGGCCTCGCTGTTCACCGCGCCGAACGGTTCGCTCTACTTCACCGGCATCATGCAGGCCGGCTTCGGCAGCGGCACGGTCGACTTCGATCCAAGCGCAGCGGTGGCCAATATCACCGCACCATCCGCGGTGGACAACGTCTTCTTCGCGAAGTACAACGATGTACCCATCTCCCTTCCCGTGGAATTGCTGGGCTTCAGCGGCAGGAACGAGGGTGGCATCGACCACCTGTTCTGGACCACCGCCACCGAGCACAACAACGACCGTTTCGAGGTGGAGCGCAGCGGGGATGGGGTTTCGTTCGAAACGTTGGGGTCTTTGCCAGGCGCAGGCAACAGCCAAGTACAACAGGACTATGTGTTCGATGATCGCAAACCGCTGGATGGCATGAACTACTACTGCCTGAAGCAAGTGGACTTCGACGGGCAGTACGTGCATTCACCGGTGATCGCCTTGCTGAACGGCCACCCCGCCGCCGACTGTACAATCAGCACCATCGATCCCTCGGGCGTGTTCACGTTCAATTGCACGGTCGGCCAGAATGCGGCCATCGAGGTCCATAGTACAGACGGTCGGCTGCTTTCAGCGCAAGGGATCCAAAGCGGCACAAACGAACGCATCGATCTTACCCTGTTCCGATCAGGGACCTATCTGGTCCGCGTGGTGGATGTCGACCACGTGCGCACCTACAAGCTGGTGCGGGAGTGAGCCGGGGGATGACCGCTTCTTCGGGGTCCTGGGGTTCAACCATCATCGTTCCGCCCCGGCCTGCGAGCCGGGGTAACGCGGACCGCTGCGAAGGCGGGAGGAGACCCTACGCAGGTCTAACGAACCTGTGCACCGGAGGTGGTCATGAGACCTGTTGCTCTTCAGGTACACGATGTATTGGACCGTACCGTGGACGACACCATGGAACCTCGGGATGTGGATCCCGGTGGGACTACGCTTGCCCGCATCTGACCTGAAGTCCTTCGTTCGCTTGGAATAATATCCAAGGAACGCTCTCCCGTTCCGATGATCTTCTGCCGTCGCACTATCAACCTGCTTCACTGCGGGAATCGGAGGGGCACCCCGCAGGATCAGATCCTTCTCTTGACCAAACGTTCGCGAAAGACCGAGAACACGTCGGCTGGTACTAGGGGCGAGCCCACGGACCGCCTTGGGTGACATTCACGAACGAGATCCCATTGAACCGGAACAGGCCACCGGAGAAGCCGAACCAAAGCGTTCCATTGCGGTCTTCGACAAATGCTTGGATAGCGAAGTAGGTGGTAAGGTCAGGACGGTCGGTCTGGTCGAAGAGCGTGAACGTTGTGCCGTCGAAGCGGTAGGCACCTACGCGTATCGCACCTATCCAGATGTTGCCCGAACGATCCGCGTAGATATTGTAGATATCGTTCGCAGAAAGTCCTTTCACTTCGGGGAACCTGTTGAACGACCGCCCATCATATCGGCTCACGCCTCCCTCTTCGATGTATTTCGGGAAGTCGGAAGTGATGGACCCGAACCAGATGTTCCCTCGCGCGTCCTCCACGATGCTTGCGACGTTGTTGCTACACAGACCGTCCTTCTTGGTGAAGTGGGTGAAAGCGGTGCCGCTTGTCCCGAGCGCAGCCGAAGGATCGTACTTGCACGCACCATATCCATCCCGCGCGAACCAGATGTTCCCTTTGCTATCCTCGAAGAGGTCCCACACCTTGCCCGGCACCATCTTATAGCTAGGTGTATCAACCAACGGCGTTGGAAGTTCGAACGCGTTGAACCGTGAACCCTCCAGTCGGAAGACACCCGTGCTCGTTCCGGCCCACACATTGCCCTTGTGGTCCACCAGCACCTTGCAACCATCACCCACGAGACCTTCCGCAGGACCCAAGCCGGTGAATGTGGCTCCATCGAAGCGGGAAGCACCCGTATGCGTTCCGAACCAGATGTTGCCATCGCGGTCCTCTGCGATACCCGTCACCACATCTCCGATGAGGCCTTCGCCGATGGAGAAGTATCGGAGCGACCTGCCGTCGTAGCGCGCCACACCTTGGCCATTGGTCCCGAACCACAGGTTCCCTTTGCTGTCCTCGAAGGCCGCCACCACGTACTCGGCGATCTGGGCGGTATCGGATGCTGTGGGAAGCGGTACGAAGGTCGTATCAACTGTTCCTGTTGAGGAGCGCCCACCAACTTGTCCGTTGCAGGACGCCATGCACAGCGCTGAGGACAGAAGGGCGAAGACGGAGCTTGGGCGATGGAGCATGGCGGTCTGTGCGATAGCGGAACAAGGTAGCTTGGGGTGATCGTGCCCTACCAGCAGGAATACCAATGATCGGTAAGCGGATCAAGAAACCAGAAGTTCTTGTTGTGCGGGTCCGGTCATTAAGCAACTGGCTTGGATCTTGTGCCCGCGGCTCTATCCCAACCAGCCACCACATGCCTCGTATCCACCACTTCCTGATCGTCGTGCTTCTGGGTTCATCCTTGTTCGCGGCAGCGCAAAGCACCAGTAGCGCCGATGAACTGCCCCTGATCACTGCGGCGCTTATGGACTACATCGATGGCACCGCGAACGGGGATCCCGATCAGGTGCGCCGCGCCTTCCATCCGGACTTCAACCTCTACACGGTGAACGACGGCGATAGTCTATGGATCCGGTCCGGGAAGAAGTACATCGCCGGCATCAAGCCGGGTGAAAAGAACAACCGCCAAGGGCGCATCATCTCCATCGACGTGGAGAAGAACGCCGCCATGGCGAAGGCCGAGATCGCCATACCCGGCTGGCGCATCTTCACCGACTACTTCCTGTTGCTGAAGTACGAAGGCTCCTGGAAGATCGTACAGAAGAGCTACACGTGGCGGGAGTGGCCGAAGAGCGAGGAGAAGAAGTAGTGTGCCACGGACGTGGGAACCGAGGCTAGCGGTCAGCGCTGGATCAACCTGCTTGATGGCTGCGGCTTGCAGCCCGCACCGTGACACGCGACTACATTGTGGGCATGCTAACGGGCGGGCTCCGTTCTACACGGCGCAGAGTGCTGTTGATCGGAGCGATCGCATGCCTCGCACACGCGCGGGCGAATGCACAGACATCCGATCCCGCTCCGACCTTCGACACCACCGCGCTCCAAGCTGACCTCTCGTTCCTGGAGCAACGGTTGTTGAGCAAGCATCCGGATCCTTTCATGTATGCTGATCGGGCGCAGTTGGTGAACCGCTTCGACAGCCTGCGTTCGCGCATCCGCACGCCCATGAGCGGGTTGCATTTCCTGGCGCACATCACCAGCCTCTACCCCTTGCTGGGCGATGGCCACACCCTGTTCCTTCCGAGCGATGCCGACGGAGGATCCAAGCGCTACCTCCCGCTCGAGCCCGTGTGGATCCCGGACCATCTGTACATCCGAAGGAACGGGTCAACTGATCAGCGGCTGGCGCCGGGCACTGAGATCCTTGCGATCAATGGCATTGTTGCGGCAGCGCTGATGGACACCTTGCTGATGCGCCAGATCCGCGATGGGTACAACAGCACCTATCCGCAATGGATCCTCAACCGGTGGTTCAAGGAGTACTACCGCTTCTCCTTCGGCGAGCCGGAGCAATTCGATCTGCTCTTGTCCACACCACAAGGGAACGCGCACGTGATCGTCGACGCGCTGCCCCCGGACAGCATCCGCGCCAACATCCTGGGCAACACAACACAGGATCCACCGACCCGGCCTGCCTTCGGCCTCCGCTATGCGCAGGGCGACGGCATCGCCATCCTCACGATCCCTTCCCTCGAAAAGGGGAACGTCTCCAACGCGATGATCGATGCCGCGTTCAGTGAACTGCAGCAGCGCAAAGCGGACCGCTTGATCCTGGACCTGCGCGGCGACCAAGGCGGTGAGCCGAAGTATGCGAAGCGCCTCCTCGCACATCTGCTCAGTGTGGAATTCGAACTGGTGCACGAAGGCCCGGCCGCCGGCCGCACTAAGTCGCGGCCGGATGCGTTCACCGGCACATTGGCGGTGCTCATGGATGGTGGTTCCTTCTCCGTTACGAGCATGGTGCTGTCCTGCTTGGAACGACACCAGCGCGCCACCTTCATCGGTGAAGAAGCGGGCGGCAACCGCACGCTTCTTTCCGGAAGTCCCACGCAAGTGCGCCTGCCCAACACGCGCATCAACTGTTCCATCTCCACCCGCCTCTGGCGACTCGCCGATCGACCCAACGACGGACATGGTGTGATGCCGACGATCGCCGTATCACCGACCATCGAGGACATCGTCAACGGACGTGATCCTGTGATGCAGGCGGCGTTGGTCGCACTGCACAGCAAGTAGTCGCCGCAGCTGGGGGCTGCACCACCACTACCTCCTGTGCGGGAACGCAGCGCACGTGCGCCGGTTATCCGGAGAACCGGGGCTTGACCATCTTCGACGCGCCCACCTCCGCACGATGAGCACCACCATCGACAACCTCCGTATCGACCACCGCGTGACCGTGCTCCGCGAGTTCACCGACGCGGCGGGCATCGCGATGCGCGCGGGCGAGAGCGGGATCCTGCGCGGGATCACATACGACCAGCTGCGCGATGAGATCCATCTGGGGATCCAGCGCGAAGCGGACACCGTGGCGCTGCTCTTCTCCTTGAAGGTGACCGAAGGCCCGCGGATCGGCCACATGCATGAGTTCTTTGAGCTGGGGGACCACGTGCCCGTGCCGGGAACCGAGCCCTTCCGACGCGCAGCGGGTGAGCGCAGCATGATCGTACCGACGCGGAAAGTCGCACCCGCCGAAGACATTGGACCGGGCTGGTGGCGCGAGGCGCAGGCCTTGGCGGACGCGGGCCAGCTCACCGAGGCCGAAGAGGCCATACGACAAGCCGTGCAGCACATCGGCTCCGCGGCATCCATCGCGGAACTGTATGCGCAGCGCATGCGGACCTTCCAACGCGCCGGCGACGAACCACGCGCCGTTGAAGCATTCAAGAAAGCCGTCGAGTGGATGGGGACCTACGCGGGCTGGGCTACCAGTGGCGGCGAAGGCGCGGCGCTGTCCGATGAACGCGATCGGTTCCGCGAAGCGCTTGTGCAGGAGTTCGGTTACGACCCGACCACGCCGAACGCATAGCATGCGGCCGCGTTCCTGAAACCCACGATCTTCCGCCTGCCATGAAAACAATGCTCCCCATCGCCGCGATGGTCTGCACGGCTATCGCAACCCTCGTCGCGGTCGTCTTCTGCATGGGCATGGGCGCGAACGCCAGCCCCGCGCAGATCCGCGAACTCAAGTTGTGGATGGGCGGTCTCTCCCTGCTGGGCGTGGCCGGGATCGTGGCCGGGATCTTCCTCATGCGCGCGGGCCAGTCCGGCTGGGCTGCAGGTGTCGCGTTCGTCCCGACGTTGATCTTCGGCCTGATCCTCTTCGTCGCGCTCATCAGATGAGCAACATCACCGGCATCCTGCGCGCGAACCCGGGCTTGATCGTCGGCGCGGCGCTGTGCATCTTCATTCCGCTCGTGCTCGGGCTCATCGCGCTGATGATGCGCGGCGGGGGCACCTCCCTGCGCCCGATCGTTTTCATGGCGGTCTTCATGATGCCCATGGCGCTGGTCTTCCTCATCGGATCGCTCATCCGCGCACAGGTGCCGGGTGCTGAAGGAACATCGACCACCACGCTTGCCGTGCGCGACGGACATTTCGCGGAGCGCGAAAAGATCTTCGGTGCCGAGCTGGACGCACAGTATATGCGCGATGCCAAGGCGGTCTTCCCCGAGTTCTTCGCTGAAGCCGAACTCGCCGAACTCGGCATCGTCGGCACGGGGGAGACCGTGCTCGCCGCGCAGTTCCCTACACCGGAACAGGCGAAGCGCGCGGCCGCCTTCCTCTGGCAGACGTTCTCCGTCATCAATTCGCGTGGCGATGAAGAACACGGCTGGCACGGATACCGTCCCGCAAATGCCGACCACATCGAAATGCTCCGCACCGGGCGGGAGCTGTTTTTCTGGACAGGGATGACCAGGGAAGCAGCGGCAACTCGCCGGGCTGCAAGCGTGGCGGCCTTGGGCTTGACCGGTCAAGGCGCTGCGGCATCCGCACCGCTCTTCCCCGCGCTGCAGCCGTTCCGCGCGTTGTTCCATCCCACCGGCATGAAGGTCGCCGGGCTGCTGCTGCTGGTAGTGCTGTACGCTCTCTGGTTCTTCAAGGGCGCTGCGTGGGCGAGCAGTTCACCTGCTGCTCCGGGTGTCGCGGCCTTGTCGGCGGAAGAAGTGGCGGCGCGCCTCGTTTCGATCAACGCGCTCGACGTGCCGTTCCGGATAGAGCCCGGCGAAGAGCCCGGCGAGTTCTTCGCCACGTGGCGCTATGCCGATGCGAAGTGGGTGGATCTTGCGCGGGCGCATGGGATGCGGCGCACGTTCCGGATCCGGCTCCTGCTCGATCCATCGTCGCATGTGGTGCGCGCCACGGACCACAGCGCCAGCTACGACTGGTCGGCCGGTGGCGATGGCGCGCGCATCGCGTGGCAGTCGTCGATGGGCATCGTGTTCTTCCAGAAGGAGACGCAACGCGTCTTCGGTCTGCAGCTCGATGAAGAGGGCCGCTTCAAGCCCCAACTCTCGTACACCTACACCTTCAACCTGCAGGAAATGAAGGCCCCCTTGATCGATGCGGTCACACGATCCGGTTGGACCTGGCGCCCCGTTGTATTGCAAGGACCCGCATGGTTGCGGTGGTTGACGGAGTGATCACCCGCCGAGGGTGAGGTTGCTGAAGTTTGAGCAATGCCGCCATCGCTGTTGGCGGATCAGCCGACCTGGTGTCGCCTTCGCCAGAGCGCTTCGGCGCCAGCACGAGGATGCCGGGCTTCGAACAGTACAAGCTAGCTCAAGGTCTGCAACAACTCGAAGCGCCTCCTCTTCTCATTCCACAGATACGTTGCCGGTTTCCGCCAGTAGACCACTGCATAACCCGGGATGCGGTTGGTGGCCGCGGTGTTCACTTCGAGCAGATAGCTGGTCTGGTTGAAGGCCAGTCCGTGGTGGCCGTCCAGCGTATCGAACGGAATATCCGTGAAGTACACACGACCGTCGATCCGGTCCACCATGGTCATCATCATACAGGCGTGTCCGCAACCTATTTCGATCATCGTGTAGTGCCCACCGAAATTGACGCCCTCCTTGCGACAGCCATCGATCGTCCGCGTCTCGAAGTAGCGCGCATTGGGGTCAGTGCTGAAGTCCGGTGCGGCAAGTCGACCATGATAGATCGCGTCAGCGGGGAATTCCGCCGGGTGGTATTGCTGCTCATAGCGTTTGTAAAGGCCCTCATAGTTGAGCATGCCGAAGTGGCCCATCAGGATCAGGGAGCTGTCTGCAAAGAGCGTGTCGGGGCATGCCCCAAGCGCGTCTGGCGGATCGGCCTTCCCGTTCGTGACCGCGCAGAAGCGCATGCCTTTCGCGCCTTCGAGCCGGAAGTCACCGTAGCGGTACACCACGCTTCCGCTGTCCTCGCCAGCGTCGACGACGGTGCCATGGGGAAGTAATGGTCCGGCATCTTGTTCAAATGGGGTGGTGGGTGCGGATGTGCGGCCACAGCCCGAGATCCCGACCGCGAGACCGGCAAGAACGAATAGCAGCGCTCTCACACTTATGCCTTAGCAACCACCGCCCCCGCCTCCCGCAAATGCGTCTTCCGCGCCTTCCTGATCCTGCAGCTCACCACCTTGTACTCGGGGCACATGGCCAGTGAGTCGCTTACGCTGCTGGTGATGAGGTTGAGCATCATCTCAGGGAAGTGGAAGGTGCTGCTGAGGATGCCGGGCTTCACCTCGTCGGTGATCAGCGCCTTGATGTCCACTTTGCCGCGCGCGCTTTCCACGCAGACCATGTCGCCCTCGGCGATGCCATGTTTGGCGGCGTCCTCGGGGTGGATCATCAGCACATCCTCGGTGAGGATCTCGCCGTTGCCGGTGCGCCGCGTCATGGCGCCGCAGTTGTAGTGCTCCAGCTC
>JBATMK010000195.1:0-4786 GCA_049289815.1 Flavobacteriales bacterium
GGAGTTGGGTTTGTTGGGGCTTTGTCACCCCGGCCTTTGAGCCGGTGTCGCGCCCGTACTTCTTAGTCTTCGATGGCTTCAATGCCTTGTTGCTTCAGGCGCTCCAGGTTATCCTTCATCGCTTTTAACTGCTCTGGTGAATGGCCTTGCCAATCCGTGAATTCACTCACGACACGCAGCGCATCCTTGGTGCGATAGGACTTCGTTGGATTTCCGGGGAACTTCTTATCCGTCAGGTTGGGGTCATCCTCGAACGGTCCTGTCGGCTCCACGATGTAGATCCTGCCCGGTCCTTCGCCAACGGCAAGCTCTGCTCCCCAGGTGGCCGCGTCCAGCGTGGCCGTGAGGTAGACATACTTCGCCTTGTTCCGCTGGCCGTAGTTCGAACCGAAGCCGGCTTCGATCAGATCGCCCTGTTTCAGGTCGGCCTTGGTACCGTGGTAGAATTTCTGCCCGCGTGCAAGCAGTTCGTCCAGTTGGTCCAGCCCCATGGTGAAGCCTTCCTTGAAGCCCATTTGGATGATCTGCTCCAGTTCTTCCGGTGAACCGAAGTGGAGAATGACGCGCACCAGTGTGCGGTTGTCGCCCTCGCTGAAATGCGCTTCCCAACTCACCTTGGGCTTGGTGTCGTTCGCCACGCCGTGCTCATCACAGAACGAATCGCTACCGGAGTAGAACGACTTCGGCCGGATGGTATCATAGTCGAAGAAGCACCAGTGCCGATCGCCTTGCGGGCCTTGCATGTAGTAGAGCCAACGCCCACCTTCACGGAAGTCGAGCGACTTGATCACACACTCATAAGGCTTCGGAGCCCACCACTGGCACAAGATCGCCGCGTCGGTCCAAGCAGCCCACACCGGATCCAGCGGGGCGTTGAAGGATCGCTCCACGGTGATCGACCGCGCTTCCTTCTGCACGACGAAGTTGAAGATCGCTGCTTTGCTCATGGTTCAATGGGTTTATGGAGTGCTCAGGTAGTCGTCCAAGCGTGCGAGCGTTTGCCGGCCGCCTTCGATCGCGCCGATCACATTGACGGCGAAGTCCCGTGCTTCCTTGTTAGGGAAGAGCGTGCGAAGGGTCACGAGTGTTCCGCCTTCGTCTTCCTCGAAGGTGATGGTGGCCTCGAATTGTTTGGGGTTCTGCCAATCGCCGTGATCATAAGCGAGACGGTCGACGGGGGACACCTCGGTATAGGTCACGAGATTCTCGAACACGCGGCCCTCTGCGGATGTCATCGTGAATTTCCATTGCCCACCGGTGCGGACATCCATGGAAAGCGTCTTGTTCGTAAAGCCGTTCGGCCCGAACCAATGGTCCACAAGCGCAGGATCCGTCCACGCCTTGAAGACCAGCGCCCGCGGCGCGTTGATGGTGCGGCTGATCACGATCCCGCGATCGGCGGCGGTGCTTGCTTCACTCTTGTTTCTTATTGCGTCCATTGGCTTTCTTCTTTGGTGCGGTGGTCTTCCTGGCCTCCTTGGCTTGCAATTCCTTGAGGTACGCGTCCAGTCGGTCGAAGCGCTCTTCCCAGAATTGGCGGTACTGTTCCATCCAATCCGTAGCTTCTTTCAGTGGTGCGGCTTTCAACTCGCAGGGCCGCCATTGGGCCTCGCGTCCACGCGCGATGAGTTGGGCGCGCTCCAACACCTTCAGGTGCTTGCTGATCGCAGGCAGGCTCATGGCGAATGGCGCGGCGAGCTCGTTCACTGAGGCAGCTCCGGTGCTCAACCGCGCGAGAATGGCACGCCGCGTTGGATCGGCGAGTGCGGAGAAGGTGGAGCTGAGGTGATCCATGAGGTCGTTGACGGGACAAACGTATTAAACCATATGGTTAAATACAAGAGGTCCGCAACTTTTTTTCTTGGGATGGGGGTTTTGTGTGGGACGCCTGTCATAGGCGCACAACACATCGAACTCATGAAACTCCGCATCCTCATTCTGCTTCTCCCGATCGCGCTATTGCATAACACCGTCCTGCACGCGCAGGAACAGGACCCCGAACCGCGCTCGTTGTTCGGCTCAGGCCATGAGCGCGCGAACGGCGGTTGGGGCGGCCCGGCCGTGGCCCTTACCGAAGTAATGGGTACCGAAGCCCTGCTTGTAGGGCTTCACGCGGGCTGGCTCATCGATCATCGATTCACGCTGGGCGTTGCGGGCTATGGACTGGTGACCGACGTGCCCAACCAGGCGTACGATGCCTATCTCTTGGAGAGTGGCCGGATCCTGAACCAAGGCAGCCAATTCCGGATGGGCTACGGCGGTTTGTTGTTGGAACCGATCATCGCATACAAGAGCCCCGTCCACATCAGTTTGCCCATTATCGTGGGTGCTGGCGGCTGTGCTTATGAAACCTATGGTCCGCGACCCGATGACTTTGATCCGGAGACCCATGACTATCGCAGTGAAGGACAGGCCTTTTTCGTGCTGGAGCCGGGTGTTGAAGTGGAACTGAACCTGGTGCGCATGGTGCGGATCGGTGTCGGAGCATCGTACCGGTACACCACGGATATCGATCTACCGGAGACGCCAACGGATGCTTTGCGCGGTTTCAACACATCGTTGACCCTTAAGGTCGGTCGCTTCTGAGAGCCGGGTTCCAGCGCCACCGTGGCTGACTAATTTGCCAGCATGCACCGCATGTTGGCAACGGTCGTTGGAGCAAGCATTGCCGCATCGTCGTTCGCGCAAACCCCGGCATTGATCGGGTATTACGCCGGGAACGGACACAACCTTGCGGAGCACGATATCGAGCAGCTCACACATCTGATCTGGTGCTTCGGGCATCTGGAGGGAGATAGCCTGCGGCTCTTTCCTTCCGCCGAAGAATTCCCCAAGGCACGCGAGAAGACGATCACCACCATGGTGGCCTTCAAGCAACGCAATCCTGCGTTGAAGGTGCTGCTCTCCTTCGGTGGTTGGGGCGGATGCCCCACGTGCAGCGAGGTCTTCAGCAGAGAGGAGGGAAGGCGCGCATTCGCTGTAAGCACTTTTCACCTCTTGCAGCGCACCCATACTGACGGGATCGACCTGGACTGGGAATACCCGGCCGTGCCCGGCCCACCCGGTCATGGGTTCGCGGATGCCGATCGCCACAACTTCACCCTGCTGGTGCGTGAACTGCGCCGAACACTTGGGGAGCGGTACGAGATCTCTTTCGCCGCAGGCGGAACGGATGAATGCCTCCTGAAGGGTTTCGAATGGGACGGTGTGATGTCCGTTGTGGATCGCGTACACATCATGAGCTACGACCTCGTTCACGGATACAGCACGGCGACAGGCCATCATACTCCTCTGTATTCATGCGCACATCAGGCGCTCTCGGCGGATCATGCGGTGCACCTGCTCGACTCGCTCGGTGTGAAGCGTCACCAGATCGTGATCGGCGCTGCGTTCTACGCGCGCATCTGGAAGGATGTGCCGGCGCAGAACGCCGGTCTCTTCCAGCCCGGCACCTTCAGCCACACGATCCCATACAGCGCTGTTGACTCAACGATCACCGGTGCGAACGGTTGGGATGTATTCCGCGACAAGGGGGCATGGGCGGCATACGCGTACAACGCAGGTTCCAAGGAGTTCGTCACGTACGACGATGCCGCCAGCATCGCAGCGAAAGCGAACTATGTGCGCCACGAAGGGTTGGGCGGCATCATGTTCTGGCAGTTGATCGATGATCGGCCGCATACCGGGTTGTTGAACGTGATGTACAACGCACTGCGAACACCTTGACCAATGCCCAACATTCTGCACGACTTCCACATCCTCGCCCCGCCGAACAAGGTCTTCGATGCCATCTCGGGACCCGAAGGCATCGATAGCTGGTGGAGTTTGCAATGTTCCGGCACCCCCGTCGTGGGAGCCGGGTACCGTTTGTTCTTCGGCGAGCCGTGGGACTGGCGCGCCCGCGTTTCCCGCTGTGAACCGAACGTCGCGTTCGAATGGGAGATGACGCAGGCGATGGACGATTGGATAGGCACGAAAGTCGGCTTCGAACTATCGCCTACCGAGGAAGGCACCAAGGTGCGCTTCCATCACAGCGGCTGGGCCGAGGAAAGCGAGCACTTCCGTATCAGTAGCTATTGCTGGGGAACGTTGTTGCGCTTGCTGAAGGTGTATGTGGAGCGCGCAGAAGTGATGCCCCATGCCGATCGGTTGCTGCTCTGACCACCGGTTGCCCCCGGCTATTTTCGCCCAATGCACATCTCTGTCTTCTGTGGGGCTGGTCTCGGTAATTCGATCGCCGTCCAAGAGGCCGCGCGCGCTACAGGTCGCGCCATAGCACAAAGGGGTTGGGGAGTGGTGTACGGCGGTGGCCATGTTGGTCTGATGGGTTTGGTGGCCGATGCGGCGTTGGCTGCGGGTGGGGAGGTGATCGGTGTGATCCCGGGTTTCATGGTGGAGAAAGAGCTTGCGCACTCCGGGTTGACGCAGCTGATCGTGGTGGACAGCATGCACGAGCGGAAGATGCGCATGCACGCCATGAGCGATGCCGTGCTGGCACTGCCCGGGGGCTTCGGAACCCTGGATGAACTTTTCGAGCTCCTCACATGGCGGCAGATCGGCCTGCACAGCAAACCCCTCGCGCTGTTCAACGTCGATGGCTTTTACGATCCGTTGATCGCCCAGGCTGATCGTATGGATGCCTTCGGATTCCTGCACGCCCAGCGCGACCTGCTCATGGCTGGCGACAACATCGGGGGGATCCTCGATCAGCTGGCGCGATCCTGAGGCTTTCCGATGGCCGCACCCGGCTCCTTTAGGGGCCGGGTCTCTGGATCAGGAACCCTTC
>JBATMK010000196.1:0-13886 GCA_049289815.1 Flavobacteriales bacterium
GTGTGGCACGAGAAGCGCGAAGGCGGTTGGTGGATGGTGATGCGCGGCGATGGCCGAACGCTCCAGGATTTCCAAGCCCATCCACCCGATCGTTTCTTCCCCTATGGCGGCCCACCCAGCGCACTGGGCCCGCGGTGCGTGGTGATCGTACTGGACCTGCCCACTGGACTGATCCGCCAGGACCGCTGGTACTTCGAGGCGCCGTAGCCTGTTCCGATGACCGGCGGATCGTGGCAAAGGGTGCTCAAGCCAATGGCCGCTGCGTGTTTTCTTTGAAGCATGACCAAGCGCAACAAGATCATCTATTGGGTCGCTACCATCTGGCTCGCACTGGGCATGGTGGCCACCGGGATCCAGCAACTGCTCCACCTGCCGGTGGAAGGCGCTTTGGCGCCGCCCGGGGTGTACGGCATTACGCAGTTGGGCTATCCGGTGTACTTCCTCACGATCCTCGGGGTCTGGAAACTCCTCGGTGTTCTCGCTCTGTTGGTCCCCAAGTTCCCGTTGGTGAAGGAATGGGCTTATGCGGGCTTCTTTTTCCTGCTCATCGGCGCGCTGTTCTCCCATATCGCGACGCATCATTCCGCAGCAGAACTCTTCCCCTCCTTGCTCTTGCTGGTCATGACCGCATTGTCGTGGTACTTCAGGCCTGATGACCGCAGGATCGCTGCAACCGCGTCATAGGCGTTGCGCCGTTCCTGACTTCCAAAGCTTCACTCGTCGGCCCGCCGTTGCAGTTCTGAGCCGCTGCGATCAAGGTCCCGCTGGTGCCTGCGGTCAACGTTGCCGATGCGCCATGGACCGATGGCTCACAACGCGCGCATCCTGTTGCCTTTCGGATCGTGCGTAACCACCGCCAGGCCCAATGCCTCCAGCAAGGGTGGCAGGTAGACACCGAAGCGGCCGCGCAATCCTTTCTTCAAGCCATACCAACCCTTCACCGGGTTCTTCCCGGAACGCCCCCAGGCTTCCACGGTGCCTTCCTTCGCTGGCTTCTGTTCATCAGCGCCCCCCAGGTCCATCCAGTCGCCGTGCTTCTTCAGCATGGCATGCAGGTCGTTGATCGCGGACAGTTGGTAGAGCAGAACGGTCTTGCCCACAGTGCATACGAGCACCTCCTTGCCCTCCTTCTCTTCGATGTGCATAGTGTATTCCGAAGTTCCCGGCGGGGTTTTCAACTTCCAGGGTTTGTCTTTCGTGCGTTTCTCCATGACGATAGGTGTTGGTCAGAATTTTCCGGGTACATCCACGACAATGCGGCCGAGCACGCCTCCGCGATGCAAACGCTCCAAACTGCTGGCGACGTTGCGCACCTCCACCACGTGATCCACGTGAACGACCAGGCCATCGGCCAGCCATTGCCCAAGCAGTTCCAGGTGCGCAGCGTCGGCTTTCACGTTCACCCAGTGCACACCGTGAGAACTGGCCAGGCTTGTCAACTTGTCCGCGAGGAAACCCATGGATGGAAGTGTGGTAACGAAATGTCCCTTCGGCTTGATCAACCGTTTCCAATGCGCCCAGCGATGCACTGCGGCCGGATCGAAGACCAGATCGAAGGATCCCTTGAGCGAACCCGGCACGGCGTTCACCTTGCGGTCGATCACGTGGTCGGCCCCAGCGGCTTTGGCCAGTTGAAGACCAGGCCCGGATCCGATGGCAGTGACCGAAGCGCCGAGCCGCTTTGCGATCGCGACGGCCAACAAACCCACACCACCTGATGCACCCGTGATCGCCACGTGCTGACCCTTGCGCAGCTTGCCCAGTTCACGCATCGCCTGGATGCACGTGGCACCGGGTGTGGCGATCGCCGCAGCTTGCTGGTGGCTCACAGAAGCCGGCTTCGCAGTGATACGATCCACGCGGGCGATCAGCGCCTCAGCGAACGCACCCTGCTTGTTGCCGGGGCTGTATGGAAGAAAACCGAAGACGCCCTGCCCCACGGTGAACGTGGTAACGCCGGGCCCCACCGCATCGATCACGCCGGAGAAGTCATAGCCCACCACGAGCGGGCGGTTCCTCGCGTGCAGGAATTTAAGCGTGCCGAGCAGCACCTTGTAGTCCGCCGGGTTCAGTGCCGAGGCATGCACCCGCACGCGCACTTCGCCTTTGCCCGGCACCGGAAGCGGAATGCTTATCGGACGCAGGCGGTCCAGCGGTCCGTAGCCATCAGCGGCCATGGCCTTCATGGACCCAGTGCGGGGATCAACGTTCGTCTTCATGGCTCAGCGGACTTTGCTCTGGATCAGTTCGGCTTCCTTCTTCAGATCCGCAGCGAAAGCGTTGAAGCTGGCATCGAAGGACGGGATGTACTTCGCATACATCGGGAACATCAGGCCACCGATGCGTTCGGTCATGGCGAACGACACTGTGCCGTCGCCGATGTTCGTCAGTGTGTAGGTGCGCTGGCCCTTGCCGTCGCCCCATACGAGCTTCTTCGGGGGCTGGAATTCCTTCACTTTGAGCTTGAAGCTGCGCTTGGGGTCGATAGTGCTCCTCAACACGATCCTCTCACCAAGCGCGATGTTCCCGTCGATGGAGGTTACCGTGGTGTTCCAACGCGGATAGTCGTTGCCGTTGGTGAGCAGCGCCCAAATGATGGCCGCATCCGCGTGGATCGTGTTGCCCACCGTGGTCTCGCGGTGGAACGTGGTACGTGTTGTTGTGGCCTGTTGGGCGAGAGCGATGGTCGTGGACATGGTCAGGAGGATCGTCAAGAGGCGTTGCATACCTCTTGGACGTTCCAGCCGATCGGAACGATAGGGCTACGTCAAACTTTCTCCAGATGGCGCTCCATCACCTGGCGGTTGTGCTCCAGATGGTGCAACTGCAGCTCGCAGGCGGGCGAGTTGAACGGGTCGAGCTCGCCGACCAATTTCATGCGCAGATCGAACAGATGTTCCTTGTCCTTCCTTTCCGCATCGCGTGCCATCCCGATCTTCACCAGTTCCTCCTGTGCGTTCTGTTTCGGGTTGTAAATGCCGTTGAGCTCCGTGCATTGGTGGCACACGCCGTTCTTGTTCACCAACGCGCATCGGTGGTCGAACACCTCGATCATGCGGCTGCGGCCGGCTTGGAGGTAGTACTTCACCATGGCCTCGGTGTTGTCGATGATCTGCGCGATCTCCTTCACCGTGAAGGCATAGACCTCTTTCAACATCACCGCGATGTGCTGTTCCAACGGCAGGGACTTCGCCACGCAGGTGAAGCAGAGGGCGATGTGTTCCCGGATCTCGAACGCGCCATGCGGCGAGGTCTGGCGGATCGCCAGCGATTCCCGCAGGAATCCGGGGTTGTTCATCGCGGCGTCCTTCACGATGTCGCCGACGTGCTCCGGCCAGCGCTTCACGGAACGCAGATGGTCCCGTGCAATGTTGGACGCGATGGCGAAGACCCAGGTCTTCAGCGAAGAGCCGCCCTGGAACGATGCGAGTTTCTCGTGTGCCTTGATGAAGGCCTCCTGCACGATGTCCTCGGCATCCTGCCTGTTCGCCGTGATGCGCAGGATGTACGACTTGAGCACGGCCCGGAACGATTGGAACTCTGTAGTAAGGTCGTGGATGTCCGTGCCCATGATCGTCGTTGAGTCGGCGAAGGTCGCGACGGATCAGTGCCTATTCAACCTTCCTCAGGGTAGCATCCATCGAGCGCAGCCAGGTCAGGCCGTCGTCGGCGCGTTCGTGCTGGCAGGTCATGGTCTTTCCATCCTCGCTGAGCAAGCCCGTGCCGCGACTTTCAGCACAACACGCTCAGGCCTTCTTCACGTAAATGGACTTCAAGGCCATCGCGCCGAAGCCCTCGATCCTGCAATCGATGTTGTGGTCGCCTTCCACCAAGCGGATGCCCCGTACCCGTGTCCCGGCCTTCAATGCCTTCACCGCGCCTTTCACCGCAAGGTCCTTGATCATCACCACATCGTCCCCATCCTTGAGCACGCTGCCGTTCGCATCCTTCACCACCGCCGGCGCGTTCTCCGCCTCTACTTCTTCCGGGTTCCATTCGTGGCCGCACTCCGGGCACATCCACGATGTTCCTGTGGGATAGGCGAAGGTGGACTTGCAGTTGGGGCAGGAAGCTGGATCGCTCATGGGGCGGCGAAGCTATCCGTTCGGTATGACGCGTTCCGATGACATTCAAAGTCCGCGTTCCGGGATCGTGCGACCGTGCGGTCGTACTCCTCCTTGCGCTGCCCGTTGCACCGATCATGTTCGATCGTTCCGGATCACTCTTTCACCACCCGCAGGGTTTGCAATGGCGCCGATCCAATGCAGAGCATATATGTTCCGCTCGGCAACACGGCGATGTCAATGTTGGGTGTGGCGGCGGAGATCGAACCGTGGTCACAGGTGCGGCCGAGCAGGTCGTACACGGTGTATGGCGTGGCAGTGGATCCACTCAAGCCTTGGATCGTTAGGCGATCGCTCGCGGGGTTCGGATGGAGCGCGTAAGGTGCGCTGGGTTGTTCTTCAATGCCCACGCTGGTATCGCCGAAGCGCAGGATAAAGGCTTCCCGGCCACCGATCGCGTTCACGTTCACCGTGGACGGACCGGGATCGATGTCCACTGTGTCTTCGAAGAAACCGCCTAGGAAAAGGTTGCCAGCGTCGGACACGTGCAAGCACAAGGCTGCATCTTCACCGGAACCACCGATCCGGCCCGCATCCATGAACGTTCCATCGGGGTCGAGATGCAGCAGGAAGACATCGTAGTCAGCGAAGGGATTGTCGAGGATCACCGAACCGATGCCGGGATCCATATCCACAGAACCGAAGAACACACCGGCCGATCGCACGTGACCATTGAGGTCCATGTCGACCGCGTAACCCACGTCGCTCCCACCGGCACCCAGGCCCACCGCCCATACGAAGGCCCCAGCGTCGCTGAGTTTGCACAGGAAGATATCCTCCGAACCTGCGGAAGTCATGTTGTACGAACCCGTACCGGGATCGAGATCAGCGGTGGAGGAGAAAAAACCCGTGAGATACAGTTGGCCGGTCGCATCGCTGCAGATGGAGTAGCATGCATCAGTTGACACCCCACCGATCTTTCCTGCCCATAGGAAGGCACCGCTTGGGTCAAGTTTCACCACGAAGGCATCCGTGCTTCCAGCTGAGGTGAGGTTGAACGTACCGGCGCCGGGATCGAGATCACCCGTTCCTGACATTTCGCCTGCGATGATGATGTTGCCCGCATAATCCAGTTCGCAACTGCGTGGCGTCAGTGTACCGCTGCCGCCCATGCGCTTGGCCCACAAGAGCGCACCATTGGGATCATACTTGCAGGCGAACACTTCATTGCCGCCGGTGGAGGTCAGTGCTACGGTGCCCGGTCCGGGATCGAAGTCAACGGTGCCATTGAAGTAGCCCACCAGCAACACATTACCGGATGCATCCACACGCACGGAGCGACCGTTCTCAAAATCAGTACTGCCCAGACCGAAGGCCCAGAGCAGGTCGCCTGCCGGATCCAGTTTCATGAGGAAGGCATCCAGCACGCCTACTGGTGTGATCGACAATACGGCCGGTCCGGGATCGAAGTCCGTTGCGCTCTGAAAGTAGCCGGTCACATAGGCATTGCCACTGGCATCGGCCGCGATGCCAAGTGCGCTTTCCGTTGCCGTGCCACCTACGCTCCGCGCATACACCAAGTTGCCGGCGGGGTCGAACTTCTGCACCGAAATGTCGATCGTCCCGCTCGCGCTGAGCAAGGTGCTACCTGGTCCGGGATCGAAATCCGCCGTGCCCTCGAAGTCACCTGCGGTATAGTAGTTCCCAGCGGGATCCGAGGCGATCTGCTGGATGCGCTCGTCCTGTGATCCGGTCACTATGCCCATCCATTGCAACGTTTGGGCGTGCATGGGTGCAAAAAGGAAAATGCAGATGAACAGGTTAGCGATCTTCTTCATGGGTCTTGGGCGTTCGATCCTTGAATGCATCGGACCATTGCAGCGAATATCGTCAGGATACCATACCGTGCAGCTTTGCGGTACAGCCGCAGACCCGCTCACCCCGCCAGCCGCCCGAAATGCAGGGAATCGTGGTAGGCGCCGTTCCAGAAGATGTTCTCCTTGAAATGCCCTTCGCGTACGAATCCGTTCTTCTCCAGCGTACGCACCGAAGCTGTGTTCTCCGGCCGCGTGATCGCCTCCACCTTGTGGAAGTCGAGCGAATGGAACCCGAAGTCCAGCACGGCGGCGACCGCTTCGCTCATCAGACCCTTGCCCCAATGATCACGCGCGAGCATGTAGCCCAGTTCGCCATAGTGATGCTCCTTCACGATGCGCCAGAAGCCGATGAGGCCGATGAATGTGTCATCTCCACGCAGGGTCATCGCCCATTGCACGGCCTCGTTCGCGGCCACCATGGATGTGATGAGGTCGATGAGCGCGGATGCATCGTCCATGGTGCGGGCCAACGGCCGGTTCACGTGCTGCATCACCAGCGGATCGGAGCGCAGCGCGAACACCTGCTCCTGATCGGAAGTCCGTAGTTGCCGCAGCAGCAGCCGCTCGGTGGCAAGGATCGGGAACGTGGGCAGGTGGATGGAGAGCATCGGTACGGTCGCCAAAGTTCGTCGGGCCACGTTCTCCCGTCGCGTGATCGCCTTCACATAGTGGAGGTCGAACGAACGGAGAGCGAGGGGATGTACTTTGCCTTCCGCAGCTGGACATCCAAGCCTCATGTACAAACCCCTCCTGCTCGTTCTTCTTCTGGGCTCCTTCCCGGCTTCCACGGCAGCCCAGTTGAACATCGATTCGCTGCGAACGATCTGGGAGAACCCGGATAGCGCGGCCACTGCCCGTTACAGTGCCTTGGAGTGGATCATCGGCGAAGGCATGTATTCCGCACCGCCGGACAGCGAACTCGCCCTTGCCCGGAAGTTGGTGAGCTTTTCAAGACAGAACAAGCTCAGGAAGCAGGAAGGCTATGCGCTGAACATGTGTGGCATCTTCCATGAGCACCTGAGTGAGTTGGACAGTTCGGAAGCAGCTTACCTGGGCAGCTTGAAGATCATCACCGAGGTGAAGGACAGCTCCGGAATGTCCATGGTCCTCAACAACCTGGGCAATGTCGTGAGCACCAAGGGCGACTACCCCGGCGCGATCGTGCACTACACGAACTGCCTGCGCATCGCCGAAGCCAAGGGCGATAGTGCCTGCATGGCCCGAGTGGTGGGCAACATGGGAACGATCTACGCAGCGCAGGGCGATATCCCCGTAGCGATGGAGCATTACAAGCGCCGTATCGCACTGGCTGATGCCATCGGCGACAAGCAATGCGCCGAGGAAGCTTGGATCTGCATGGCGCTCGCCCACATAACGTTGAAGGACCGTGCTAGCGCACGGGCGTGCTACGCGAAAGCCTTGCGCATGGCCCGGGAGATCGATGACATCAGCGGGGTGACAGTCGTACTGGGCAACCTTGGGGAGATGTTGGTGGACGAGGGCGACCACGTGCGTGGCCTGGCCTACCTGGACAGTGGACTGGTGCTGGCCGAGCAGCAGAACGATCCTGCAATGATCGTGGCAACCCTCGCCGTGAAAGCCAGGAGCCACCTCCTCCAGGGCCTGTTGGATCAGGCGCAGGCCGAGGCGTCGAAGGCGATGCTGATGGCGAGGGGGATAGGCAACGTTGACGTGCTGCGCGATGCCGCCGGGATCAGCTACAAGGTGTTGAAGGCGCGGGGGGATGTGAGCGGGGCGCTGGCCATGCACGAATTCTTCATCACCCTGCGCGACAGCGTGAAGAACCAGGAGAACAAGAAGGCGATCCTGCAACAGCAGTTCCAGTATGCCTACGACAAAAAGGAAGCGCTCTTGACCGCTGAACAGGAGAAGAAGAATGCGATCGCCGCCGAGGAACTGCGCCGCAAGAACCTCCAACGCAACGCCTTCATCGGTGGGTTCGGGCTCATGCTGCTGCTGGCCGGTGTGTTCTTCACCCAGCGCAACCGCATCAGCAAGGAGAAGGCGCGCAGCGAGGAACTGCTGCTCAACATCCTGCCCGCGGAAGTGGCTGAGGAACTGAAAGCGAAAGGCGAAGCCGATGCCGTGCAGATCGACCAGGTCACCGTGCTCTTCACCGACTTCAAGGGCTTCACCGCCATGAGCGAAAAGCTCACGGCTAGGGAACTGGTCGCGGACATCCACGAGTGCTTCAGCGCCTTCGACGCCATCACGAGCAAGCACGGCATCGAGAAGATCAAGACCATCGGCGATGCGTACATGGCCGCCGGAGGATTGCCCACGCCGAACAGCACGCACGCGCTCGACGTGGTGAAAGCCGCCCTGGAGATCCGCGACTTCATCGCCGAAGGCAAGGCGCGGAAAGTCGCAGCAGGCCTCCCCTATTTCGAGGTCCGCATCGGCGTGCATACCGGTCCGGTGGTTGCCGGCATCGTGGGCGTGAAGAAGTTCGCTTATGACATCTGGGGCGATACGGTGAACATCGCCAGCCGCATGGAATCATCCGGTGAGGTGGGCCAGGTGAACATCAGCGAGAGCACCTATGCGCTGGTTCGTGAACAGGCGGGGCGCCTGTTCGACTTCACCCCACGCGGAAAAGTCCAGGCGAAGGGCAAGGGGGAAATGGAGATGTACTTCGTTGGCCCCAGCACTTCAAGCGCATAGGAACGCTTCGTGTGGGCGGTGCACCGACGCTGGGTCCTTGCACGGTGGAGCGTGGAACATCGCGTATCCGCCTGCGATGTTCCTCGCTTACCGGGTTCATTGCACCACCAACCGGCCTGCGGCACATCGGCCCTGCGCATCCACAGCGGTCACTTCGTGAATGCCCGGGGCGAACGAATGCAGGTCGATATCCACTTGCACGCCGGTGGAACGGCTTTCGTGCACGACACGTCCTGTCGCATCGCGTACCATCACCGTATGGGAGCCGGTGAACGGCAGTGTGATGTGCACCATGTCGGCCGATGGAACAGGCCACACACCGAGGCTTGCAGCGGGCGTGGTGGTGATCCCGGTCATGATCTCCACCTGCCAGAGATCCGATCCGAAACCCGGCATATAGGATCCAATGGCATCCAGCATGTTGCTCGCACTGTAGAACACGAACACGCCGCCGTTCACCGAGAACATCACCACGTTGGGGATCGTGCCCCACGGTGCCTGGATCTCGCCCGAGGCCACGTACTCCACCACATCGGTGCTGGTGTTGCCCGCGATGGTGTACGTATCGGTGAAGCTGTTGCCCAGGTTGAACGGGAACTCGCAGGCGGTGCGCCCGCCGATGAATTCATCGCTGTTCGCTCCGAGCAGTTCAGCGATGGTGGGGGAAACGGAATAGTGGCGCCACTCTCCCGGAGGGGGACCGTTCAAGGCCTCGGCGCAGATCGTGGTGGTGGGATAGGTCGCCGCGTACGGACTGTCGCCCGGCGAGCGGTACGTTGTGGTGCTGGTCAGCCCGAAGGCCGTAACACCTGTCAGGTCCCAGCTGTTCCCGGTGCCTGAAGTGGCCAGGCCAGTGGACGTGAAGTCCGTGTAGTACGTGCGTTGCTCAACGGTGCCGATCGCAGGGATGCTGCTGGCTTCCGTCAGCGTTTGTGCGGAGCAGAACGAAGCGAGCGGCAGGGTGCTCATGAACAGCTTTCGGCGTAACATTTTTCTCATGGTGAACAGTAGGTCCTTTGGTGGACCGCGACAAAACTGAAGGAACGACCATCGGCCACACTACGGGCCATCCCGTATTTCCGCCCGTGGTTCCCCTGATCCTTGTCATTGTGGGTGTGGAGGATCCCACGTACAGCATCCGGGTCGATACGGTGGATCCGCCGCACGCCTGTCAAGCGTGGGAGCACTCCAGTGAGAAGAAGGCGATCCACTTCGACATTCGAACTTCCTTGTTCGCTGTTCGATATTCCTTTCAGGCCTACCACCAATTCCCTCCCACGAGCACTTTCTCCAGCCCGCTGCCATCCACGTTCACGCGGTACAGATCCAGCGCACCATGCTGACGCCGCTGGAAGAAGATGTGATCGTCCGTTGACCATGCGGGCACTTCGGCGTTCAGCCCGGGTGTGAGCGTGCGCTGTGTGCCGTCCGATACCAACACCGCAACGATGCCGTATCCCTCTTCCGCTGGCATCTGCACCACAACCGTCCTGCCATCGGGCGACCACGCGGGCGTTTCGCCTTTGCGCGCGAGCAGCTTCAGGTCGGTGCCGTCCGCGCGCATCGTATACACTCCGCTTTCGCCCGGCCGGAATGCTGTGAGCGCGAAGCGCTGCGCATCGGGCGACCACACCGGCCAGAACTCCGGCCCATCCAACTCCGCCACACGCACAAGGCCACTGCCGTCCGCATGGATCGTGTGTATGTCCAATTGCGGCCAGGCACCTGCGGCGAATGCGATGCGATCGTCAACGGGCGACCAGTTGGGGCTTTGAAGGCCGGGCAGTTCCACCGGTAGTTCACGCGTTCGACCCGTCGCTACTTCCATCACGCAAAGGCGCGCACCGTTCTCCCCTCCCCTCATGCAAGCGAGTTGCTTTCCGTCGGGCGACCAGGTCGGGGCATGGTGATCCATCGTGTCGCTCGTCAGCACGCGCTCGTTCGATCCATCGCTGTCGGCAACATGGATCCGGTCGCGGCCGCTGCGCGAACTGGAGAACGCGATGTGCTTCCCATCGCGCGATACCGCCACCTCGGAGTTGTTGTAGTACGGGTGATGTTCGTCCACCCAATGTGCCGGCGCTTTGGCCACATGGCCTTCCATGCGCAACGGTGTGCGCAACTCCTTCGAGATCCAATACTTCTTCACCGTTCCACCGGGCGTGGGCTCCACCACCCAGCAATCCCAACTGCGCCCGCCGCGCTCGAGCTTTTCGGATCCTGTCACCGCAATGCGTGTCCATTCCGTTGTGCCGGTCCATCGGTTCACGGTCGGCAGCACGGCCACATATCCGGCGGCCAGCGGCAACGCGTTCATCAAGAGGTCGATGCCGCCGATGAAGTGCGGGTCATCCAGGGGCAGGTCCCATGCATTGCGTTCGCCTTTGCCCGGTGCCGCGTAGCCAACCATGTGTCCATCCTTCCATTCCAAGAAGGCGGAGTCCGTGTTGGCACGTGTGCGTGCGAACACCGGCATCAGGTCCGGCATGCGCAACACCATCGTCTCTTCCGAATAGGTGCCGTTGCTGGCGTGCTTCCACAGCGACACATGCTCCAGGCCGGCCTCCTCACCCACGGAAGTCCAGTGCGTCCCGCGCAGGATGAAGGCCGACGGTACTGTGGCGTCGTTGCTGAAGTTCACCACCGAGTCAGAGACCCACGAGATGTTCAGTGCCGCGGCCCGTGCGCTCCCGGGCATGATCGTGTCGACCACCTGCGCGCTGATGCAGGGCGGAACGATGAATGAAAGACAGAGGGTAGCGATCGTCTTCATGGGCCGTGGGTCGGTACCAAGGAATGCTACAGCGCGCCCGGTGTAATGCCCGGCACAGCCTTCAGTGATGGGTGGTTGAGGACAACCAGCTGATGAACGAAATGCGGCCGCAGGCCCCAGGCCCCACGAAATGCGGCCGCAGGCCACAGGCTGATGAACGAAATGCGGCCACAGGCCCCAGGCCACAGGCCTCAAGCTGATGAACGAAATGCGGCCGCAGGCCCCAGGCCACAGGCCTCAAGCTTTTCAGCCTGTAGCCTGAGGCCTGCGGCCTGCAGCCTGTGGCCATTGTTCGCACCCTCGACTTCCCCTGCACAATGCCCGATCTTGCGCCCGCTCCATGCGCTACCTCCTGCTCCTTTCTTTCTCCCTCATCCTTGGCAGCAGCGTCTCCGCCCAGTACGCCAAGAAGGAGATCAAGACGATGAAAAGGCTCATGGAGGAATGGGGGCCGGAGGATGTGCGCGATACCATCCCCGCCCGTTACCCGGGTATGACGCAGTACCGCTTGATGAGCCCTGTAAACCTGATCACGGATCACGCCCTGTTGGAAGCGCTCTCCTTCAACTCCTACGAAACCATCGGGCCGCTGCGCAGCGGGCAGGACACTTGTTCGCTGGTGCGCGTGCTCGAGGTCGGTTCCACCGAATGGGCACAGGCCAGCTACATCTTCCTGGACAAAAGGAGCGGCACACCGGAAGTGGTGAGTGCCCGGGCCGATTCCATCCGCACCGCCATCAACAGTGGACTGCCCTTCGCCGAAGCCCACAAGAAGTTCACCATGGACGGCAACAAGAACGGCGGCGACCTCGGCTGGTTCCGCGTGGAGCAGATGCCATGGGAATTCAGCGATGCCGTGTTCACGCACCACAAGGGTGATCTCATCTCCTTCCCCGTCGAGATCTACGGATGGTACATCGTGTCCATCACCGGCGAACCCGCCACGTACAAACACGCACGCTTCCTGGTGGCACGCGGGCCGATCTGCCTGTAGGTCGGAAATCCAATATGGAGGTGATTCAAACCTGAATGTCGAACATCGAATGACGAACACCGAACAGCGAAGTGGAATGCCGCGCCCGCGTCCACTTCAACATTCTTCACTCAGTATTCGGTGTTCGATATTCCCACCGCATCAGCAGGCTCACTTCCCCTCCGAACTCTCGAACACCGGTTTCTCCAACGTGGGTTTGCCACCGATGTAGCGCGCAAGCCAACTCTGCACCTCCCAGTTCCAGTGGATCGCGTTCTGCGGGCTGAGGATCCAATGGTTCTCGTTGGGGTAGATCACCAGGCGTGAGGGCACGCCCTTGGCTTGGAGTACACCGTACAGCGCCGTACCGTTCACATAAGGCACGCGGTAATCCGACTCTCCGTGGAGGATGAGCATCGGCGTCTTGAAATTCTTCGCATAGGTCATGGGGTTGTTCTTCTGCATGCCCTCGGGGTTGTCCCAAGGCGAGCCGCCGAGCACGCGCGAGAAGCTGTAGGTGGTGACGTCCGAACCATACTGTGCAATGAAGTCGTTCACGCCCGCGTGGTCCACGATGCACGCGAAGCGGTCCGTATGCCCTTCGGCCCATGCCGCCATGTAGCCGCCGTAACTGGCACCGGCCGCGGCCACACGCTTCGGGTCGATGTTGGGGAAGCGGGCCAATAGCACATCGGTGGAGCGGAGGATGTCATCCAGCGGTTTCACGCCCCACTCATTCACGATGCTCTGGGCGAACTTCTGGCCGAAGCCCGTGGAGCCATGGCGGTTCACATAGGCCACCACGCAACCGGTCGCAGCGAACAGGTGCGCGTTCCAGCGGTAGCTCCAGCTGTCGCGCACCATGGTGTGCGGGCCGCCGTGCATCAGCTGCACCATCGGGTAGGTCTTTGCCGCATCGAAGCCCGGCGGCAGGATCAGCCAGCCGTGCACCTTGTCACCGGCCGCACCATCGAACCAATAGCTCTCCACTTTACCGAGGTCCAGTTGGTCCATGAGCGCCTGGTTGAAGTGCGTGAGCTGGCGCACCGCGCCGCTCTTCGGGTCCAGGGTGAAGAGTTCGCTTGGCCGGTTCATGTTGTCGTTGAGGAAAACGATGCGACCGCCCTTCACATTCAGTTCGGTGGATGTGCTTTCCGAATACACCGCCTTAAGCCCCGTGCCATCGGCCTTCAACTTGAACACCGGCACCACGCCCTTGTCCTCGGCGGTACACCACAGCGTCGCGCCGTCCGCCGAGAACTTCACTCCGGAAAGGGCGAGATCGATGGACTCGGTGAGGGGCGTGTTCTTGCCGGTGGACAAGTCGTGGCGCCATAGCTTGCCGACCTCTCCGTTGTAGATCGTATCCTTCAGTTGTGTGAAGACAATGGAGCGGCCGTCAGGCGCGAAAGTGGGCCCGCTGTCATCGCCCGGGTTTTCCGTGGTGACATTGCGCAGGGTGCCGGAGCCGTCGGTGGGCACCAGATACACATCGTTGTTGGGGTTGTCGCGAT
>JBATMK010000197.1:0-22343 GCA_049289815.1 Flavobacteriales bacterium
GCGCAACGCTTGGTGATCGCGCACTGATCGGACAGCACGCCGCAACGCCCGCTACCGCTCCGGTGGCGGGCGTTGCTGTTTTCAGGTGATGGAAAAGCTGGAGGACCGACCACTGTCAACATCGGGACGGTGACGAACCCGTGCGAACGGATCCATCGCCGGCATCGCGCCCCTTTATTATTGCTGCATGTCCGCCACTGCGCCGGGTTCAAGCACCTGGCACCGCGAAATGCCCACCGGGTGGTGGCGGGTCTTCCCTGCGCTGCACAGTCTCCGGCGTTACCGCGCCACCGATGCCCGCGCCGATCTGTTGGCCGGATTGTCCGTGGCTTGCGTTGCCGTTCCACAGGCCATGGCTTATGGCCTGGTGGCTGGCGTTCCAGCTGAGTACGGGCTGTACACAGCGATCGTGATGACGGCCATCGGGGCGTTCTTCGACAGCAGCCGCCAGCTGATCAACGGCCCCACGAACGCGATATCGATCGCCGTGCTGAGCGCCATGGCACCGATCGCCATCGCCAGCGAGAAACTGAACGCGATCATCGTACTGGCGGGGCTCATCGGCTGCATCCAACTGTCCATTGCCTTGCTGCGGTTGGGCGACATCACGCGCTATATCTCGCACTCGGTGATCGTGGGCTTCACCGCCGGTGCGTCGATGTTGTTGGTCATTGACCAGACCAAGAACCTGCTTGGCAAAAAAGCCATCGGCGATGTGCACGATCACTTCCTCACGCGTTTCTGGCGGAGCATGACCGAAGGCGGTGACATACACATGAACACGCTTTATGTCGGCCTCGCGTCCGTGGCTTTGTTGCTCTTCATGCGTTGGGGCAAACGACGGATCGGCTGGCTGCTTTTCCCTGAATTGCTCTTCACCGTGATCATTGTGTCCGCGGTCACCGCATGGCTCAAAGTGGATGGTGTGAAGGTGGTTGGTGAGATCCCCGCCAAGTTGCCTTCGTTCAGTGTGCCCAATGCGGACTGGACCCTTATCCGTGAACTTGCACCCTCAGCACTGGCCATTGCCACCCTCGGGCTGTTGGAAGCGATCGCCATGGCGAAATCGATCGCCGCGAAAACCCGGCAACGACTGGATCTGAACCAACAATGCCTGAGCGAAGGCCTGGCCAACTTGGGCGGTGGTTTCTTCCAATGCATACCCGGCTCTGGCTCCCTCACGCGCAGCGCCATCAACCAACAGGCCGGCAGTGTTTCGCAGTGGTCGGGCATCGTGTCGGCGGTTGCGGTGGCACTGATCGTCGTGCTCTTCGGGCCCTATGCGCAATACATCCCCAAGACCTGTCTCGCCGGTATCCTCATCGTAACGGCCGCGCGCATGATCGACCCCAAAGCGCTGCGTTACCACATGAAAGCGAGCCACTTCGACGCGGGCATCGTGCTGGCCACCGCCATCGCTGCCGTGGCGATCTCGGTGGAGTTCTGCGTGTTGATCGGCGTGTTCCTCTCCTTCCTGCTGGCCGTGCCACGCGCGGGGCGCATGCTGCTCACCGAGTTCACCATCACCAAGGACCGCGTGATCGCCGAACGCATGCCCGATGATCCGACGTGCACCCGCATCCTCATGTTCGGTCTCGAGGGCGAGATGTTCTTCGGCAGCACAACGAAGTTGGAACAGCACTTCGATACCATTGAAGGCCGTTTGTCCGAAGGCGTCAAAGTGCTGGTGCTGCGCTTGAAACGCGTGCGCAGCCCGGATGCGGTCTGTATGCAGCAGTTGAACGAATTCGTGGAACGCGTTGAAGCGCGCGGCGTCGACGTGATCATTTGCGGCGTGCGCGATGAATTGTACGCGGCCATGCAGCGCACCAACTTCAACATGGAAGCGAGCGAAGTGTACCGCGAACAGAAGGTCCGCTTCAGCAGCACCATGATGGCCGTGAAGCGCGCCTACGAACTGCTGGGCGACGATCTATGCCCGACTTGTCCGAAGCGCAGCGGGGCGCAGGGTGAGGGATTATACTTCATGGTGTAGGCCTCTATCGCGGGGGTCAGACCGATCGCTTGTGGCTCAACCGCGTGCAAGCGCCACCTTTGTTCCCCCCGATGGACATCAACGACCTGCTCCAGAACCTGCGCGAAGCGCTGGAGATCACACCCGACAACGACAAGTTGCGCGCGCATCTGGCGCAAACCCTGCTCACGGCCGGCAAAGCCGAAGAGGCGGCAACCGAGTACAAGACCGTCCTGGAGACTTCGCCGCGCGATGCGAAGAGCAAGTTGGGATTGGCCAAAGCGTACGCGGCCATGCAGCAATGGAGCGCGGCGATCGTGATCCTGGAGGACCTCCACAAGCAAGGCCCGCCGGAACACGATGTGCATCTGCTCTACAGCCGCGTGCTGTTGCAGGAAGGTAGCTTCGGCAAGGCGATGGACATCTACGAGCAGCTGCTCAAGCGCTGGCCCGACCGCCCGGATGCGGAACTGGACGAGCATTTCCGTGTGACGGGTCAAGGGCCGGAGCCGGATGATGATGACGAGTACGAAGACGATGATGGTCCACCGGGCGATCTGCGCGCCAGCGATCTGATCGTGAAGACGAACGTCACCTTCAACGATGTCGGTGGCATGCAGGGCGTGAAGGACGAGATCGCCATGAAGATCATCCAACCGCTGTTGCATCCGGATCTGTACAAAGCATACGGCAAGAAGATCGGTGGTGGTATCCTGCTGTACGGCCCACCGGGTTGCGGGAAGACGCATATGGCCCGGGCAACAGCCGGCGAGATCAAGGCCACCTTCATCAGTATCGGCATCAGTGATATCCTGGATGCGTGGCTGGGGAAAAGTGAGCGCAACATGCACCGTGTGTTCGAGGTGGCCCGCAAGAACGCGCCATGCGTGGTGTTCATCGATGAGATCGATGCGCTGGGTGCCAACCGCAGCCAGATGCGCCACAGTGCCGGCAGCCATGTCATCAACCAGTTCCTCACGGAAATGGACGGCATCGATGCCGACAACGAAGGGCTGTTGATCATCGGGGCCACCAACATGCCATGGCACATCGACCCCGCGTTCAGGCGGCCGGGCCGGTTCGACCGGACCATCTTCGTTCCTCCGCCGGATGCGGAGGGGCGCGAGAACATCCTGGGCATCCTCTTGAAGGAGAAGCCGACCAAGGATGTGGACCTCCGCAGCATCGCGAAGAAGACCGAGCACTTCAGTGGTGCCGACCTGAAGGCCGTGATCGACATCACCATCGAGGACAAGCTACGTTCCGCCATGAAGACCGGTGTACCCGAACCGATGACCACGAAGGACCTGCTGAAGGGCGCAAGCATGCACAAGGCCACCACGCGCGAATGGTTCACGACCGCGCGCAACTATGCCCTGTACGCCAACGAAAGCGGTTTGTACGACGAGATCCTGAAGTACACGAAGTAGCATGCAGCACGAACGCTACATGCGGGCGGCGTTGCTGTACAACCAGCACCGCTTCGCCGATGCTGAGCGCGAACTGCGCGATCTGCTGAGCGGGGATCCCGATCAACCGGAAGCGTTGCGATTGCTTGGCGAGACTTTCCTGGCGCTGGATCGGATCGGGGAAGCGCGTAGCACCGCCCAGCAGGTCCTCGGTCTGTGGCCCTACCATGCTGAAGTTCACGGGCTGCTGGCGCGTATCGAATTGCTGGACGACAACCCTGCGTTGGCCGAGAAGCATGCGTTGGAAGCCGTGCAACTGGAACCCGGCGAAAGCAGCCACCATGGAACCCTGGCCTTTGTCCTACTGCGGCGCAATGAGCACCTGCGGGCGTTGGAGGCAGCCGACCGCGGCCTGGCCATCGACCCGGAAGACCTGCGTTGCTTGAACATGCGCACCGAAGCGCTGGCGCGGCTCGGTCGTAAGGAGGAAGCGGATCGCACGATCGACAAGTCGTTGGAACTGGATCCGGAGAACCCCTATACCCACAGCAACACCGGCTGGGCCGTATTGCGGAGGGGCGATCACCGCAAGGCGATGGAGCACTTCCGCGAAGCGCTGCGCCGCGACCCGATGAACGACCATGCCAAGGCGGGCATGGTGGAAGCGCTGAAGGCCCGCTACTGGATCTACCGTATGTGGTTGCGCTACAGTTTCTGGGTGAGCAACCTGAAGGGTAATGTGCAGTTGTTCTTGATCATCGGGCTATATGTGGCCAACCAGGTCCTGCGCGGCGTGGCTTCCGAATACCCGGCCGTGGCCCCGTTGATCTACCCGTTGCTCATTGCCTATGCGGTGTTCGCCATCAGCACCTGGATCCTCGTGCCCATCAGCAACCTGTTCCTTCGGCTCAACAAATACGGGCGCTATGCGCTGGACCGAGAGGAAACCTTGAGCAGCACATGGACCGGGGTTTCGCTGTTGGTTTCGATCATAGGCTTCATCGCCTTCTTCATCACCTGGCTTCCGGGTTTCCTGGCGACGGGCATCCTGGGGTTCGTGATGATGATCCCGTTGGCCAGCATGCTTGGGGGCAAAAAGCGCAGCCGGGCCTTGCTGAAAGGTGCCACTGTTTTCCTGGCCGTAGTGGGCGGCTTTGCCGTGGCGCTCACCTTCCACACGGGTGAACTCGTGAACGCGTTCACCAATGTGTTCCTGGTCGGGCTGTTGCTCTACCAGTTCGGGGCCAACTTCGCCCGGATACGGGGGTGACCAATGAAGCGTCAAGTGCCGCCGCTCTTCCCGTCGTAGCAACCGCTCCTCATCCTGTCACATCCCTGCCACGAGGTGCAAGGGTGGTCGGCTACATTTGGCCACCTTCCAAGGAAACCCCGATGCTGCGATCGTTCTTCCGCCTGATGGCCCTGGTTGCCATTGCACTTCCATTTGTTTCCATGAGCCAGTCCACGGCTACGATCCGTGGTTTCGTATACGACGCCGCCAACGGTGAACCCATGATGCTCACCACGGTGATCTTGAAAGGGAAGACCATGGGGGCGCAGACCGATGAGAACGGATACTTCTCCATCAGCCGGGTGCCTGCTGGCGATTACACATTGTACGTGAAGGAATTGGGCTACGACAGCTTGGAGAAGTCGGTCACGGTGCGCGGTGGGCAGATCCTCACCGAGAAGATGTACCTGCAGAAAGTTTCCAAGGAACTGAAGGAGTACAGGGTCCGCGGAAAGAAAGCCGAGGCGCAGAACAACGTGCGCATGGGCTTGGTACAGCTGACCCCGAAACAGATCGAACGTTTGCCGGCCATCGGGGGCGAAGCGGATCTTGCCCAATACATCCAAGTGGTTCCGGGGGTGATCTTCACCGGTGACCAGGGCGGACAACTATATGTGCGCGGTGGGAGCCCGATCCAGAACAAGGTGCTCATGGATGGGATGGTACTGTACAACCCCTTCCATAGCATCGGCTTGTTCAGTGTGTTCGACAACGACATCATCCGCAATGCGGACATCATGACGGCTGGCTTCGGTGCTGAACACGGGGGCCGTATCAGCAGTGTGATGGACATCACAACGCGCGACGGCAACAAAACACGCTTGAGCGGTCGCGTCGGGGTCGGCACCTTCGCTGCGAAAGCCCTGCTCGAAGGCCCGCTGAAGAAGCAGAAGACGGATGGCGGTGGCAGCAGCAGCTTCCTGCTCAACTTCAGGCACAGCTACCTCAATGAGAGCAGCAAGACGCTATACCAGTTCGTTGATACCGCCGGTCTGCCTTTCCGGTTCACCGATGTGTACGGCAAGCTCAGCTTCAACGGCGGCAATGGCAGCAAGATCAACCTGTTCGGGTTCAACTTCAGCGATGGAGTGGACTACAAACAGGTGAGCGATCTTACCTGGAACAACTATGGGGGCGGTGCCAATTTCGTGTTGGTGCCCAGCGGAAGTGCCGTGCTCATCGACGGCATCTTCGCTTTCAGCAAATACGAGATCGAACTGGCGGAAGCAGGACTTGACCCGCGCCGCAGCGCCATCAGCAACTTCAACGGCGGGCTCAACTTCAAGTACTTCGTCGGGGACAACGAGATCAAGTACGGCATCGAGGTACTGGGCTTCAAGACCGACTTCAGTTTCTTCAACAGCATCGGCAACAAGTTCCAGCAGAGCGAGAGCACCAGCGAGTTGGCCGCCTTCCTCAACTACAAGGTGAAGCTGGAGAAGCTGGTGATCGATCCCGGGATCCACCTGCACTACTACGCCAGCCTCAACGTGTTCAACCCCGAACCGCGCCTGGCGGTGAAGTGGAACGTTACGGACGAATTCCGCTTGAAAGCAGCGGCTGGGCGGTACAGCCAGAACCTGCTGGCGGCCAACAGCGACCGCGATGTGGTGAACCTGTTCTACGGCTTCCTCAGCAGCCCTGATGCGTTGCCCAGCACCCTCACCACCGAGAACGGTGAGGTGCGCGAGATCAAGGACCCACTGCAGAGAGCCAACCATTATGTGGCCGGTTTCGAAGTGGACCTTACACCGGAACTGGAGATGAACGTTGAAGGCTACCTGAAGGACTTCCGCCAAGTGACCAACCTGAACCGGAACAAGATCTACGACGACACGCCGGAATTCGCGGACAAGCCCGATGAGCTCAAGAAGGATTTCATTGTTGAAACCGGCAAGGCCTACGGTGGTGACATCCTGCTGAAGTACGAGAAGAAGAACACCTTCATCTGGGCCGTTTACTCGCTCACGTTCGTGGACCGCTTCGACGGTACCCGGAAGTACAACCCGGTTTGGGACCGCCGCCACAACGTGAACCTGGTGGTGAGCCAGGCCTTCGGCAGGTTCGATGCTTGGAAGGTGAACGTGCGGTGGAACTATGGCAGCGGATTCCCCTTCACCGAGACCCAAGGCTTCGGCGAGGAACTCACCTTCGACGACGGCATCGGCACGGATATCACCACCAGCAACGGCGAACTGCACACCTTCCTCGGCGACCTGAACCAGGGCCGGCTGCCACAGTACCACCGCTTGGATATCGGTGTTACCAAGACCTGGCGCCTGGATGAGCACCAGCGGGTGGAACTGGACATCAGCGTCACCAACGCGTACGACCGCCAGAACATCTTCTATTACGATCGCGTGGCCAACAAGCGTGTGGATCAGTTGCCCTTGCTGCCCAGTGCAGGGTTGAGTTATTCGTTCTGAGAGCGGGCGCAGATGAACCGGATCAAGTGACGTAAGGTCACTTGGGCGTCAGGAGGGCATGAGAACCAACGCCCTCGTTTTCGCGATCGCCATCTCCGGAGCGATCAGCGCCCAAGATCTTTTCACCGTTCGTATCGATGCAGGCATCGGCATGCTGAGCATCCAGGAACGGGCGAACCCTGTTGATGCAGAACTCTCGCCGTACGTCGGCCAGGGCTTGGCCTTCGGCGAACAAGGCCCGTTCTTGCCGACCTATGGGCTGAAGGCGGAAGTGGGGATCAAGGAGAAACTGGCCATCGGCTTCGGGGCCAACTATTGGCAGTGTTCACGTGACATCAACTATGTGCTGACGGATGTAACGGTGGATCGGTACGACGAGCGGTTCCTCACCTTCATGCCTTTCGCGAACTACTACTGGCTGAAGCGCCGTGAGAGCTTCAGCCTCTATTCCGGCGCCCACATCGGGGTTTCCACATTCAACAGCACATCCGATGGCGGCAGTGCGGTATCGAAGAGCAAGACCCTGTTGGCCTATCAGCTGAACGCAATAGGGATGCGTTTCGGGAAGGGGTTGGGAGCGTTCGTTGAACTGGGATATGGCTACCACGGGATCGTGAACGCCGGCGCCTCCGTGGTGTTCTGACCGGTCGTGTGGGCTGGAGCAGGGCGAACTTGAGCCTCGAGGCAGGACGTGCCAAGGGATGATCGCGGGCCAAGCTCCCCCTACGTACATTTACACCCCGTGATCGCGTCCCGACAGGTCGGGACCTCTCACCCAGCGATGACGGGATCCACCAAGTACATATTCGTTACCGGCGGTGTTACCTCTTCCCTGGGGAAAGGCATCATCAGCGCCAGCTTGGCCAAGCTGTTGCAAGCACGCGGCTTCTCGGTCACGATCCAGAAGCTGGACCCGTACATCAATGTGGACCCCGGCACGCTGAACCCGTACGAACACGGAGAGTGCTACGTAACGGAGGACGGTGCCGAAACCGACCTGGACCTCGGCCATTACGAACGCTTCCTGGGCACGCCAACGAGCAAAGCCAACAACGTTACCACGGGCCGCATTTACCAGAGCGTGATCGGCAAAGAGCGCCGGGGCAAGTACCTGGGCAAGACGGTGCAGGTGATCCCGCACATCACCGACGAGATCAAGGAGCATGTGAAGGCCCTTGGCCGGAAGCACATCTACGACTTCGTGATCACCGAGGTCGGTGGTACCGTGGGCGACATCGAGAGCCTGCCGTACATCGAGAGCATCCGCCAATTGAAATGGGAACTCGGGCGTGACGCCTTGTGCATCCACCTTACGCTGCTCCCCTATCTGAACACCACGGGCGAACTCAAGACCAAGCCCACACAGCACAGCGTGAAAGAGCTGCTGAGCCTTGGCGTGCAACCGGACGTGCTGGTATGCCGCACGGAGCACCACATGGGCAAGGGCATGAAGGAGAAGATCGCCCTCTTCTGCAACGTTGCCCCCAACGCGGTGATCGAAAGCGCCGATGCCTCCACGATCTATGATGTGCCACTGCTCATGCAGCAAGAAGGCCTGGATGCGGTGGTGTTGGAGAAATTGGGCATCACCGACGCACCACCTGCTGACCTGGTACAATGGACCGCCTTCCTGCACCGGTACAAAAATCCCAAGCACACCGTATGCATCGGACTGGTGGGCAAATACGTCGAGTTGAAGGATGCGTACAAGAGCATCAAGGAAGCGCTGGAACATGCCGGGGCCGAGAACGAGAGCCGCGTGGACATCCGTTGGGTGCACAGCGAGCGGTTGACCGCCGAGAACGTAGCCGGGGAGCTGAAAGGACTGAGCGGTATCCTCGTGGCGCCGGGCTTCGGAAGTCGCGGCATTGAAGGCAAGATCGCGGCGATCCGCTATGCGCGGGAGCAAAAGGTCCCGTTCCTCGGGATCTGCCTTGGCATGCAATGCGCGGTGATCGAGTTCGCCCGCAACGTCCTTGGCTTCGCAGATGCCAACAGCACGGAGATGCAGCCCGATACCGGTCATCCGGTGATCGCCATGATGGAGGAGCAGAAGAAGATCGTGGACAAAGGCGGCACCATGCGTTTGGGTGCCTACCCCTGCACGGTGAGCGAGGGCACGAAAGCATACGATGTGTACCGCCGCGCCGATGTTACCGAGCGCCATCGCCACCGGTACGAGTTCAACAACACCTATCTGGCCGACTTCAAGAAAGCCGGTATGCTGCCCAGTGGGATCAACCCCAAAAGCGGGTTGGTCGAGATCGTGGAGTTGAAGGACCACCCGTGGTTCGTGGGGGTACAGTTCCACCCGGAGTACAAGAGCACCGTCACCCAGCCGCACCCGCTCTTCATCCGCTTCGTGAAGGCCAGCATGGACGCCGCTTTCGCCGAAGTGAGCGCCTCGAAAGTGAAGGTGAAACAAGAAGCCTGAACCAGGTAAGTAGTAGTCGGGTCAAGTGAAGCACGGTTCCAGGCCCCTGGTCACCGGGAGCCCGCATTGGACCACCGTTGCCGCATTGCTTCACTGCTCAACTGCTTCACGGCCCAACTGTCCCCCCTCCGGATATCTTCGCCGTCCTTTTCTGAATGCCTCTGCGCCGGGCAGGCGCCTGCAATGGACAAGAACACACTGATAGGCCTGGGACTGATCGTGCTGATCGTGATCGGCTATGGCATCTACACGGCCCCCAGCAAAGCCGAGCGTGAGCGCGAGCTTCATGTGGCCGACAGCATTGCGAACGTGCTTGCGGAGCAGGTTGCAGTGGAAGCGAAGAAAGAAGCTGAAGCCAAGGCCGTGGAAGACACCAGGACGGCGGAGGCCGTGAGCGTGCCCGACAGCTTGGTGGGAGATAGCACGCTCAACATTGACAGCCTGCGCACGGCCCAGGAAGTCAAAGAGCGGCTGGACCGTTTCGGGATCTTCCACGGCGCCACAGCAGGCACGCCTGAGAACATCGTTCTGGAGAACGACGACCTGGAGTTGCGCGTGAGCACCAACGGCGCCCGTCCGGTCTGGATCCGGCTGAAACAATACAAGGGGCAACACGAGAAGCCGTTGCTGCTGCAGGATCCCGACAGCGGGCGTTTCGCGTACGAGTTCAGGTACAATGGCAACCGCGTCATCAGCACGCAAGACCTGTACTTCACGGCGGAACGAAAGGATGCCCGAACGGTATCGTTCGTGGCCAACAGCAGCATTCCGGGAAAGCGCATCGTGATCGATTACGCATTGGACAGTGCCGGTTGGTTCGTGCGCAGCAATGCCCGTTTCGAGAACTTGAAGGAGGAAGTGGAGGCACGCGGGATCACCTTGAAATGGGACCTGGTCAGCCTTTCCCTCGAGAAACACAAACCCCACGAGGAAGCCAAGAGTTCCGTCTTCTACAAGTACGTGAACGCAGATCGGGAATATCTGAGCGAAACCAAGGACGACAGCAAGAAGCTCGAAGGCCGCACGAATTGGATCGCTTTCAAGCAGCACTTCTTCAGCGCCGTGGTCGTCAGCGATGAAGGGTTCGCCAGCAGCGGCTGCAGTATCGGGGTAAGAGCACTGCCAAACGACAGTGGTCACATCAAAGCGTTCAGCGCCACCTTGGCCTTCGAGAAGCAGGCATCCGATGAAGTGAACATTCCCCTGCGATTCTACTTCGGTCCCAATCATTACAACACGTTGCGCCGCACCGAAGTGCCGGAACTGGACCGCATCATCGACCTGGGCTGGGGCATTTTCGGTTGGATGAACCGTTGGGTGGTGATCCCCATCTTCAACTTCTTCAGCAAGTTCAACCTGAACTACGGGATCATCATCCTCTTGCTCACCATCGCCATCAAGTTGCTCTTGATGCCGCTCACGTACAGGAACCAGAAGAGCGGTGCGCGTATGCGGGCGCTGAAGCCCGAGATCGCGGCGATCACCGAAAAGCACAAGGACGGCGATGCGCTGAAGAAGCAGCAGGCCACCATGGAACTTTACCGGAAGGCCGGCGTGAACCCGGCCAGCGGTTGCGTGCCCATGCTGATCCAGATGCCGGTGCTCTATGCCATGTTCATGTTCTTCCCAAGCAGCATCGAACTGCGGCAGCAGGGCTTCCTATGGGCGGACGACCTCAGCACCTACGACAGCATCGCCACACTGCCCTTCACGGTGCCGTTGAACTATGGATCGCATGTGAGCCTTTTCACCATCCTCATGGCCATCAGCACGATCGGCTTCAGCCTGCTCAACAGCAAGCAGATGCCGCAGCAGCAAGGCATGCCCAGCATGAAGCTGATGATCTGGCTGTTCCCCATCATGATGCTCTTCTTCATGAACAGCCTGCCAGCCGGGCTCAGCCTCTACTACCTCCTGGCCAACATCATCTCCATTCTTCAGATGACCGTCTTCAGCCGATGGTTCATCGACGAGGATAAGTTGCGCGCGGAACTCTTGGAGAACATGAAGAAACCCAAGAAGAAGAGCCGCTGGCAACAACGACTGGAAGACATGCAAAAGCAGCAGCAGGTGGCTCGGAAGAAGTAGGCAGCCCTCACACAGCATTGTCATCCTGACGGGTCGTCGAGGAAGGATCTTTCAGGAACACCCAATACGATCGCTGAACGACCATTCGGCCATATGAATGTCCTCCGGATGACAGACTCCTTTTCCGGGCGATGGCACGGTGTTTACAAGGCGATCCACATCTTACACATATGCGCACCATGATCCGCTCCTTGATCCTCCTCACTGCCATTCCGTTCATGTTGGTCCTCGGTGCGTGCAACAACACGAAAGCCACCGCACAGGACGACCGGTTCGGCGGCCCTGCCAAGGCTGATTCGCTCTTCTTCAGTCTGGAACGCACCCCGTGCTTCGGCAAATGCCCCGCCTATCGGATCAATGTGTACCGCAGCGGCTACGCCACCTATGTCGGTATCAGTCACACTGAACTGCAAGGCGATCACGTTGGCTCCGTACCACCAGAGACCATGGCGCTGTTGCTCTCAAAGGCCGAAGCCGTTGGGTTCTTCAACATGCAGGACAAGTACGACGGACAGGTCACGGATCTACCGAGCACCATAATCCGCGTCGTGAGCAAGGACCGGGACAAGAAGGTGAGGGCGAGGCATCAGGTGCCTGCGGAGTTCAAGGAATTCGCCGCTTATGCCGATGGTTTGTTGCTCCGCTTGCCTTGGCGGCAGGTACACGATCAGGATTGATGCGCCGTACAGCCCCCTCGACGACAGACCCAACCGTTCAGCCCAGTTTGAAGGATCCCGCAGTGGAGCGCGCCGCTACTTTAGCCGCCCCTTGATGCATCCGTAACGTACCGGTCCCTCGGGCGCGCGGCAACCAAAACGAACCTCATAGAACACGATGAAGAAGTTGCTTTCACTGGTCGCACTGTTGTGTGCCACCATGCTCCATGCCCAGGAAGGGATGTGGATGCTCAATACGTTGAAGCAGATCAATGAAACCGACATGCAACGCATGGGTTGCAAGCTCACGGCCGACCAGATCTACGACATCAACCACAGCAGCATGAAGGATGGTGTGGTGCGCTTGGGCGGCGGGTTCTGCAGCGGAGAGATGGTGAGCGCCGAAGGCCTCATGCTCACCAACCACCACTGCGGTTTCGATGCGATCCAGAAGCACAGTAGCGTGGAGCACGACTACCTCACCGATGGCTTCTGGGCCATGACGCGCGAACAGGAACTGCCCGCGGAGTTCTATGTGAGTTTCCTGCAGCGCATCGATAACGTAACGGATACGGTACTTGCATCGGTCAACGATACCATGACCGAAGTGGAGCGCAAAGCAGCGATCAGGAAGTTGGGCGCCGAGTTGGAGAAGGCCGCCGAAAAGGACCTGAAGAACATCAGCGCCGACTTCAAGAGCATGTACGATGGCAACGAGTTCTACATCTTCGTTTACAAGGATTACCACGACGTGCGCCTGGTCGGTGCCCCCCCCAGCGCGATCGGCAAGTTCGGCGGTGATACCGACAACTGGATGTGGCCGCGCCACACGGGCGACTTCAGCATGTTCCGTGTGTACATGGGTCCCGATGGGGAACCCGCCGAGTACAGCAAGGACAACGTTCCCTACAAGCCGAAGTGGCACTTCCCCATCAGCCTCAACGGTGTGAAAGAAGGTGACTTCGCCATGGTGATGGGCTGCCCCGGCCGTACCAATCGCTTCATGTGCAGCGAAGGTGTGGACATGGCACTGAGCGAATCGCAGCCCAGCGTGGTGAAAGTGCGCACGGAGATGCTGGACCTGATGAAACAGGATATGGATGCCGATCCTGCTGTGCGGATCAAGTACGCCAGCAAGTACGCCAGCATTGCGAACTACTGGAAGTACTTCATCGGCCAGCAGCGCGGCCTGAAGCGCCTGCACGTAAAGGACAAGAAGCAACAACAAGAGGCCGACCTGATGGCCTGGATCAATGCCGATCCAGCACGCAAGGCCAAGTACGGAGAGTTCCTGGGCCTGCTGGAGAAAGGCTTCACCGAGAAGAAGAAATACGAGAAAGCGAGCACGTACATGAACGAAGCCGCGTTCGGTAGCGAGGTTGTGGAGTTCGGTTTCAACATGCTCGGCTTGAAGGAACTACTTGCGGCCAAACCAGTTGATGCTGCTGCCGTTGCAGCCCAGGTTGCAGGGATCCAGGAAGCGGCGGAAGCGTTCTACAAGGACTACAATGCTCCTACCGACCAGAAGATCACCGCGGCGATGTACCGCATGTATTACAACGATGTGGACAAAGGCCTTCAACCGGACATCATGGCCACCGTCCAGAAGAAGTACAAGGGCGATTTCGACGCATGGGCCGCGGCCATGTTCAAGACCAGTTTCGCCACCGATCGCAAGCGCCTGGACGCCTTCCTGGCCAAGCCTTCCTTGAAGGTGATGCAGAAGGATATGGTGATCGCCGCCGTGAGCAGCGACCTGGAATTCTACAAGGGCAAATTGGCCCCCGCCTTGCAAGCCGCACAGCCCGATATCGACAAGGGCTACCGCCTGATGCTGGCCGCAATGCGCGAGCGTGAGCCGAACCGCATGTGGTACCCGAACGCGAACAGCACCATCCGCTGCAGCTATGGCCAGGTGGGCAATTACAAACCCGGCGATGCCATGGAGTACGATGTGGTGACCACCGCCGACGGCATCCTGGAGAAGGAGGACAACACCAACGACGAATTCGTGGTGCCCGCCAGGCAGCACGAGTTGCTGACCAAGCGCGAATACGGGCGCTATGCCGATGCCAGCGGCGAACTCGTTACCTGCTTCATCAGCAAGAACGATATCACCGGTGGTAACAGCGGAAGCCCTGTGATCAACGGCAACGGCGAACTGATCGGCATCGCCTTCGATGGCAACTGGGAAGCCATGAGCGGCGACATCGCCTTCGAACCGGAACTGCAGCGCACGATCAGCGTGGACATCCGCTACGTGCTGTGGACCATCGATGTGTTCGCCGGCGCCACGCACTTGGTGAACGAAATGACCATCGCCCCGGCGCCCACGGTGAAAGTCGAAGCCGGCAGCCCGATGGGAATGGTGACGAAGTAGTAGGACCTTACCTCGCCCTCCTTCAAAGAGAGGGATGGAAGAAAGGGAGCCGGATCGGCTCCCTTTCTTTTTACGCAACGTCCTTACTTCGTAGAAGAAGCCGCTTCCCGGCTTGCTGTTCCCTTGATATGGGCCATGCATTTCGCCACGACCACATCGGCGACCTTGCGGCCCATGGCGAGGCCTTCGACATTGTCAACCTGGATGTGGTAGCCACCGAGAACACGGCTGCGGCCGGCCATCTCAGCGGTGCCGCTGAAGGTTGCGAGATCGAGCGTTACACTGTCCGTGGTGATACCCGGTTCGGTGAGCCAGCCCGGCAACAACCGCACCTTGGCGCCATAAACGTCACTTCCGGTGAACAGTTCCAGCGCCCTCGAACAGCCGCCGCTTACCGTGCTGTGGCCGCTCACATACGCGGGGAAGGGCGGGCACAGGAAATCATCGGGTGAATATGGTCGCCAATCCTTGCCCTTCATTTTCCGCATGCCCTTGTGCGGCCCTGCCCAAGCAACGATCTCCTGCTCGCCCAAGAGATAGTGCACCTGCTGATAAGGACGGCTGTTGTCGTAGACGTATTTGGTATCCCAACAAGCGATGAAACAGTCCATGGCCGTGGCCGTCACCACCAAATACATTTTCACATCTTCATCGAGGTTGTGCTGGTCGCGGATGCTCACATCGCGCGAGAAGATCAGCCAATGGCCGGCCTGTTGCACGCTACGCGGACCATCGCGCATGAATTCCACCAAGGCTTTCTGCTCATTGCTGAGGTTGGCTTGCAGGTCAACCACCTCGCGCACCTCCTTCTCCAACTCAGGATCGCCCATGCGTGGCGGTGGCGGACTTCGGAATTGGCTAGCGCTATCGAGCAGGAAGGGCTTCACGTGGCCCCAGTGTGGGGCGAGCGCACCGGGCGCCCAGCGCGTACCGTCGCTCTTGGTGAAGTACTTCGGTGCCCAGCGGTTGATGTCGTTGCTCACATCCGCCGTGTTCCTGGGAACGTACTTGGTGTGATCGCCGTACGGGGTGGGCGCCTCGGTACGTTCACCGTACTGGTTGCTACCATCGTTCCGACGGGCCTCCAGCACACTGTGCGCAGCCAGATTCCCGATGCCGGCAGCCGTTGATGGATCCAAGCTGCGGATCGCGGGATCGAAGCCAGCCTCCTTCAACCGCTGGGCGAAGAGCGCACTGTCGGCAGGATAAACCGTTTCCAGCACGCGCGCTGCGGCATAGGCGATGGCCGCTTCCTTGTTCTTCAATGTCCGCTCAACCTCCGGCTTCCGTTCGGCCCTCAGATAGAAAGGCACTGCAGCGCTATCATAGCGGCTCCAGGCGTCGAACATTGCGATGCATGGCATGGCCACGAGGCGACTGCTCACCGGCGGCCGAGGGCGGTTCCGTTCGGTGTCGTTCGCCGTGGCTTCCAAGATCACCGAACCCCAGTAGTAGGCGGCGTTGTCCTTACCGCGCGGCTCCGTTGGAAGACGCGCTCCTGCATCGGGTTCGGTGGCCCGGCTTCCACAGGAACTCAGCGAAACCGCGGCTGCAAGCATCAGCGGAGCGGAAACAAGCGCAGCAAGGATCTTCATGAGCACCTTCGATAGGCCACGAATATGCGCTTCAGCCCCCATACCGGGGAGCGACCACGACCCCGACGGTGCGCTCCTTTTCCACTACGGCGATCGTTGCCCCTACCGAGGCCATGACCGGTCCGAGCATCATGCCGAGCAGCGGCAACTTCATAACGAGGCCGAAGAGCGCGCCGTTCGCCAGCACCATGCCGCGGTTGGCCTTGAGGGCATTGATGCTGTCGCGCATCCGCAGACGGCGCCGTTCGCTCACGTAGTCGAACATGCTGAAGCCATAGAACCAGGAGGACACGAGGAAAAGGAACACGGCCGTGAACGGTGTGAGCAACGGGAAGAACATGGTGGCCACCCAACAACCGATGATCACGGCCAATTCAAACAGGCCGTTCCGCATGGCGATCAGCACGCCCCGCCAAACATCCTTGATGAACTGCCGGGTACTGAACGGAAAATCCCTCCCGGTGAGGATGCTCTCGGTACGCTCGCTGGCGTAAGCGAGCATGGGGCTGAGGAAGACCAGGACGATGTACTTGTTGATCGAGAAGAGCACATACCCAACGAAGAGCTTCAGGACGATGAGGATGATCAACTCACGCGCACCTTCAATGAAAGCCTTCACCGTATTCCAGAAACCTGTGAGCCCTTCGCTGGCAGCGGCATCCACCGGTATGCTGAAGAGGGACGCGATCCATCGGGAAAGTTCATCCACCGGACCTTGCAGTACCACCACCACCCCATAGACCAAAAGAAACCACAACAACACCGGCACCAGGAACATCCACCACATGCCATTGCCGAACGCGAAACCGAACGCGCGGAAGAAGGAGGTGAAGCCGATGGAAATGTCCTTGATCATCCGGAACGGGTGTGCTGCACAAGCGAGGCAGCGCCTCTCCCGTTCCCAAGGAACAACGGCGTCCCTGGAGGGAAGGATCGAAAATGATGAACGAACTTCAAGGCGCCTTGACCGGTCACCTGCGTACGTCGGCGCAATGCCCACCTTTGCGGCTTCCCGCCGCGCAATGGACTTGTCCCCCCTCACCGCCCTCAGCCCGATCGATGGACGCTACCGCAACCAGACGCAGGACCTCAGCGTTTGGTTCAGCGAGTGGGCCTTGATCCGGTACCGCTTGCATGTGGAAGTGGAGTACTTCGCGTTTCTCTGCGCCATGCCGCTGCCGGAACTGAAGGGCGCGCCCCTGGGAAAGTTGGACGGCCTTCGCGCACGCATTGCGCAATTGAGCATGCACGACGCCGAGCACATCAAGGAGATCGAGGGCACCACCAATCACGATGTGAAAGCGGTGGAGTATTTCGTGAAGGAATTGCTTGACGGTTCCGGCCTGGGCGCGCAGAAGGAGTTCGTCCACTTCGGGCTCACGAGCCAGGACGTGAACAACACGGCGTTACCACTGCTGGTGAAGGATTTTGTCTACCAGCGCTACCTGCCCGATGTGATCGTGCTGCGCGACAAGCTGCACGGCCTTGCGCTGGATTGGGCGCAGGTTCCCATGTTGGCACGAACGCACGGGCAACCCGCTTCCCCCACCCGGCTGGGAAAGGAGATCCAAGTGTTCGTTGAGCGGATCGATGCACAGTTGAAACTCCTGCGCGCCATCCCGTTCACTTGCAAGTTCGGTGGTGCCACGGGCAACTTCAACGCCCATCATGCAGCGTATCCCGCCATCGATTGGGTGAAGGAGGCCGACGCCTTCTGCAGCGGGATACTGGGTATTGAGCGCCAGCAGTTCACCACGCAGATCGAGCACTACGATAACCTGGCTGCGCTTTTCGATGCGTTCCGTCGCGTGAACACGATCCTCGTTGACCTGAGCCGCGATGTCTGGAGCTACGTGTCCCTCGACTACTTCCGGCAACGGGTGAAGGCGGGTGAGGTGGGCTCTTCGGCGATGCCGCACAAAGTGAACCCCATCGATTTCGAGAACGCCGAGGGCAACCTGGGAATTGCCAATGCCCTTTTCGGCCACCTGAGCGAAAAGCTACCCGTGAGCCGCATGCAGCGTGATCTTACGGACAGCACGGTCGTACGGAACATCGGGGTGCCACTGGCGCACACGGTGATCGCGTTGCGCAGCATCGACAAGGGTTTGGGCAAGCTGGTGCTGAACGAGGACGCGCTGCGCCGCGATCTTGATTCGCAGTGGGCCGTGATCGCCGAAGGCATCCAGACGATCCTTCGAAGGGAAGGCTACGCGGCGCCATACGAGGCACTGAAGACACTGACCCGGGGCAAGGCACGCATTGCCGAGGAAGACATGAAGGCCTTCATCGATGGCCTGGATGTGAACAGCGCGGTGAAGGAAGAACTGCACCGCCTCAGCCCGCACAACTACACAGGCATCGATCTCTTGGGGCGTGTAATGCCCTAGCCTCAGATCCCGAACTCCAATTGGAACATGGCGTTCCAACGATTGCCCGCATGGTCGGTATCGGCAATGCCTTCCGTCCAGCGGTAGCCTGCGATCAGCTGGGCCTTGATCCGGTGCCCTTTGAAATACTTGTTGCCCCCGACCTGGATCTCCTCCGTGATCGGCGTCAATGATCCGATCCGCTTCCCGGGTTGCACCAAGGTGTAGCGCGACACGATCTCCCAGCGCGTTGGCGTGCAGTAACTCAGTTGCGTGTTCACACCGCTTCCTTCATAAACGTATTCAACATCACCGTCAACACTGGTGGTCAGGGGATCCTCCTCGGAAGTACGGTCCATGAACTCGCTGCTCAGGGCCCATCCCTTGTACTTCAATACCATGTCCACTGTCAGTGTGTTGATGTTCCGGGGAGCGAACAAGGCTTCGCCCAGTTGACCGCCCACACGACGCGCGTTCCGGTTGGTGCTGTATCCAGCGGCCAAGGAAAGTTTCGGCTTCGCCTCGCGCTCAAGGTCGCCCTCCGAAAAATCGCCGCCCTTGGTGAATTCGCCCAACGGCAACCATTCCACGCGACCGGTGTAGGCCAGGCCTTCGTCGATGGGCGAGGCGTTGCGGCCGTCGCCGGATGTGATGGCTGTCTTGAGGTTCACGCGCATGTTCCCCATGGGCAGCGTGCGATAGAAGAAGAGCCCGAAGTCGCGGTCCAGGGTGAACCGCGTGTTGACCAACGATCGATCCGGGAACTGCAGGTTGCCGGATGAAACCACGCGCTGACGATTGCCGGGCAACTTCGATTGGCCGAAACTCAACTGTGTCCATTTGTTGAACCGGTAGTGCACGATCGCATCGCGGATCGGTTGTGCGATCTCGCTTTCCTCCAGGTCCAGGTCGCTCTTGGAGAAAGCCAATTGGATGTAGTACTGCCATTTCCGGTTCAAGGCGAACCCGTCGAAGCGTAGTCGCAAACGGCGCACGCGCACGTCCCAAGCGGCCGTGCTCAGATCTTCCCCGTCCACCGTGGTGAACCCTGCGCGGTTCTGCATGCGGAACCGGATGTTCAGCAAGAAGATGCTGTCCTTGCTGATGGTCACACCATCGTGCAACTCCAGCATCGCGCGCTCATCGGATTCGGCTTGGGCGAAGGACAGGACCGCGATGAAGCAACCCAGAAAAGCAATGAAGCAGCGCTTGGACATGTGGGGTGGTTTGGCGCCGCGAAACACCCCTTCCCGCGTCAAGGTTCTGTCAAGACCATGTTACGCTTGGATTACCAATGTTAATTCCAGGTAAACCGGTTGAAGCGTCTAAGCCTGTTTGATCGAGCGGAAATAAATGATCAGATCGCTGTGCGGGACCTCGTCCATACCCAAACCCCGCATCATGGTAACGAGCTGCCCGCGGTGGTAAGCGCCATGGTTGAAGCAGTGCATGAGCATCTGCCATGCGCTGTTCTGGTGTGTGTTGCCTCTCAGGTCCTGGTAGGCGTGGGTCTTCTCCAATTTGGTGTCGTCAAGTTTAGCCACGTGGTCGCGGAGCAGGGCGTTGTGCTTGAGCAGCGTACCCACGGTCATGTCCTCTTCAGCCGGCCATTTGGTGGGAAGCCCGGTGAGCCTGCACAACCAAGCGTGCTCGGCATCGCGGATATGCAGGAGGGTTTTTCGGAGCGAAGGGAAACTGCTCGGTACCTCCTTGTCCAAGAGTTCGTTCGGCTCGCGGTCCAGTCGTTTCACGAAAAGGCTGTTGGCCCAGAGGTCGTACGCCGCGTAGTGATCGATGAGCGATTGCAGTTGCATGGTGGAACGCGTTGGAACTTCGTCGGACGTGGATAACTGTGTTGAAACGCAGGGGTTACGATCGCTGGCGCGGTGAAGCGCACTGGTCTACGTTCGCGTTCACGAAGATGACGGAATGATCGCCACACTGTTCGGGAGGAAGAAGATCAGCGAAGACCGGCTGTCCAACACGTTCGTCAACTCCATCCTCGCACTTACCGAGAACGGCTTCCCGAACGTGGCGGCCGAGTTGATGGAGTCGCCGGAGTTCGCCACCACGCCCACGTTCGGGCCGGAGGATGAGGAACTGTTCGCGTTGATCGTACTTGCGGGAAACCTGATGGAAGCCCCCCGCTGGTTGGGTGCAGGGCAGGACAAACGCTTCGTCTCGCTCAGCATCAGCAAATTCAGCGAGGCCACCGGCCGCGATTGTTCCCGCACCGAGAACCAGGTGATGGAAATGCAGGGTGTGATGGCGCGGCTGAACCACCCGAGCAAGAACGCGGTGTATGCCATGAGCAAGGCCGTATTCCACCACTACGGCCTGTTCCGCTTCCAGGATGATTACTTCCGTGAACTGAAAGCGCCGAACCCGATCGTGCTCCGAAGGATCGACACGCTGATGTGCTTTTTCCTCTGGAATTGGGAAGAGTTCATGGGCGAGTACAAGGTGCGCTGAACGCGCCTACCGCATCCCGATCTTCTCCACGCACATCTCAACGATGCGCTCGCCGATGGCCAGGCAGGCCGTTGCGGCGGGCGACGGTGCGTTCAGCACATGGATGTGGGTGCCGCGCGTTTCGATGCGGAAATCATCCACCATGTTGCCATCGGTGCCGAGCAGCATGGCACGTACACCAGCGCGACCAGGTTCGATATCCTCCATCGTCAACGATGGGATCAGGCGGCGCAGGGTCTTTAGGAACAAACGCTTGCTGAAGGCACGGCGGTACTCGTCGATGCCGTAGCTCATGTTCTTGAAGAACAGTTTCCAAGTACCGCCGTAGGTGAGGGCGTCCACGGTATCGGACAGGCTGAAGTCGGTCTTGCCGTAGCCCTCGCGCTTGAAGGTGAAAACGGCATTAGGGCCGCACTCGATGCTGCCATCGGTCATCCGTGTGAAATGCACACCGAGAAATGGGAAGCGCGGATCGGGAACAGGATAGATGAGGTGCTTCACCTTGTGCTTCGCGGCTGCTGTCAGCTCGTAATAGTCCCCGCGGAAACCGACGATGCGTTCCTTCAGGTGTGCCCCATCCCGCTTAGCGAGGCGATCCGCCTGAAGGCCACCACAGAACACGACGAAGCGACCGCGGTAGCTGCCCTTGCTGGTGCGCACCAACGTGGCGTCACCATCGGGCAGGGTGCCCAGTGCTTCTTCGCCCAAGTGCACAATGCTGGCTGCGTTGCGCGTGCGCGCGATCGCGGTCATGGTGCGCGTGGCACCACGGAAGTCAACGATACCCGTGCAGCCCACACGGATGCCAGCAATGCCTGCGCATTGCGGCTCGATCTCCCGGATGCGTTCGGGCCCGATCATCTCCAGATCCTCGATCGCGTTGGCGATGCCTGTATTGTGGATCTTCTCCAGGCGTGGGAGTTCCTCCTTTTCCGTGGCCACGATGATCTTGCCGCAGATGTCGTGCGCCACCTTGTGTTCCTTGCAGAAGGCCACCAGTTCACGGCGGCCCTGCACACAGTTCTTCGCCTTCCAACTTCCCGGCTTGTAATAGATGCCGCTGTGGATCACACCGCTGTTGTGGCCCGTCTGGTGGTCGGCCAACTCTTGCTCCTTCTCGAGCAGGAGGATCCGGAAGGCCGGGAACCGCGCTTGCAACTTGTACATGGTGGCAGCACCCACGATACCGCCCCCCACGATGATCACATCCCAAGTTGAAGTGTCCGCCATCGGCGGCGAAAGTAGCTG
>JBATMK010000198.1:0-2855 GCA_049289815.1 Flavobacteriales bacterium
GTATAAGACACAACACCAAACTGTGCGTCACTATAGAGATATATGCAGTTACGCATTGGCCAGTTCGATGTGCTCATGAGCTCAGTGAGTGTTCCGGACGCCCTGAGTTTGTTCCAATTACCTCTGAAGGTCAACCGCGGTTCTTCGCAGCTGCTGAATCCGGCCAACACGAACGCAGCGTACACCAAGTAAAAGATGCCGTGGATCCATTTAGGGCTGTGTCTGACTGCCATCGTTCCTGGATCAATACCAAGGCAGCTTGTGGGCGACGGCTCCGTCCTGTGTCTTCACCCACACGACATAGATCCCGGGGCCCCGGCCGGAAAGATCAACGGTGCATTCATTCACCCCTGCATGCTGCGCTTGGTGCACCCAGCGACCGCTGGCATCGATCAGACCAACGAGCTCAATCCCCTCGCCACGGATCGTCACTCTTCCATTGGCTGGATCCAGGAGGATCCGTGGCTCCGCAGCCGTACCCACCTCCTCCTGTGAAGTGCTGATGCACTGCGTGAACACATCGGGAACTTCTGCGATCGTCACCAGGTCAGGAAGGATGTCGGTGATGGTCATGACAAGGGGCGTCTGGCTCCACGTTGTCTCGAAGGTGAAGTCGGCAACCGTGGTGGAATGCGTGAGCACGACCGGCGAGCAGGTGTTGGGGATCACCATGTCTTTGGTGAGCTTGGGAACCAGCAGCCCGGCGGCGTTGGGATCCGGACCGACCGTGATGGATACCAGTGTTCCATCGGACGCGGGTATGGCATGGTAGTCCCAGTTGCCCGTGTTCGCTCCGGAGGCATAGGCGCTCAGGATCGTGCCGCTCGTATCCATCACCGCACTTCCCCGGCCCAGGTCGCTGTAACCAGCCGCCAGCCAGTAATGCATCGGATCCTTCTCCATCAGCACAGCAAGCGGAAAGCCGGCGTAGTAGGGTTGGAACCAGATGCGCTTCTGCCATTGGATATCACCGGTGTAGTCCACGGCCATCACGACGATGTCGCGATGTGGCGTGCCGACCTTGTTCGTTTCGCAGAAGATGCGGAAGCCAACGCCCGGGATCTCCGACGCACCCAATGTGTAGAACAGCGCGGAGGGCGTGGCCTCTTCGTACTTCCCGGCCCATTGCACAGTTCCCATGCTGTCGACCTTGGCCACCACCACGCTCTTCAGCGACGTGTCGGGGTTCACGACCCGGATCCCTGTTCCACTGAGCAGGTAGCCGCCGTCGGCGCACGGCTCGATCGCGCTGAACCCGCTGTAGGTGGTGTTGAACGGGATCTTCGAGGGCGTGATCACCGTGCCATCCGGGGAAGCAAGCATGATCATACCCTTGCGGTTGCCGCCGTGATCGGTGGAGCCGGCGAGCACCAATGTGCCGTCGGCCCGTTGGGCCGCCGCCAGCACCTCCGAATTGTAGACGCCCGCCTGATAGCGGTGCGCGCCGATCGGCCAGCCGTTCACATCCGCTTCGATGTAGGTGGCATGCACCGCTGCCGGACCGCAATGCCCGAAGAGACCGATGGTTCCGGCGCTGAGTTCTTGAAGGTCCCATGTGCGCAGGTACTGCCCGGTGGACTGGCTGATCTTGCGTCGCCATTGGATCGAACCGTCCGGCCCGGTCCGGTGCAGCAGCACGATGGGCAGGTTGAGCGGCCCGTTCTCAAGGGTGTGGTACGAGCTGAAGAGGAGATCCGCGTTGTCCGCTTCCGCGATCCGCATCATGATGCCGCCGTTGTTCAAGGTGTCGCCCGGCAGGCTGTAAGCTTTATCGAAGAGCGGTTGTCCCGCGAAGGTGATCGGGACCAATGTCCCGACCAGGAACGACAATACCGTTTTCATGTGGGTCTCGGATGGGCGGCAAAGTAGTGGGGCGGTCCATCAGGTTGCACCTACCGTTGAGACGAGCTACGCCTCCGCATACACCTCACTCGCGATCACGTAACCGGTCACCGGTGCGTCTATGCCTTTGAGCGTTAACGAGCGGCTGGGCAATGCGGGCCATTCGGCCTTCACCTTGTCGTAGACATCGGAGGTGATGAGGATCTCGCGGGGTTGCGCGGCAGTCTGCAGGCGCGAGGCCAGGTTCACCACGGGGCCGATGGCGGTGAAGTCCTTGTACGAGCGGCCCACCTCACCCATGCTGCAGATGCCGGTATGGATGCCCACACCTACACCGATGTCCTCGTGCTCCAGTCCGATCCGCGCGCGCAGTTCGCTGCACCGTTGCTGCAGTTCCATGGCGGAGAGGACCGCGTTGCGCGTGTGCTCCTTGCGCACCAGGGGGAAGTTGAAGATGGCCAGCACCGCATCGCCGATGAACTTGTTCACGATGCCTTCGTGCTCCCAGATGGCTTGCGAGCAATGGTCGTAGAAGGTGTGCAGCAGCTCGTTCATCCGATCGGCATCCACGCTTTGCGACAGGCGCGTGTAGCCCCGCAGGTCGGCGAAGAGCACGGTGGTTTCGATCTCGATCTGCTTCTTCTTCTTCACCCGCGTGAACATGCTTTCGCAGATGGTGCAGAGGTTCGGGTGCATCTGGCTGCGCTTGATGCCGAACGGACGGAACAGATAGGAGAAGGGCCCACGAATGGGGATAGGCGCATGCATCTGCTCCAAGCATCCTTGACAAAGGATCGTGGTCTTCATCGGCGATACAAGGTACGCACGTCGCCGCCGGACCTGTTGTAGCGGTTCCTCGTTGATACATTCGGCTGCCACACTACGAAACGATGCACAGCATCCTCCCCTTCCTGCTGGCCATGGTGGCGGCCATCGTGCTGCTGGAGCTGCTGGCCAGCAAGCTGAAGGTGGCCTATCCGATCCTGCTGGTGGTGGCCGGTCTGGTGCTGGGC
>JBATMK010000199.1:0-3226 GCA_049289815.1 Flavobacteriales bacterium
GTTCTTTTACTTGCGGTGGTCCGGGGCCGATGTGAATGGAAGTGGCTCACGCGACGAATTCGCGTTGGACGACATCAGCGTGGAAATGACCGGTGCGGCCCTTCCCGACCCCGTGGTTGGATTCGTGAACACCACGGGTAGCACGGTTGAAGGTGGCACAGGGACGATCGGTGTAAGGATGGACATTGCGCCGACCTCCGATGTTACAGTGACCGTTAGCGACGATCTGAGCGGGTCCGCTACGGACGGTGTCGATTACACAACGTTCACCGACGTGGTGCTCACGTTCACTACCGGCGGCACGTATCCCGATACCCAGTTCGTATCGTTGATCACCACCCCTGATGTGGATTACGAATCCGACGAGGACGTTGTGCTCAACCTCAACGTCACCACGGGAACGGCCAACCTGGGCACTTCCACGCATACGCACAGCATCCAGAACGACGATCTCCCGCAACTCGTGATCAACGAAGTGGACTACGATATGCCGGGCGCAGGGGATTCCAAGGAATTCGTGGAACTGAAGAACAATGGCGCCACCGCGGTTCCCTTGCTCGGCCTGAAGGTGGAGCTGATGAACGGGGCGAACAATTCGATCTATCGCACGTTCACTCTGCCGAATGTGAGCCTGGCCGCAGGAGATTATTTCGTGATCTGTGGAACCGGGAGCACCGTGCCCAATTGCGACTTCCAAAGTGGTCCGGCTACCAACCTGATCGAGAACGGTGCGCCGGACGGTATTCGATTGGCCACCACAAGCAACGTGCTCATCGACCAGATGAGCTATGAAGGCAATATGCCAACCACCGAAGGCACCGCCCCGGTCGACATTGACGCCGCTACGGATCCGGAACAAGGGCTCAGCCGCCTGCCCGATGGCCAGGACACGAATGACAACAGTGCTGACTTCAGCATGCATTGCACCTCTCCAGGGGTCAGCAACCTGAGCACAACACAGTTCTGTCTCTGCGAACCGCCCACGTTCACCTTCTTCCCGAGCTGTATCGATGACTTCACATGGAACATCGTGGTGGTGGTGAGCAGCACCGGCAGCGGGTCCACCGTGGACATCACCAACAGCCTAACGGGCAGCAGCCAACTCGGCGTTGGCACCGGCACCCACCTCATCGGGCCCTTCAACAATTTCGATGTCGTGAACCTCACAGTGGCGCATGAGGTCTTCAGCGAGTGCGATGAAGTACGACCGGGGATCACGGAGGATTGCACGCCGCCGCCCCCCTGCTTGACCAATGAATGCGAGCTCACCATCCTCACGGACGACTTCCCGAACGAGATCACCTGGAGCATTGAACCCGCCGGTGGTGGTACGCCCCTGTGTTCCGGTGGCCCGTACTTCATCGACTTCAACACCGAGATCGAGGTGTGCTGCCTGCCCGATGGTTGCTACGACCTGAAGTTCAACGATGGCTTCGGCGATGGCATTTCCGATCCCGTTGGGGCGATCACCCTGCGCGACCAGTTCGGCAAGCGTATCGTGGACGGTGACGCGACTTACACCAGCCTGAGCCAGGCCCCCCTGCCGTTCTGCCTGCCCTTGGGTGCGGACAAACTCACTATAGCCACCTGCGATCGCCTGGACCTCAGCCCCACCAGCGTCATCGTGGCTTCGCCCAACGCGGCCGTCACCAATGAATACACGGCCAACACCAATAGCAACCTCACCGACGACGGTTACCAGTTCTGGATCTTCGATCCCGATGGCGGTTACAGCCGCATGATCTACAAGAGCCACGCGAACCCCGGCAGCCCCGGTGGTCCTGTCGGTGGCACGGCCTGCGCCCACCTGAAACTGAGCAGCCTGATCACGCTGCCCGTTCCAACGGATCGCCTGCTGAACGTGCGCGTGCGCAGCCGCTTGAACGGGGTGACCGCGGAATTCGGCCCGGCTTGCCAGATGAAGGTCCTCAGCGTGCCCATCGCCTGCCCCACCACGCAACTGGACAACAACCCGTTGCACATCGGCACCACGTACAGCTGCGGTGTAACAGGCAAGGTGGTCGGTGCCAGTGGCAATGCGGGCAAGATCTGGGCAACGCCGCTGGTGGGTGCCAACCGCTATCGCTTCGAATTCGCATACCCTGCGGAATCGTACACGCGCACCATCACCATCACCACCTATGTGCTGCAGTTGAACGCGTGGGTGACCTCGCCCCTGATCTGTGGCACCAACGAATACAATGTGCGCGTACAGGCCAGCTTCGATGGTGGTGCCTCGTTCTGCGCCTACGGCGCGGTGTGCACCGTGGAGATCACCAACGATCCACCGCATCCCTGCACCACGTTCATGGGCGGTGGCAACCAACAGAACACGTCGATCGCCGATGCTGCTGGGTTCAGCCTCTTCCCGAATCCTGCCCGCGACGGTCGCGTAACGCTTGAACTCACTGGCGTTGAAGCCGCGCAAGTGAGCATCGATGTGTACGACCTCTTCGGCCGCAAAGTGATGGATCGTTCCATCGCCACCAACGGCGCTGCTGAACTCACCACCGTGCTTGCACTGCCCAGCGGAATGGCCACCGGCGTTTACCTGGTGAACGTTACCGCAGGTGAGGTCCGCTACACCGAACGCTTGATGGTGGAGTGACCAACGGTGCTGGACCGCCAGCAGCCTTGAACGGAAGCCCTTTCCCGACTTGTCGGGGAGGGGCTTTTCGTATTCCGCTGGAGCGCGCTCACGGCATCGAAAAGTTGTTCACATGGTGACCTTGAGAGAACAACCGACCCCCTACTTTGGCCGTCCTTTTCCAGACAGGGGTCCAGCTCCGTGACCCGACCTTTTCCGCCCGCACAGCCCTTACCCGAACAACCTTCAGTCGGCCAAACCATCGTTGGCCGATCATCACCCTATCGTTCCAACCCAAACCAACTTTTCATGAACGCCTCTTTGCTTAACCGATGTTCGGGTGTCGCTACCCGGCTCGCACTCTTTGCCGTGCTGCTGCTTTCCTCCATTGGTGGGTGGGCGCAGATCAATATCTCAGTTGGGAACACGATCACACAGGATTTCAACTCCTTGGGCGCTGCAGCGAACGCCGCCTTGCCGACTAACTGGAGGGTGGCTAAGTCAGCAACCCAACAGACCGTGCCTTCGTTCGCTTCGGCTGGTGGTAGCGTTGAATTTGCCGCTGGGAATAATATGAGCCCAACGGCTGGCAACGGCATCTACCGTTTCAATGCCAATGCCGCAACGAATGAATCCAGC
>JBATMK010000200.1:0-19670 GCA_049289815.1 Flavobacteriales bacterium
ATGCTGCATCGCTCCAACTATGTTCGTACTGGATGCGATCAGGATGATCGAAGGCCAGTGGTCCGCAACCGATCATGGCGCACAAGGGCGAAACGAGTTGGAAGCCGAGCTTTTTGGTGAAGCCATGCGTGCTGTTCGCGTTGGCCACGCCGATCACGAAACCGAAACCCTGGGTTGCAGCGGCCTCGTAGGTCGCGTTCGCCAGCTTGGTGAAGAGCCCCTTGCCTTGGTGGGACGGATGCGTTGCGGTGTTCAGTGAGAGCAGTCCACGTTCCTCCTTGTCGTTCACGCGCGCCAGCAATGGAATGGTGACGTAGTGTGCGGCCAGCTCCGTTCCGTTCCATGCGTTGAAGCCCACAGCCTCACCATCCGGGTTTTCGCGGTACTGCCAGCGTACCACTTCCTCAGTGAAATGTGCGGCATTGGGGAACACCTGCCGCAACAGGGCCGTCATCGCGGCGATGCTCGCATCATCCGTGCGGACCGGTTCAATGGTGTGGGACATGTGCGGGAATGCAACGAATGTAGCCGTGCACGCCGGAGGGATACATTCGCCGCGCGTTCAGGTTCCAAAGAAGCTGCAGCGGTTGAGGAGCGATCCGCCTTCGCCGAAGCTTCGGAGGATGAAAAGGGAATCCGGTGGAATGCCGGAGCTGTTCCCGCAGCTGTAAGTCCTGGTGCGCACTGCGAATGCCACTGTTCCCGACATGTCGGGAACGGGAAGGCGCAGTGCGCGAGGGGATGAGCCAGAAGACCTGCCTGCACGCAATGAACAACGGCCCTCGGGACAAGGGCGATGCTTGCGGTACAAGCATTCCCAGGTCCCGGTGGTTTCACATCACCAACGCCGCTCGGTGAAAGCGGCAAGCAAACCCCCTCTTCCCGTGTACCGTTCACTCCTCTCTTCCACGGTTCTTGCGCTCGGGCTCTCGGCCTCCGCGCAGCAGTATGTCCACCAGGTGCTGGTGCTCAGCGAAGGCTACTTCGACTTCGGCACGCAAACACAGGTGACACCGGTGACGCTCTACAGCTATGATCCGGCTGTGAACTCGATCCAGAGCGTGGCCGTGATCGATGGTGCGCGCTTCGGCACTCACGTGCAGGTGAACGGCCCGAACATCTATGTGGCAGCCGATAGCTTCCTGTTGAAGTACGACGCCGATACCTATGCCTTGCTCGACCAGGAGATCATCACCGGTATCCGGCGTTTCGATTTCTGGAACGACAAGATCGTGCTCTCGCGTGGCGAAGTCGGCGGGCTGCCGCACTACCTGGAGGTGCGTGACAAGAACACTTTCGACCTGGACCACATCATTGCCCCTGCCGATGGGTTGGAGTACAGCGGAGAGGACGTTGTTGTGGTGGGCGACAAAGCCTATATCGCGGTGAACAATGGTTTCGATCTCGGCAATGCGGTCGGCTTCCTCGGAATGCTGGACATGGTGAACCAGACCTACGCGCAGATCGATCTCGGTCCCGATGGTATCAACCCCGAGAACATCATGGTCGATGGGAACCGATTGTGGACGCTCAACAACAAGGACTTCAACAGCAGCAGCCTCAGCCGGGTGGACATTGCGAACAGCACGTTGGACCTCACGGAGAACGTGGCGGTCGGCAGTGGCTGTGCAGCATCGGAACTGGCAGAGGAGAAGGTGTACTTCATGGAATACGCCGTAGGCCAAGTGGCCCGCTACGACGTGAACGCAGAGAACGTCCTGGACACCCTTTCGGGGACAACAGCGATCTATGGTCTCCTGAACGACCCGATCAACCACATTCTCTACAGCACCACCACCGACTTCTTCAGCACCGGCGAACTTTTCAGCATGAGCTACGGGGGCATCATGAACAGTATCGGTAGCGTAGGTCCGAATCCCGGTAAGCTGGCCCTGGACGTTCGGATCGCCCAAGGCGTGCGCGATAACGACAAAGGTTTGCTCGTGCTTTCCCCGAACCCGGCAACCGACATGCTGCATCTGGCATCGCGCATCCCGATCAGCGGCGATGTGCGTGTGGTTGATGCCGCAGGTCGCGTGGTGCTGAGCGCAAGGGGCATTGGTGCACAGCAGGTGCAGTTGGATGTCGCGGCCCTTGCTCCCGGGCAATACACGGTTCTTTTGGAAACCATGGCGCAGCGCTTCACCAAGCTCTGAACGATCGGGCGATGAGTGTGGAATGCCCTTCTACATTTGCCGCCCCTTCAGCCTCCCTAGCTCAGCGGTAGAGCAGCTCATTCGTAATGAGCAGGTCGCCGGTTCAAATCCGGCGGGAGGCTCTTCAGGCATCGCGAGCCCTTCAGCGAAAGTTGAAGGGCTCGTTCATTTCCAGGGGTTCAACGCAGCAGGTCAGCTGCTTTTCGGGCCACACGGATGCCGATGGCCACGCCCATGCCGCTGAGCCCCACGGCGGCCACCACGCGCGGTGAAACGAAATCGACCAACGGGGTCTTCCCCTTCTTCCTGAAGCCCATGATGCCGCTCCAGCGGTGTGAGATAGTGAAGGCCGTATTCGGCAGGATCACATCGCTGAGCATCCGCTCGAGATCCGCTTGGATCAGCGGTGTGGTGGCATCTTCGGTGGTGGACTCACCCACAACATCCAGGTGCCTGCCTCCACCAAGCAGCACCCCGCCTTCGAAGTCACGGAAATAGTAGAACCCCTCGTTCGCGTGGAAGGTGCCCCGTAGGTGTAAGCCTGCGATCGGTGCGGTGAGGAGTACCTGCCCACGGGCAGGCACCACATCAACATCAGGGATCAGTTCGCAGGCATAACCGTTCGTGGCGACCACGACAATCGCGCACGAAAGCTGAGATCCGTCCTTCATTCCAAGCACGGCTCCGTTCCGGTCTTCTGCAATGTTCTGTACCTCGGATCCGAAAACCACATCCACACCTGCTTCCAGCGTTTTTGCCAGGAGGGTCCGCATCATCCGGCCGGTATGGATCGGGCCTTCGAGGGCGGTAAAGGCAAGGTGCCCCGTGTTCAACCCAAGGTCACTTTTCCGGCCATCGCGCCATTCATACACACGTTGCCCGAAGATGCTGTGCAGACTTCCGTTGAGCCGATCGAACCCTTCGGCCACCTTGGTGTACAGCGGGTCGGCTTCGCCGAACAGTTCATGTCCGCCCGTTGGTTCGAACCCGATCCGCTCATCGCCCAGTTCACGGCGCAGTTCCAGCAAACCCCGCCAGCGCTCCTCCACACGGGCCATGGCGGTTGCCTCGCCCTCCTTGGCCACGTCGGCCAGCAACTCGCTGGGGCTGCCGAAGCAGGCGAACCCGGCGTTGCGTACGCTGGCACCATCCGGCCCGTTTCCGCGCTCCAGAACTACCACCCGATGCGACCCATGAGCACGTTTATGGTGCAGGGCCGTGAACAGCCCCACGATGCCTGCACCCACCACGACCACATCGGCTTTGGCCGGAAGCGGAGCCCCCTGCAATTGCGCGCCCCTGAACGAATGTTCCTGCCAAATGCCAGCCATGCTGTTGGCGGAAAGGTATCCCGCACAGTTCTCCTCCTCTCCGCCCATGGTTAACTTGCCGCTCCGAATGGAAACGTCCCGCCCCGCCCCACGCATACGCACCCGTCGTTGGTCCGGTATGTGGTTGGGGGCCGCCATCAGCCTTGCGAGCACGCTGCTGCACGCCCAAGTGGATGACGTGTACATCTATGGCAACGTGAAGGATTACACCTCGGCGAAGAAGCTGGAAGGAGTAACGGTGACCATTTTCAAGAACGGGGCGAAGCTGGTGGAGACGGTGACCAATGCCAGCGGGAAGTACGAGATGAACGTGGACTTCGGGGCTGACTACAAACTGATGTGCTCCAAGCCCGGATTCGTTGGCAAGAACATCCTCATCGACACGCGCAATGTGCCCGAGGAGGAGCGCAGCGGTGGGTTGGGCATGAACATCGACTTCACCATGCTGCAGTCCATCCCGGACATGGACTTCAGCGTGTTGGAGCAACCCTTCGGCAAAGCCAAGTTCGATGGCACTACCGGCACGCTCAGCTGGGACATGGCCTATACCGAGCACATGCGCAGCGAGCAGGCGCGCTTGTTGCGCGAGTACGACGAGAAGCGCAAGCGCGAACTGGGGGAGGAAGCCGATTTCGCGAAACTGTTGGCGGAAGGAACGGCGGCCATGACCGCCAAGGAATACGCCAAGGCCATCGAGAAATTCAATGCGGCGTTGGCGGTCAAACCGAACGACGCCATAGCCAAGGCCAAGTTGAGCGATGCCCAGATGAAGCTGGCGGAACTGGAGGGCGAGAAGAAGCTGAACGAGCAGTACGCTGCATTGATCAAGGATGGCGATGCCCTCTTCGTGAAGAAGGATTACGTGAACGCCAAGGCCAAGTTCAGCCAGGCCCTGGACATGCGGGATGACGAACCCTATCCCAGGCAGAAGGTGCAGGAGTGTGACCAGCTGATCGCCGACCTGGAGAAGAAGGCCAAGGAGGAACGCGAAGCGAAGGAGCTTGAAGAAAAGTACAAGGCGGCCATCACTGCAGCGGACGCGGCTTTCAAAGGGGCCAAGTACGAGGACGCGCGCAGCAAATACACCAGCGCCAGCGAACTGAAACCGGCGGAACAATACCCCAAGGACCAGTTGGCGGCCATCGTCAAGAAGCTCGATGAACTTGCCAAGAAGGCAGAGGAGGATCGCTTGAAGGCGGAAGAGGAAAAGCGACTGAAGGAGATCGAGGCGAAGTACACAGCAGCGATCGTTGCTGCGGACGCGGCGTTCAAAGCCGGCAACTACGAGCAGGCCAGGACCAAGTATGAGGAAGCGTTGACCATCAAGGCGGAGGAGAAGTACCCGAAGGACCAGTTGGCGGCCATTGTGCAGAAGCTGAAGGACCTGGCCGATCAAGCGGAGAAGGACCGGCTCCAGAAGGAACTCGAGGACAAGTACAATGCGGCCATCAAGGCCGGTGACGCTGCGTTCAAGAGCGATCGCTTCGATGAGGCCAAGGCCGGGTACAATGAAGCGCTCACGCTGAAGAAGGACGAGAAATACCCGAAGGACCAGCTGCTCGCCATCGACAAGCGTATTGAGGAGCTTGCGAAGAAGGCCGATGAGGATGAGAAGAAGCGCAAATTGGACGAGCAGTACGCGGCAGCCATCGTTGCGGCCGACGCGGCCTTCAGCACATCGATGTTCGATGAGGCCAGGGCCAAATACAACGAAGCCCTCGGCTTGAAAAAGGACGAGCGCTACCCGAAGGACCAATTGGCCGCCATCGACAAGAAGATCGCTGACAAGGCGAAGGCGGATGAGGAGGCGCGGAAACAGGCCGAGATCGATGCCAAATACCAGAAGCTGGTTGATGAAGGCAACGAGATGTTCCGCACGGAAGGCTACACCGGCGCTCGCGCCAAATTCGTGGAGGCTGGTGGCGTAAAGCCCGCTGAGAAATATCCGAAGGACAGGATCGCCGAGATCGACGCCAAACTGGCCGAACTAAAACGCTTGGAAGAGGAGGAGAAGAAGCGCCAGGAGTTGGAAGCGAAGTATGCCGCGCTGATCAACAAAGCGGATGGGGAGTATGATTCCAAGAAGTTGGACGACGCGCTGAAGGACTATGAGGATGCACTGGCCCTCAAGCCCAACGAGCAGCATCCAGCTCAACGGATCTCAGCCATCCGATCACAGATGGATGCGGATGCCCTGGCCAAGTCCGAAGCCGAACGCTTGGAGCGGGAGCGCGCTGAACAGGAGAGGCGATATGCCGAATTGATCGCCAAGGCGGACAAGTCGTTCGGGGCGAAAGAGTACGGGTCGGCCCGGACGAACTATTCCGATGCCTTGGGTGTGAAACCCGGCGAGAAACACCCAACGGAACGACTGGCAGAGATCGATCGCATTCTGAAGGAACTGGCGGACAAGGAAGCAGCCGACCGATCGCTCGCGGAAAAGGACGCGGCTGAGCGGGCACGGCTTGAAGAGGAGAACAGGAAGAAGCAAGCCGAGATGGATGCCTTGGAGCAGCAATACAGGGAGATCATAGCCGCAGCCGATCTTGCTTTTGATGGTGACAATTTTGATCTGGCACGCGACCGCTATACGGAGGCGCTGACGGTGAAACCGGCCGAGCAGTACCCGAAGGACCGCCTGCAGGCCATCGAGGATGAAATGGCGCGACGGTTGAAGGACCAGTCGGAGGCGGAGCGGCTTGAGGCGCAGCGGCTGCGGGATGAAGAGGATCGGAAACGCCGCGAAGCCGAAGAGGCCGAAGCTGCGCGCTTGAGGGCCGATGACGAGCGCAACAAGTTGGCTTCGGAGAGAGAGCTGGACGAACGCTACCGCGCGATCATTCTGCAGGCCGATTCCGGTCTGGCCGCGAAAGCCTATCAGGAAGCGCGGAGTCTCTATGGTCAAGCCATGGATGTGAAACCAGGGGAAACGTACCCGCAAGCCAAGATCGAACAGATCGACAAGCTGTTGGCCGAGCAGGCAAGGCAGGAAGAAGAGGATCGGCTCGCGCGCGAGCGTGCGGCCCAAACGGAGCCCAACCAACGCAGCGGTACGGCCAACATCGACAATAGCAAAGCCGAGGATGCGGAAAAATTCATGCGCGATGCTCGCTTGCGTGAGGAAGCGGAAAAGAACGAACGCATCAAGAAACTCAAGCACGACGTGAGCGCCGCCGAGAACGCTGAGATGGAAGCCGCGGCATTGCGTCGGGAGCAAGGCACCACGCGCAAGGATCTGCAGGAGCGCTCCTCGGGGGAACTGTTCAGCGGCAGCGAAGAACAGCGCATGAGCAATGCTGAGCGTGTCGCCGCCCAGAAGGAAGCCTTGGCTGCTGCTGAACGCGCCCGCATCGAACGTTCAGCGAACGGCCGCGATGCCGCGTATGCCGCCAAGATCAACACGGAGCAGGAGATCAGCAACAAGCAGGCTGGCTGGAACGAACACCATCACACGCAGACGGAGAACGCCGCCCACCAAGCGGAGATCTACAACGTGGCCGAGCAACAGCGGATACAGGGCAGCAACGATCGCCGGGAGGACGCCGTGCATGCGAGCCGTGCCTACGAACGCAGCCAAGGGGATCTCAAGGAACGGGGGGATGGCATGGCCGTCGACAACCAGCAACGCGTGGAGGACGACAAGTCACAAGCAAGGTCTGCTGAGGCTATCCGTATCGCAACCCAGGAGGGCAACCGTACGGCGGCCAAGGATCGGCTGGACAGGATCGAGGGCAACAAACCGAAGGATTACCAGGACTACAATCCCAACAAACTGGCCCATGAGTACCCGCAGGGCGTGACCGAGGAGAGCTACACCGAAGGCAACAAGGTCATCATCAGGCGGATCGTGGTGGAAGGGAACAAGGCCGATACCTATAGCAAGGTGATCGCCAAGTGGGGTACCAACTACTTCAAGAACGGCCAGGCCATCAGCGAGGAGATCTGGCGTTCGGATACCGAGGAATGATCCCTGTTGAGCGGTCCGATCACCCTCGACCTGTCCTTGGATGTCCCGGTGGTGCAGAGCCGGGACACTACGGCTTCAGTTCCTTTCTACGCTTCGTCTCCTGGAGTCTCTGGACCAGATCCGCGATCTGTTCAGGGCTCAAGGATTTGGCAATGATCTTACGCTCGCGATCGAGCACGAAGATCTTCGGCGTGCTGTACACATCGTACGTGTCAGCGTAGTTGAGGCTCTCGAGCGTGGTGAACTGGGGTATGTATTTGTAGGGTTCCGCCTTGGCTTCGCGGTAAACGTTCCAGGTAAGCCCCACGTTCACCCAATCAAGGTCGTGTTCCACGATGAAGTCCTTCCAATGCACCATCATGGTGCTGTCAGTGGCCTTGCACACGGCGTACACGCCAACGTCCATGGCCTGCATCCGTTCCTTCCAGACCTTGTGCAACTCGGGTATTTCCTTCTTGCAATGTCCGCAGGTGCTTTCCCAGAAAACCAGCACCACGTATTCCTCGGGCATCTGGTGAAGAGCGGACCATTTCTGCTCCGTGGTATCCGGAAGGATGAGGTTCCGGGTCTTCGCACCGATGATCAGCGGAGCTTCCTTGGTAGCTCGTTTGCAAAGCTTGTCCAGCTGTTCTTCCGGCATCCAGAAAGCGCGGCTCTTGCCATCTTTTTTAGGGCAGTAATACGTGAGGGCCATGTGCACGAACACGGCATCCATGCCCATGATGTCGCTGTTCTCAGCGGTCAGCGTGATGTTGTGCACCACGAACTTGAACAGCTCATCGGACGGCCCCAGCCTGGCGATCAGGTCGTCGGCCAACTTGTTGATCGTGTCGGGGATCTGCGCCACATTGTTCTTGCCGAGATACTCGTTGAGCTTGTTGTGGAACACCGGGGTGCGTAGGATCCGTTCATCGGTAAGGTTGGTACCGGACCAGTATGCAGCGCGGTTCGCGAAGTAGGTGGCGGCGGTGTCCAGGGTGCCATCCGGAAGGGTGATGCGTATGGGCTCCTTTACCATGCTCATGTTCAGGATCAAGGCAAGCAGGCTGCCCGGTACTTGCGCGGCCACGTTCTCCTGATAAGCACGGATACCGGGGTCGATGGCCTTTTGCTGCAGCTTCAGCTCTTCCTTTTCCTTCGGGCTATGCGCTGCTTCGATCTTGAGTTTCAACGCATCCGCAGCTTTGCGCTCGGTATTGAGGTGTTTGATGTAGTCCACGAAGAGCTGGTTCTGCACGCTCTTCTTCACCACCAGGTGACCAAGCAGATCGGCGGTGTCCGTTTCCAGGATCACCTCCGGTTCATCGAGCAGGATCTCGAAATACTTCGGACCGGGAACAACAACAGCATACACCCCGGACTTGTAACCGGCCTTGCTCTGGAACACGATCCGGCCCTTGGCATCGGCCATGGTGGTATCGGTGTAATAGAGCTTGTTCCCGTAGTAGTTCGCCAGAAAGACGGTGTCGTTGGAGACGCCTTTCACCACGATCTCCAAACGGCGTTGATCGCTGCCGGGCTTTTGGGCGTAACTGGAGAAGAAACATCCTGCACTGCAGGCAAGTGCCAGTAGGGTTCGCAACATGTGGTCAAAAGTATTTTCCGCGTTTCCGCAGGAGCAGGGGGCTTAACAAAGTTTGTTCCGTCGCTATCAACACCTTTGCGGTGCCGGACCGGGGGCAACGACCCACCCCCGGTGCCCGTCTTCGAACCGACCTTCACCCAAGCCCCGACAGCCATGTTGCGCAACCTCCTCCTTGTATCGATCCTCGCATTCTCCGGTGCTGCCACCGCGCAAGACCGGCCGATCACCATCGTGGACCCGCCGGAAAGGCTGGCGATAGCGGAAAAACACACCGCTGCTGTTGACAAAGCCGCCAGCCTCACCGCTGATCAGGCTGCGGAGGTGAACGACATGTTCCTGAAGGTGGAACGGCAGATCGCCGCGTTGCGCGCACGGATGGACACGGCTGAACCGAAAATGAGCGAGGAGCAGAAGGAGAAGGACATGAAGGTGCACGAAACCCGTTGGAACCAATGGACCAACGATCAGTTGCGCACGATCCTCACCGAGCAACAGATGACCAAGTGGATGGCTGCCGGAAAGTGACCCGGTCCCACTGAAGGAAAAGTCCCGGCCACGTTGGTGCCCGGGACTTTCCATTTCACGGCATGGCCGTGGAAGCCGTCTTGAATTCGCTGGTGGTGTGGAAGGTGATGGCGGGGTTCTCGCGTTTCTCCAGCTCGAGGATGTACGCACTCGGAGCCATGAACACACGGTTGCCATCCTTGTCCTGGACGATCTGCTGCATCTTGATCCGGCAGAATTCATCCAGCGCCGCTTCATCGGTGCTGGTGAGCCAGCACGCTTTGTAGGCTTGGATGCGTTGGAATTCGCACTTGGCGCCATACTCATGTTCCAGCCGGTAGGCGATCACTTCGAACTGGAGTTCGCCCACACAGCCGACGATCTTCTTGCTGCCGATGGGTTGCGTGAAGAGCTGCGCCACGCCTTCATCGGTCAGCTGGCGGATGCCCTTGTCCAATTGCTTGCTGCGCATGGGATCCTTGTTCACCAGTTCCCGGAAGAGCTCGGGTGAGAAGGAAGGGATACCGCCGAAATTGATATCAGCGCCATCGGTGAGCGTATCGCCGATCTTGAAGTTGCCCGTATCGAACAGGCCGATGACATCGCCCGGATAAGCCTCTTCCACCAAGGTTTTTGTCGCGGCCAGGAAGTTGGTGGGGTTGGCGAAACGCACTTGCTTGTCCAGGCGAACGTGGTGGTAATACGTGTTGCGTTCGAAGCGCCCGCTGCAAATGCGCAGGAAGGCGATGCGGTCCCGGTGATTCGGGTCCAGGTTCGCGTGGATCTTGAAGACGAAACCGCTGAAGTGCTCGTCCTCGGGATCCACCACTCCGCTATCCGATGGCCGCGGACCCGGCGGTGGGGCTATGCGCACGAATGAATCCAGCACTTCCTTCACCCCGAAGTTGTTGAATGCACTGCCGAAGAACACCGGAGCGATACGGCCGGAACGATAGGCCTCGAGGTCGAGCGCATCGTACACACCATCGATGAGTTCAACATCATGCCGCAAGGTGTTGGCGGCGTCCTCCCCGAGCTGCGCATCCAACGCGGGATCATGCAGGTCGTCGAAGTGCATGCTGCTGCCCTCCACCTTGGTCTTCACGCTTTCGAACAGCTTCAGGTCGCGGTCGTACAGGTCGTATACCCCCTGGAAGGTGGCGCCGATGCCGATGGGCCAGCTCAACGGGCGCACCTTGATGCTCAACTTCTCCTCCAGTTCATCGAGCAGGTCGTACGGGTCCCGGCCTTCCAGGTCCATCTTGTTGATGAACACGATGACCGGTGTATTGCGCATGCGGCACACCTCCATGAGCCGCTCGGTCTGTGCTTCCACACCCTTCACGCAATCGATCACCAACACCACACTGTCCACGGCAGTGAGCGTGCGGTAGGTGTCTTCAGCAAAATCGCGGTGGCCGGGCGTATCAAGCAGATTGATGCTCTTGCCGGCATAATGGAAGGTCATCACCGACGTGCTCACACTGATGCCACGCTGCCGTTCGATGTCCATGAAATCGCTGGTGGCGCCCTTGCGGATCTTGTTGCTCTTCACGGCGCCCGCTGTCTGGATGGCACCACCGTAGAGCAGGAATTTCTCCGTGAGGGTGGTCTTGCCCGCATCAGGGTGGCTGATGATGGCGAACGTGCGTCGCTTCTCGATCTCGTCGTGCAGTGACATCCGTAGGGGATAACGCCCATTGCTCCGGTCGCCGTCCTGCGACATGTCCGGGAAAAAGGCGCGCGAAAGTAGAGGCGGGGCGGCTATGGGACCGCCAAGCGCCGGGTACCGATCAACTCACTGGATGAAGCGCGCAACAGCAGTATGCGGCCGCGCAACCCCGATATGGGAAGCGCCCATGAGGCTTGATCTCTCCCAGCAACGGTGCGCGATGCCACCAGGGCACCTGTCGCGTCGAAGACCTCGAAGCGCACCTCGGTGCGACCGGTCGCGCTGCAATGCATCCAGACCAGTTCGTTGGCCAGGTCAACGAATGCCGTGAACGGCGTGGCCATCGGGCCCATCGGCTTCACACCTGTAACACCGCAACCCAGCGTGTCGCCGATATTGAGTGCGCCCGGCGTGGAGCACGCATCAAGGAAATCGACGGAGTTGTTGTTGCTATCGGTGCCATCAGGGAACCGGCTGAGACCACGGTATTCGGCCGGGCCACCGGAGCCGCCCCAGAAGGCATCGCCGCCTACGAAGCCCAGGGTTTCGAAACTACCGGGACAGTCTCCTTCGTAGCTGAGGACATCCAGGATGGTGCTGTCGGAAACCTGCACCAGCACCAGCGCATCGGCGGCGCCGTTCTGGATCAGGTCCACATCGGGGCTCGCGTCCATGTCGCAATTGTCCGTGGTCAGCGGATCGCTGCAGATCACGAAATGGTCGCCGGGTGCGATCAGCGCGCCGCTCAGCGGGTTCAGGTCGCGGTACACGGTGGCCACACCACCGGCACCGCTCAGCATGATCAATCGCAAGCTCGCAGGGTCAACGGCATTCACGCCGGTGTTCTTCAGCTCGATGAACTCATGTGTATCGATGCTCGGTTGGTCATAGTCAACCTCGTTGATGACGATCTGCGCGCTGGCGCTGGCAGAGACGCAAGAGAGCAGGAGGAGGGTAGTGATGTGGCGCATGTGTTTCATCCCGACGTGTCGGGGCGTTCGGGTTTCGGTCGAAGGTATCCCATGACAGGTCTATTTGGCGGGATGGTGGGTGACCAGCCGCGGGTACATTCGCCCACAGATCAACAGGAACCGATGAATTTCCGTCTGAAGAATCTTTCGCTGGCCCTTGTGGCCGCAGCCATGGTGCAACAGGTAATGGCCCAGGTGCCTTCGCCCGAACTGGCCATTGTACAATGGGCCGATAATCTGGTAGGGGTAACGGACATCACCAACTGTGGCGATGGCCGTTTGTTCGTGACCAAGCAGGAAGGCCGCATCCGCATCATCACCGACAGCATGCAGGTGTTGGCGACATCGTTCCTCACCATCCTGGACAGCGTGAACGATGCGGGCAACGAGCAGGGTTTGCTGGGGCTCGCGTTCGACCCTGACTATGCGAACAACCGCTACTTCTACGTGCACTATTCGGGCGGAACGGGACCGGGCTACAGCAAGATCAGCCGGTTCCAGGTGAGCCAGAACAACCCCGATAGCGCGGATCGCAGCTCGGAACATACGATCTATATCTGGCCCGATCCGGCCTCCAACCACAACGGTGGCGATATCGCTTTCGGGCCTGATGGATACTTGTACTTCGCCATCGGCGACGGCGGCGGTGCAGGCGATACCTACAACAATGCGCAGGACTACAGCGACCCTATGGGTAACGTCATCCGCATCGATGTGAGCGATCCGGACACCACCTTCATCGTTCCACCGGATAATCCATACGCCGGTGCCACAGGTGGCGACACACTGCCGGAGATCTGGGCGAGCGGCTTGCGCAACCCGTACCGTTTCGGTTTCGATGCGCTGACCGGGGATATGTGGATCGGTGATGTTGGGCAGAACGCCTACGAGGAAGTGGACTACTGGCCAGCAGGGGACAACAGCGGACCGAATTTCGGCTGGCGTTGCTACGAAGGGAATTCAGCGTACAACACGGTCGGCTGTGGATCCTTCAGCAGCTACGATCCTCCTGTAAGCGTGCATCCACAATCCGATCAAGGTTGGTGCAGCGTGATCGGCGGCCGGGTGTACCGGGGGTCCATGTATCCGCAGCTGTATGGCCGGTACATCTACACGGACTATTGCGGGGGTGATTTTTACAGCCTTGTTCCCGATGGCAACGGCGGCTGGATCAAGGAAGAGATCCTGGACAGCGGCATTTCCGGGTGGAGCTGCATTGCGGAGGACAGCGCCCTGACCCTTTTTGCCTGCAACATCAACAACGACAAGGTGTACAAACTGTACGACCCGTGCCCGATGGATCCACCGGTGATCACTGTCAACGCGAATTACCTGGAAAGCTCCTTGGGTGCGGCGTACTGGTGGTACTTCAACGGCCAATTGCTCGGCGGTGCCACGAACCAGAGCTACGAACCCACCCAAAGCGGTACATATAGCGTGGTCGTGGACATGGGCGGCGGATGTTCGCTGGAGAGCGACACGGTGTCGTTCATATACACCGGCATCGGGGTGGTGGAGTCCTTGCCCTTGGTACTGGTGCCCAACCCCGCCAACGATGAAGTGAGCGTCGGCCTCGGTGCGGCATCGGGACAGGCACGCAGCATTGTTGTGCTGGACGCCATTGGCCGTGTGGCGAAATTGCAGATCGTCGGTGGCGTAAGCACTGTGACACTAGACCTGTCCGGACTGGGCAACGGTAGCTATGTGGTTTCGGTGCGCAATGGGGAAGGGGCCGAGATCGGGAAGGCTGCCCTGTCGGTCGCGCACTGACCCACTGATCCGTTCCATGTTAAGGTCCTGGTTGCTCCGGGACCTTCACATTTTCTACCCCTTCTTGTGCATAACGCGATCCTTCGTTGGCGGCCGTGAAGTGCGCGTGCGGTAGGTTTGGGGCTTCAAACCGATCCGGATGAACACATTTCCTCTTTTGAGCACGATCCGCAAGGCGGCATTGCTGGCCTTGGCACCCATCGCTACCGCGACAATTGCGAGTACCCCTCCCGGAGGTGGTCCACCCAACGATGATTGCGCGAGCGTTGTAGCAGCGTCCCTCGAGCCGGGAACCCCGCTCACGCTGACGGGCGATAACACGGGCGCCAGTGCCACCGGTGATTGGGCGGCAGGTTCACCCTTCACCGGTGCCCCTGTGGTGTGGCATGCATTCACCACCACGGTGTGCACCAATATCACCGTCTCCTATTGCGGTCAATCGCCGGTTTGGGCGAACACCTTCGGCATCCTGGCCAACTCCTGCCCGGCCGATGTGGTGATTTTCCCGAGCAGCTTCAACACCACGGATTGTGTCGATGGCAACACCACGTACATCCTCAACCAGGTGGCACCGGGCACCTACTACCTGCCGGTGCTGAACGATCCGGGCAACAACTCCACGGGTCCTTACAGCATCCTGGTTTCGGCAGCCACCTGTGGTCCCACACAAGGAAGTGACCTCTGTGTTGCGGTAGTGCCCGATCCGCTTCCCGGTGGCAGCACCATCACGTTCACCGGCGATAACACCAACGCAACGGCCACCAATGATTTCGTGGTCGGCTCGCCCTTCGCCGGTGCACCGGTGGTGTGGCATGCCTTCACCACTACGGCCTGCGCCGATGTCACCGTTGCGTATTGCGGACTTGCACCCACGTGGAACAACACGCTGGGCATCCTCAGCACCGATTGCCCAGGCAACAACCTGGTCTTCCTCAGCGGAAGCGATAACACCAGTTGTGGCGATGGCAACATCACCTACTATTTCGATGGGCTGGCCGCCGGCACGTATTACCTGCCTGTCCTGCGCGATGCCGGACAGAACGCCATCGGGCCCTATAGCATCGATGTAACGGCAACGGATTGCCCGAACAATCAAGGCTCGGACTTCTGCTCGCAAGTGATCCCCTTGGTATTGGACAATGGCTCGTCGCTCATCTTCACGGGTGACAATACCAACGCCACGCCCACGGCCGATTTCGTGATCACCTCGCCGTTCGCCGGTGCGCCTGTTGTGTGGCATGCCTTCACAACGTCGGCCTGCGCCGATGTTACGGTGGCCTATTGCGGCCAATCACCGTCGTGGAACAACTCGCTGGGTATCCTCGCCACCGATTGCCCCGGTGATAGTCTCATCTTCCAGAGCGCCAGCAACACGGTGGACTGCGGCGATGGCAACGTCACCTACTTCTTCAATGAGCTGGCCGCAGGCACGTACTACCTGCCGGTATTGCTGGATGCCGGTAACAACGCCATCGGGCCTTATTCCATCACCACAACGGCCGAGGATTGCCCGAACGGCCAGGGCGGCGATGCCTGCGCTGATGTTGTTCCCGTGCTGCTGCCACCGACCGGTACGTACACCTTCACAGGCGACAATACGGCCGCCACGCCGTTCGGCGACTGGGCGGCTGGTAATCCCTTCTCCGGTGCACCGGTGGTGTGGCATGCGTTCATCGTGGACCAGTGCGAAGACCTGTCGATCGCATACTGCGGGCTGAACCCGGCGTGGGGTGGCCAGTTCGGCATCCTTACGCCCGATTGCCCGGCTGATTCCATCATGTTCCCGACCTCGTTCAACACGGCCGATTGCGGCGACGGCAACGTGACCTACTACTACGATGAACTGGCAGCCGGTACCTATTACATGCCGGTGGTCTTGAACGCCGGGCAGAATTCCATCGGGGCGTACAGCATTGAAATGGAAACGATCTCCTGCAGCCCGTTGTCGGTGGTCCCTGTGGCGGCCAGCGCTTTTGCCGTGTACCCGAACCCGAACGATGGCAGCTTCAGCATCATCGGTGTTCAGCGCGGTGACGCACTGACCGTGATCGACATGGCCGGCCGCGTGGTGTACGACCGCGTTCTGGCAAGCGACAACGCAACGCTCGACCTGCGCGGCATCGTAGCACAAGGCAGCTACATGCTGCGTGTTTCCAACGCGAACGGCAGCCATGAGCGCTCGCTCATGATCCGCTGATAGACGCCCTTCTCAACGAAGAACCCCGGCCGGTATGGTCGGGGTTCTTTGTTCAGAGGGATCGCTGTGCTTCTTCTATAGGCCGCAGGCCCGAAGAAGGCTGGGTGTGACACTATTGGGTGGACACTAGCGTGTGCGGGGTACAGCAGGGAGAATATACCCTTGATCGGGTATTGTGGCGACTTCCACCCGCAACGTGCTTTGACGGACCGATCACAACAACCCACGATCACACGGTATCACCAACGAAGCATGAACACTATGCACCAGCGACCTGAACGACCAAGCCTGCGTGCAGGGAATCTTGCGCTCTTCGCCATGCTCTCATTGCTTATCCTACGTTCGGATGGCTGCAAAAAGACGGACGGGATCGAAACCGCTCATGCCGAGATGGCGCTTAGCGGGGTTTCCATTTCCACAACAAAGCCTTCGGACGTTTGGCCTCCACGGCCGGGCAATCACTTTGCACTGGATTGCGGTGGCACCACATTGAAAACCGTTGACGGCATCGAGACCAGGACCGTGGAACTCCGAGGCTGGCTCATTCAAGTGGAATCCGCGGCCAATCCGAAGATCGATGGTGATTGGAGGGATTGGACCTATGCCATCAAGCCTGACGTTGCATGGTGTGAGGCACACGGCATCGATATGAACAAGTTGCTCAAAGTGGGCAATGCGTTGTTCACGATGGATGCTGACGGGGTGCCGGGTTATACATACTCACCGTATGCTGCCGTGGGTGAACCTGGCATCAAGATCGAAATGAACGGTTGGGTCGATAGCCAGCCACCGGTCAACCCCCTGATCACGCAGATCCCCGCTGATTGGGGGTTCACCCATGCATCAGCGCCGGATACCAAATGGGCGTTCGATCCCGTACGGCCGATGAGCTGGCAACCCGAACTGACGGCAGGACAGTATGTGCGTGTGGTCGGGTCGATCGTTTCCGATGCCCCTCACCAAAGTGAGGCCGGATTCCCGCTATGGTTCTTGAAAACATTCGGGGTGGAACTGGACCCCGCGTACGCAGCAACCTTCAATGATGCGAAGAACATCTGGGGTGCGGGTCGTGGCGAGCATGATCCCGATCATGCCGCCCGATGGAGCGAGGTACACCCACCGGATATCATCAGCGTTCTCATCAACGAGCATTATAAGGAGCGGACCGTCCGCCTGATCGAGGTCGCCGTATGTGAGGACAAGGGGATCGGTAACCCGGGACGATCCCTGGATGTGGACCTGCTGCCCATCGGCCCGAAGCCGACCCCGAATTCAAGGGCGGATGTCATTGAAATGGTAGGGCCCGAGACCTTGTTCGGAACGATCACCGAGGGCCAGGTGGACGGGAATGGTGCGTTCACGGGTGCTACCATGACCAAGTTCCCGAACCATGTGCACCTGCATGTGAAGGTGCAGGCCAACACGAACTCCAACGGCAAGTTCAAGGCGTTGTACAAGGTATTCTGGACCTCCTGATCCACACTCCCTGTTGTTCGCCGGATCGCCCATCCACCAACACACACCCATGGCCGACATACCCGATCTCTTCGTTCCGCAGAACCTGTCCTTCCGGTTCACACACCTGGAATGCGAAACCACGGGCGAGATCGGCCCCGCGGAACCCTACCTCTGGATCTTCTTCTATAAGATCGATGCCGAGGGTTTCCGTTTCAGCGAGGCGGGTACGGGCCTGCTCGGTTCACCCGTAACGAAATTGCACCAGGGCAGCGCCATCGCCGCGCAGCCGGGGCGCGAGGACTGGCGGAGCATGATGGCCGGTACCATGGTGGACATTCCGGTGCACATCGGCGAATGGAAACAGCCGGTGGTGCCCATACGGGCGCCCAGCCAGTTCCAGAACATTTTCCGGGGCGGCGACATCCAGGTGCCGGGCCTGTTCGGCTTCGTGGTGGCGCTGCTGGAGCAAGACTCGTCGAGGACCGAGGCTAGGGTGCAGGCACACGCCAGGCTGAACGAACTCATCCCCAAGTTCCTGAAGGACTACATCGAGGGAACACCGCTGAACCACCTGATGGAAGGCATGCCACCGGAAGAGATGGCGGCCTTGACCGGTGATATGGAGGTGGAATTGTTCAAGATCTACTTCAACCACATGACCCCTTTGGGTCTGCTGGATCCCGACGACGCGCTCGGCGTGGTTTCGCGCACGTATGTGGTGGGCCCGCTGCCGCCCGTTATCGTTCTTCCCGGCGAGAAGCCCCCGAAGCAGAAACACCTGGTGCTGGATGGCCAGAGCCGTCAACCGCGCTTCCTCTCCTTCGGCGTTCCCGGTGCGGAGGATGACACCGAGGAAAAACGCGCGGAAAGGGCAAGGAACGGCAAGTGGCATATCGGGGCAGAGTATGATGTGCACCGCACCGTGGAGTATGTGCCCTTGGGCGATGCCGTTAGCGTGAAGGTCTTCGCGGGCGCCAACGGGGATCTGGCATCGCTTACGCTCAATACTCTCGGCCGGCCCGGGAGCCGCGGCACCGTGGAAACGTGGATGGGACCGCGCACCTTCGTTACGTACCGGTTCGATGCGGATGAGCTGGGCGAGCTGAACAATGCCATCGGCTCCATCGAGATACCCACGGGATACAAGGTGGTGCTGTATGAAAAACCCGGCTTCCAGGGGCGCTCGCTCACCATCGACCGTTACTCGGTAGTGGGCGCACGCTTCAGTCTGCACCGGTTCGTGATGCCCCCTCCGCTGGATGAACGGCTGCGGATCGGTGCACCACCGGAAATGTGGAACAACAGGATCTCGGCGATCGAAATCGTCATCGAGGATGTATCAGCGCTGATCCATTGATGCCCCGGGGCTTGAGCGGTGGCACCAGGCCACGGCACTTGTGATCTGTTCGATCTGAGCGGGTGCGGTACAGGGATAGCCGGTCGGGTGCGGGGAGACGCGAGCGCACGCACCAAGGGACAAGCGAGCAAGTGCGAAGGCCACCCTTTACCAGACCTGCGTTCTACTTTAGTTCACCAACCACGATACAAGATCCACCGCTACGCCCTGTCGCTCATCGCCCTCCCGATCGCCGCGTGCGCCCTCGCTCAACCGCCTATGGATGAAGTGGCCTGCTACTCGTTCACCGGCGACGCCACCGATGCTTTCCTTGTAATTGGTTCGTCCCGAAGAGACCTCGATGTTCCCCTCAATGAGGATGGATCCACCGAACGATCGAATCCGGGCCCGCCGATATATTCGCCTACCATGCCCGTACATGCCATCGATACCGAACTGGCCACCGTGGAACGCGTGGAGGCCGACCTGATCCACATCCGTGTGCGGCCGGGCGCGAAGCTTACCGTGAACGGTTTCGCCGAGATCCTTGCGGCGCGCAAGGCCTTGGCCCTTGACAAACCCGCAGGTGTGATCGCCATCGTGCCGGACGATATCGATTTCGAGCTCGCCATCATGAACGTGGACCACCATGCGGGCACCAACGCCAGCACCTTCACCAAGGTCTTCGCCATCGTTACCCAGGCCAACCTGCACAAGCAGCTG
>JBATMK010000201.1:0-2854 GCA_049289815.1 Flavobacteriales bacterium
GCGCGGGCCTGGGTGCTTGAGCACCTGGTTCCGGGTGGCACCCATTGAGCGCTGCGAACTCGTTCCATGGGTTCGCCGAGGTGCTGCGACCCCATCATGGGTCCATGCACCGTTCATTGTGATACCCGACGGGTGTCATGTGGCCCGTTCACTTGCGATCAGGGCGTTGGAAGCCCTGAAAAGGCGGCTCAGCAGCAGGTCCTGTTCACTCGGGACGAACGCAGGCTCGTAATCGGTGGCCACGAAATGCACCTGACCCACCTCACCAAACCCAATTGGTCCGAGGAGGGGATGACCAAAGCGGAACTACTGGATCCATGCACCGATGATCGAATTCCATTGCGAACGGTCGATCCGTCACGAATGCTTCATTCCGCGGGCATAGATTTGGGGACCGCATGCTCTCGCTCCTTTTTCTGATCCTGGCGCTCGCGCCCTTGGGGTCCCAACCGGCCCAGCCTTCGGCTTCCGCACTATATCACGACTGCGGCCTGGAGGGTGTCTTGAGCGACAGCGTGTTCAGCGAAGCATACGCCAGGGCTGCCGGGCAGGCGCAACTGACCCGCGTGCTTGCCATTGCTGACATGTCGCGGCCAAGCACCGAGAAGCGTCTCTTCCTGGTCGATCTGCAACGGCATGAATTGCTATTGCGGACTTGGGTGGCGCATGGCAAGGGCAGCGGCGGACCAGTGTGCAGAACAGTGAGCGACGAGCCGGGATCGCTGTGTACTTCCGCCGGCCTCTACCGCGTGGGCGAACAGATCATGAGCCCCAAGCATGGCGATGCCTTATTGCTCGATGGATTGGACCGTGGCATGAACGGCCATGCGAAGGAACGTGAGATCATCATCCATGCCGCTGATTACGTCAGCGAGAGCTTCATCAATGCAAATGGACAATTGGGGCGCAGCTGGGGTTGTCCAGCCGTTTCTCATGAAGCCATGCGCCTTCTGCTTGCGCTGCTGCCCCAAGGTTCACTGTTATACATCCACGCTTGACCGTCGTCAATTGAGGGGTTGGTATCGGGGCCACCTTTGCGCTGTGCGCATTTGGATCGTGGTTGGTGGTAGTACCTTGATGCTGGCCAGTTGTGGCGGGACGGGATCCAGAGAACCGACGAAATCCGATCCCGGGACCGGGCAGGCCACCGCTCGTTCGTTCGAAAGCGACCCGCTCGATGCTCAATTGGGCCTGGATAGCATTTGGGTGCGGCGGTTCCTGCTCGCGCATCCGCAGTTCCATGTGGACTCGACGGCCATCCTTGACTTCTATCGCGGTCGCGGCTACCAGTATGCCTGGTTCGTGAAGGATCAGCCTCAGGAAGCCGTGCAGAATTTCGTGAACCTGGTGGGCGTGATCGACACCTCGGCTGGCCCTCAAGCGGCACAACTGGCAAGGGACCTGCATGAGTTGTGCGTGCTGGTGCAGCGCTTCGACACCCTACCGCCATCCGACAGCCTTCGTGCGGCCACCGAACTGCTCCTTACAGGCCAGTTCTTCCACCTGGCCGGAGCTGAATATGGCGGGCAGGTGACGACTGATCTCCGTGAGTTGGATTGGTACATCCCACGCCGGAAGAAGAACTACGCCGTGCTGTTGGAAGCGCTCACTTCCAGCTATCAGGACCTCTCGGCCATCGAACCGGTGAACAGACAATACAAATTGTTGAAGGCACAGTTGAAGCGCTATGTGGATCTGGACAAGGAAGGCGCCTGGCCTCCCATCGTTCCGAGTGTCATGGACACGCTGGTGCAGGGTGGCACAGGCCCCTCCGTACCGCTGTTGCGCGAGCGCCTTCAGCGGCTCGGCGATCTCAAGGAGAATAGTGGGAGCGACCACTTCGACGCCGCACTGGCCGAGGCAGTGTCAGCCTTTCAGGAGCGCATGGGCCTGCCGCTACACGGGATGGTGGACGCTGAGGTGCTGAATGCGCTGAACGTACCGCCCACCGATCGCCTCCGCACCATCATGGTGAACATGGAGCGCCTGCGTTGGGTGCCCGAGCAACTACCGACCCGCATCATCGTGGTGAACATCCCGGAATTCCGGCTGCATGTGATGGAACACGATGTGCCGGTCCTGCAAATGGATGTGGTGGTGGGCACCACGGTTCGGCGTACGCTGATCTTCCGAGGCCAGGTGACCGAGGTCGTCTTCGCTCCCTATTGGAACATTCCCGCCAGGATAGTCCAAAACGAGATCATGCCTGCCGCGGAGCGTGACCCCGGTTACCTGCGCAGGAACCACATCGAACAACTGCGCACTGGTGGCATGCGGCAACGGCCAGGGCCTCAGAATGCTCTCGGCAGGGTGAAGTTCCTCTTCCCCAATCCCTATATGATATATCTGCACGACACGCCCGCGAAGGACAGGTTCGCGCAACGGCAGCGCACGTTCAGCCATGGTTGCATCAGGGTGAGCGATGCGCGTGCACTTGCCCTTTACCTGCTGAAGGATGACCCGGAATGGCCGCCGGACGCCATTGACAAAGCCATGGAGGGGCGCAGTGAGATCACCGTGCATTTGAGCGAAGGCTGCCCGGTCGCCATCACGTACTTCACCGCATGGGTGGATGCTCAGGGGCGGTTGAATTTCCGGGACGACGTTTACGGCCACGATGCACGACTGGCTGGAGTCCTGTTCCAGGAGGGCTTACCGTGAACGGTTTCGCCGAGATCCTGGCAGCGCGCAAGGCCCTGGCCGAGGACAAGCCCGCAGGTGTGATCGCATCGTGCCGGACGATATCGATTTCGAGCTCGCCATCATGAACGTGGACCACCATGCGGGCACCAACGCCAGCACCTTCACCAAGGTCTTCGCCATCGTTACCCAGGCCAACCTGCACAAGCAGCTG
>JBATMK010000202.1:0-1939 GCA_049289815.1 Flavobacteriales bacterium
GGTGTGGCCCATGGCCAGGAGTTCCTTCACCAGGTGGGCACCCATGAAGCCGGCGCCGCCGGTTACGAGAGAGACAGGCATTTGTTGAATGTCAAAAGTGAAAAGTGGGGTACCCTTCGACGTGCTCAGGGTGACAAGTGTTTCCGCGCAAAGATGCTCTTCGGGGTGGAAGACGGGCGGGGGTTGCCTGCCCACGTGCCGGATACCTTCGCGCCTCGTTCGCCGAAGCCTGGGCGAAGGAGAACTCCGATGGCCGCACCGCGCTACCTGCCCCGCTGGACGATCCTGGTGATCGACACGGCCATGTGCGTGGCGGCGCTTGGTGCAGCCTATCTGCTGCGGTTCAACTTCCACGTACCGGATCACGAGTTGCAACTGCTCTGGCCGGTATTGCCTGTGTTCGTTGTCGTGCGCTTGGTTTCGCTCTGGGTCGCACGCATCCACATGAGCCAGGTGAAGCACACGAGCACCGAGGATGCCAAGCGGATCTTCCTGACCGTGCTGGCGGGTTCGGCCGTGTTCGGGTTGCTGAGCGCCTTGCGGTTCTTCGCCTTCGATGGGATCTATTTCCTGCCGCGCACGGTCATCATCATCGACTTCATGGCCACGGCCATGCTGCTTATCACCAGCCGCATCGCCATGAAGCTCCTGTACCTGCGGGCCAAGGGAAGCGGTAAGGACGAGGTGCGCGTGATCCTTTATGGTGCGGGCGAGTCGGGCCTCATCACCAAGCGTACGCTGGAAAGGGATGGCAGTCGCAAGTACAAGGTGGAAGCCTTTGTTGACGACAACACGAAGAAGGCCGGCCAACGGTTGGAAGGTGTACCCATTGCCTCCACCTCAACATTGCCTCGGCTTCTGGCCGACGGCGATGTGGACCAAGTGATCATCACCGTTCAGCACCCCGATGCCGAGAACCGGCGACGCGTCGTGGACATGTGCATGGCGGCGAAGACGCACGTGCTGAGCGTTCCACCCGTGAGCGATTGGATCAACGGCCAGCTGAGCAGCGGCCAGATCCGTCAAGTGCGCATTGAAGACCTGTTGGGCCGCGCACCGATAACCTTGGACGACGCGGAGGTGCGCGCGCACTTCTCCGGCAAGCGGGTGCGGGTGACAGGAGCTGCTGGGAGCATTGGCAGCGAGATAGTGCGTCAGTTGATGGTGCTCGGCGCGAAGCACACTGTCCTTCTGGACAATGCGGAGAGTGCACTGTACGATCTGGAGATGGAACTCAAGGGAAAGGGTTACACGACATTCAGCCCGGTGATCGGCGATGTCCGTGATCGCGCAGCCCTTGAACGCGTGCTGCTGGAAACCAAACCGGAAGTGGTCTTCCATGCGGCAGCTTACAAGCACGTGCCCTTGATGGAAGCTCAACCCGAACAGGCGGTGCGCACCAACGTGCTGGGAACGCGCAATATCTCCGACCTCTGCTGTGAACATGGGGTTGAACACAGCGTGCTGATCAGCACCGACAAGGCCGTGAACCCAACAAGCGTCATGGGTGCGAGCAAACGTGTGGCAGAGCAGTATGTGCAGAGCCTCGGAGCCTCGTGCACAACACGATTCGTGACAACGCGCTTCGGCAATGTGCTCGGCAGCAATGGATCGGTGATCCCACTGTTCCGTAAGCAGATCGCCGAAGGCGGACCGGTCACGGTGACGGATGCCGAGGTCACGCGCTTCTTCATGACCATTCCTGAAGCCTGCCGGCTCGTGCTTGAAGCGGCTGCCATGGGCAAGGGCGGCGAGATCTACGTATTCGACATGGGGCAACCCGTGCGGATCCTGGACATGGCTGAAAAGATGATCCGGCTCAGCGGCAAGGAACCCGGGCGCGACATCGAGATCGTCTACACCGGCCTGCGGCCCGGCGAGAAGCGCTTCGAAGAGCTATTGGCAACACAGGAGAACGCACTGCCCACGCACCACCCGC
>JBATMK010000203.1:0-21836 GCA_049289815.1 Flavobacteriales bacterium
TCAGCACCGCGACCCAAGACACGAGCCCCGATGCAGCGTTCCGTATTTGGCCGAACCCATGCTCGGATGAATTGCACATCATCGGACGATCCAAAGCCACTTACTCCATGGAATTGCGCGCATTGGACGGCAGGGCCGTGGCGTATCGCAGCCAAGGCACCGGCTTATCCGTTCACGACCTTGCCCCGGGGCCATATGTATTGACCCTTCGAGCAGCCCCTTGGTCAGCGTCGCGCACGGTGATCGTGGAGCACTGATCGTGCTGTATTGACGTGTGGTCGAGAAGAGCGCGCAATGCCGTATGCTTCACCACATTCATGGACCATCCGGGTTCGGCACGGTGCCGTATGCAGGCTTCGGACTTAGGCTGGAGCGCTTCATGTTGTTCGTCACCGGCATGGGGACATCAGGGATGCGTTCCCGCGGACACCGCCAGCGCGGAGTTCTGAGAGAGGGTGAAGGGGTGCACAGGAGGAGCTACTCTTACACTCTCTCACTGTTCCACCCTCCAACTCTTATTCTGTGCAACGCATCATCTACTACCTCGGCACCTGCACCACGTGCGAGCGCATCCTGAAAGAGATCCCCAACCTCAAGAGCTTCACCATGCGCGAGATCAAGGGCGATCCGATCTCGGCGGCCGAGCTCGATGCGATGAAGAAGCTCGCAGGCAGCTACGAAGCGCTCTTCAGCCGCATCGCCTTGAAGTACCGCGGAATGGGCCTGAACAAAATGAAGCTGACGGAGAAGGACTACCGCAAGTACATCCTGCAGGAATACACCTTCTTGAAACGACCGGTGATGGTGATCGGCAACGAGATCTTCATCGGCAACGCGCCGAAAGTCACGGCAGTGATGGTAGCAGCTGCGGGGCGGTAGTGTCATGGTTCGACGGGCTCACCATGACAGAACCGTGGGCTCAGTTCCAAGTGTGGGGCGTTCAATGCAACACCATCACCGCCAACGACCTGCTGTTATGGGTTGTTGAAACCACCGCGTTGTAACAACCTGCTGGCACGGTGCCCGTTTCAACGATCATGTGATCACCTTCCCGCCGCGAGATCATCGGCACCCACCGCCCGAGCGCATCGAACAGATCCACCGTAGAAGCCGGGGGCAGTCCATCAATTGTCAACTTATCGCCCGCCGGTACGGGCCATGCGTTCAGCTGAAGCAATGCGTTGACCTCTGGAACAGTTTCCATGCAGCCGCCGGTGAGGCAGAACGTGACGGAGGGTTCCACCACGCCGGAATTGAAATCGATGATCGGCGGTGTGGCTGTTGTCGGCGTCATATCGCAGAAGTCGATCGAACCTTGGATGGTTCCGTCATTGTCGGACACTTCCCTCACGCAGATGCGCCCGGATCCAGTGATCAACCCGGCATTGCCAATGTTTGTGGTGGTGAGCAGCGTGCCGGGGCCGTCCATGACCAAGAGGTTGTCCAGGTACAGGTTGCCATCGATGCTGATCGTGCCGTTGTTCACGATCTCGCCATCCACATCAATATTCCCTTTCAGCAGCATGGTGCCGATGTTGAGCACCGACTCCATGACGGCCAGGGAATGCGGAAGGTCCATGGTGAGCACACCAGAAGCAGAGATGGTGAATTCCTGCATGGGCAGGAACATGTTGCCGGTGATCTGCACGGTGTGCATGACGATGGTGTTCTGCGCCATGGGCACGCACGCACAATCCCATGTTGCGGGATCGTCCCAATCGCCATCCTGCACACTCAATACGGTTTGTGCCTTCGCGGATGAAAGCACCCCAAGCATCAGCAAGGCGAGGCTGTGTCGCATGACCGAAAAGTAGTACGGGGAATGTCGGATCCATCATCATCCGAACCAGGGATCGTTGGTGGTTCAACCAGTCCTGCTCAGGGGACCTCGTCCTTGTCGCGTACCCTTGCGCAGACACGAGCTGCACATGACCCAACGCAACATCCTTGTCCTCTTCTCCTGCCTGGAGTTTGCAAAAGCGTTCACGCAAGTAGCCCCATCCATCGCATGGCAAAAATGCCTTGGGGGAAGTTCATACGACCGCGCTGAGTCGATCGAGCAAACCGCCGATGGCGGCTATGTCCTGGCCGGATACACCTTGTCCAGCGACGGCGATGTGGTGGGCCAGCACGGCGATGAGGACGGCTGGATAGCGAAATTGGATGGGCTCGGCACATTGGTCTGGCAAAGGGCCTTGGGTGGAAGCCTCGCCGATCAAGCCATGGATGTGGAGCAAACAAGCGATGGCGGGTACATCGTGGCCGGCTCCACGGCTTCAAACGATGGTGATGTGACCGGACAGCACGGGGTTGTTGATGCTTGGGTGGTGAAGCTCGACCCCTCTGGTGCGCTGGAATGGCAAAAAGCCTTGGGCGGAAGCGAGGCCGACTGGGCCATATCGATCCAGCAAACGGATGATGGTGGATACGTCTTCGCCGGTGCGACAATATCGAACGATGGCGATGTGACCAACAACCACGGAACGGCGGACTTCTGGGTGGTAAAATTGGATGACATCGGGACACTCCTATGGCAGCGCACGTTCGGAGGCACCATAGGCGAATGGGCCCGTTCGATCCTCCAGTGCGCCGATGGAGGCTATATCGTGGTGGGCAATACCATTTCGAACGACGGCGATGTGACCGGCAACCATGGCGACGATGACAGTTGGGTGGTGAAGCTCGACGCAACAGGCGCTCTGGTGTGGCAGGTGGCCTTGGGTGGGACCGACGAGGAGTGGGCACTATCGGTCGATACCGTTAGCGGTGGTGGATACGTGGTGGGTGGCTACAGCCAGTCGGACGATGGGGACGTGTCGGGCAATCACGGCGCCGCGGATCTGTGGGTGACCGGCATCGACGACAACGGTGTCCTTCTATGGCAACGGGCGCTCGGCGGAAGTCAACCGGATTGGGGTTCGTGCGTCCGATCGCTATCAGCCGACAGATATGTGGTGGTGGGTCATGCTGCCTCCACCGGCGGTGATGTCTCGGGCAATCATGGGATGTATGATCTCTGGCTGGCGCAACTGGACACCACAGGAACCTTGATCTGGCAAAAAGCAATGGGTGGTGGCGATGGGGATATTCCGCGCAGCCTGGAAGAAACCAGTGATGGCGGTTTCATCCTTGCGGGCTGGTCGAGTTCCAATGCCGGCGATGTGTCCGGCAATCATGGGCTTGAGGACATTTGGGTCGTGAAACTCGGATCACCGACCAGTGGCATTGAGGATCCAACGTCCCAAGACATTGCCCTCTTTCCCAATCCCGCCAGTAACCATGTGTTCGTGCGCACGCAGCGAGGGATCGGGAACACCATGCTCACGCTCACGGATGCAATGGGCCGCGAGGTGGTGCGCACGCATATGACAGGCCCCACCTTCGACCTTGACCTGGGTAATGCGCCCAGTGGGCTTTACCTCGTTACGGTTTATGACCAACGCGGAACTGCAAGTCAACGACTGGAGGTGGAATAGGGCGCTCAACCGAAAGTCACGAGCGTGATCACCGACAATATCCCGCCTAGCAGGGCCAAGGCAGCTACATCGCAGTTCCGTCCCAACCATTCATAGAACGAGTCTAGCGTCTGGTCGGCGCGCTCGATGCCACCCCAGAACCGATCATGCCATTCGCCGCCGGGTTGGAGCTTGGCGCCGAGATGGCCTGCACCCGAAGAGAGGTGGACCAATGGTTTCATGGCAGAAGGCGTTTGCTACCTCGCAACATTTCCTATGCCGCCTCATCCGGAGACCGGCCACCATTTCGGGAAGCCACGTCCGCAAAGCAGTTCGCACATACAGGCCACGATCTTCACCGTTGCACTGTTGAGGCGACGCCGCCACACCGACCAACGCACTGTGGTACACAAAGGGCGGTCGACGACCGCGGGGTGAGCATGGCGGTCATTGGACCGGGATCTGTGCGGATGAACAAAATCATCCGCCATGAAAACGCAACGACCCGGCCGTACGGCAACCCCGGCACCCAAAAAGCAGAACCCCCAGGCCTACCGGTTCGAATTGGTGCAGTGCCAGCAGGATGAATGGCAGGCGTTCCTGAAGGGTCACGCCGCTCCGCTCAGTGATCACGTTCCACTGAACAGGGCTTTGGAGGTGGTGTCCGATCTGGCAGCCATCTGCCCACAGGCCACCATACGGATCGTATCGAACAACCCCGCCTTGGCCCGTCGGTGATCGCCTTCCGGGAGGGTTTTGCCCGTCAGGGGAAGGAACCTCCCCAGTAGCTTCCCGTGCATGGGTCAACAACCATCGGGGCGCGGTATTGGCCCATGTATTGGCTCCGTCCGAACAAATACAAGAAACCATGTTCACCCGAAAACCAATGAGCCGTTTGCACACCGCCATGCTGCCCATCAGCTTCATGGCCATGCTGGTCACGGCCTGTTCCGATGCGGGCACCACCAAAGACCCCGGCACGACCGGCGTCATCGACGAGAACCACAATGGAACCACGCAGGACGAGCTGGAGGCTGCCGCCATTGCCAACGCGAACACAGCTGATCCTGAGGATGCCGGACAAACCGCGGTGAACCGCACTCCGACCCAGGAGCGCATGAGCACCAGCGCCGACATGCGCGGGCTGCGCATGACCTTGACGACTGAACTGGAGAAAGTGCGCGCACGCCTCAACGTGGGCACGACCCCCTCACCCGAGCGGGACGCGGACAAGGAGCGTGCTGCTGAACTCGCCCAAGGCCTTGAGCGCGTGGACCGTGCGCTTGCCGCCATGGACGCTGCTACGGATGAAACCTGGGCAACCATGCGCGAAGCACAGATGAAGGAAGTGGCGGACGTGCGCGAATGGCTCCGCACGCATGAGCACGGCGCGACGGCCGTGGCGCACTGACCAAGCTGGGGGATCCCGGATAGGCTGAAGAGGCGGACACGGAGGAGAGCCGGTTACTTTCGCCACCCTTCAGAAGCAGGCATTGGATCATCCGATCGCTTGATCTCCTGATCTGATGCACACATGTCGGTAAGAGTCCGTTTCGCCCCAAGCCCCACCGGTCCGTTGCACATGGGTGGTGTGCGCACTGCCTTGTACAACTACCTCTTCGCGCGCAAACACGGCGGCCAGTTCCTGTTGCGCATCGAGGACACCGACCAGACACGCTTCGTGCCCGGGGCGGAGGACTACATCAAGGAAAGTCTCGAATGGTGCGGCTTGGTGCCCGACGAAAGTCCGTGGGTGGGGGGGGGCGATGGGCCTTATCGCCAGAGCGACCGCAAAGACCTGTACAAGCAGTACGCCGATGAACTGATCGCGAAAGACAAGGCCTACTACGCCTTCGATACCTCTGAGGAGCTGGAGGCCATGCGCGAGCGATTGAAGGCCGCTGGTGTGGCCGCCCCCGCATACAACGCGGTTACGCGTGAGCACATGAAGAACTCGCTCACCTTGAGCGCGGACGAAACGAAAGAGCGTTTGGCGCGTGGCGATGAGTACGTGATCCGCTTGAAGGTGCCGCGCCATGCAGAGGTGCGATTCGAGGACATCATACGCGGCTGGGTAGTGGTGCACAGCGCCAATATCGACGACAAGGTGCTGTTCAAGAGCGACGGCATGCCCACGTATCACCTGGCCAACATCGTGGACGATCACCTGATGCGGATCACGCATGTGATCCGCGGTGAAGAGTGGCTGCCCAGCGCGCCGCTGCACGTGCTTATTTACGAAGCCTTCGGATGGGAGCGTCCACAGTTCGCGCACCTGCCGCTGATCCTGAAACCCGATGGCAACGGGAAACTGAGCAAGCGCGATGGCGATCGCCTGGGCTTCCCCGTCTTCTCGTTGAACTGGACCGATCCGGTGAGCGGCGAGAAGAGCAGTGGCTACCGCGAACGCGGCTACTATCCCGAAGCGTTCATCAATATGCTCGCGCTGCTCGGCTGGAACCCCGGCACCGATCAGGAGATCATGAGCATCGCGGAGCTCACCGCGTTGTTCGACCTCGAACGCGTGCACAAGGGCGGCGCCAAATTCGATCCGGAGAAGACCAAGTGGTTCAACCAACAGTACCTGCGCATGCGTCCGGATGCCGAACTCGGTGCGCAGCTGCAGGCGAAGCTGAAAGCCAACGGCATCGATACCACCGTTGAGCGCGCCACACAAGCTGCTGCCCTGCTCAAGGAGCGCGCAACTTTCTTGGACGACATGCTCGAAGGCACTTACATGTTCACCAGCGGCTCGCCGTTGATCAACAATGCGCCTGCGAACGAAGAGTTGAAGAAGAAATGGAAGCCTGAGGCCGCCCCTGCGCTGGAAGCTTACATCACTTCCCTTGCCGCGCTTGCCTCCTTCACGCCTTCCACCCTCGAACCCGCCTTCAACGAAGTGTTGAACGAGAAAGGAATGAAGGTGGGCCAGGTGATGCCGCTGTACCGCCTGTTCGTAGCCGGCCGTATGCAAGGCCCCGGCATGTTCGATGTGAGTGCACTGCTGGGCAAGGACGAGGTCATCGCACGGTTGAAGGCCGGTCTTGAACTCTGCAAGCAATGGGTGTGATCGAAGTGAACGGCATCCGGGTGTACGCATACCACGGCTGCCTGAACGAGGAGGGCAGCATCGGCGGCCATTACCAGGTCGATGTGACCATCACCGGCGACTTCGCCAAAGCCGAGCGCACGGACAAGTTGGTGGACACCATCGACTACAGCCGCGTTACGGCGATCGTGAAGGAACAGATGGCGGTGCGCGGCAAGCTCATCGAGCATGTGGGCCGCAGGATCTTCGACGCGCTGAAAGCCGAATGGGTCGGCGACTTCCACTGGAAGGTGCGGTTGACCAAGGAGCACCCGCCGGTCGCTGGCGCGGTGGATCATGTGGTGTACGTGCTGGAAGGGTAACTCTTCGTCATCGGCTATCCCTGCGCGCCTGTGGAAAGATGATGCGCGCAATCGCGGGCAAGGCGCTGTGGGTTCGTGAGATTTACCGCAACCCGCAACACTATGCAGCAGTCGCGCAGCTCGATCATCCCCATCGTCATCCTGGGGATCCTCTTCTTCATCTTCGGCTTCGTTACCTGGCTCAACGGAACGTTGATCCCGTATCTGAAGATCGCCTGCGAATTGAGCAGTGCCGAGGCATTCCTGGTGGCCTCCGCTTTCTACATCTCATACTTCGTCATGGCGTTGCCCATGTCGGCCGTGTTGCGGTCCACGGGTTTCAAGAATGGCATGATGGTCGGGCTCTTCGTCATGGCCGCCGGTGCCCTCGTTTTCATTCCCGCCGCACAGACGCGCACCTATGGGCTGTTCCTCGCCGGGCTGTTCGTCATCGGCACGGGGTTGACGTTGTTGCAGACGGCCAGCAATCCATACATCACCATTGTGGGCCCGATCGAAAGCGCGGCGAAGCGCATCAGCATCATGGGGATCTGCAACAAACTGGCAGGCATGCTGGCCCCGGTAGTGCTCGGCGCGGTGATACTGCACGACTCCGATACGCTGGAGGCAAGCCTCGCCGCACTGGATCCGGCCGCGCGCACGCTGGCACTGGACGATCTCGCATTGCGTGTGATCGGACCATACAGCATCATGGCTATTGCCCTGGTGGTGCTGGGGTTGTTCGTGCGCTTCTCACCACTGCCGGATCAAGTGAACGAGGATGAAGCCACCCATGCAACGGAGAGACAAGGGAAGACCAGCGCACTGCAATACCCTCAACTGGTGTTCGGCGCGCTGGCCATCTTCTTTTACGTCGGTGCGGAAGTGATCGCCGGCGATGCGATCGGGCTGTACGGCCGGAGCCAAGGCATACCGCTCAGCGAGACGAAGAATTTCACCGCGTGGACCTTGGGTGCGATGCTCGTGGGTTACGTGATCGGGATCGCCACCATACCCAAGTTCATCAGCCAGTCAAGGGCGCTAAGATCGTCGGCGATCGCCGGTCTGTTGTTCAGCGTGCTGGCCATGTGCACCAGCGGATATGTGAGCGTGCTCTTCATCGCTTTGCTCGGCCTGGCCAACGCTCTCATGTGGCCCGCGATCTGGCCATTGGCCATTGAAGGGGTGGGTCGCTTCACCAAGACGGGCTCCGCATTGTTGATCATGGGTATTGCGGGGGGCGCAGTGCTCACTCCGATCTTCGGCTTGATGTGCGACACGCCCGCTATCGGCAGCCGTATCGCACTGTCGATCTTCCTGCCCTGCTACCTGTTCATTCTGTGGTACGCCACACAAGGCCATCGCATGCGGAGGTGGGGAGGCGCGTAGCGCCGTCTCAGAGAACGAAGCCGGAAAGCACACTGCCGAACACGCAACCGAAGCCGAGCACCGCACCGGAATAGATCTGCGCGGGCGTATGGTCGCTGTCGACAAGTCGCGCGGTGCCGAGCAGGCCGACGATCAGGACAAGGGGTACCAACACCAGCACGCTGAACGATCCGAAAAGTATCTGGAGCGCCGCCAGCCCACCGACAAGTCCACCGATCCCCGCCATGTGCATGCTGATCTTCCACATGAACGTGACCGCCAGCACGGCGATCAGCGATACGATGCAACCCAGGAAGAGCGACAACGCCGCTGGATGATGCGGGTATTTGCGCAGCAGCCAATACGTGAGGCAGTAATAAAGCAGTGTGCTCACCATCGGGGCGATACGCTGTTTGCGCTCATCCATCGTGAGCCCATTGACGCGCCGTGTCCGCAGCATGAGCGCAGCACCGATAAGTGGGAACAATCCGGTCATGACAGCGATCACGATGTGGTTGAACCACATCGCCTGAGGTGGCATGAAATAGCCGAGGTGCGGCTCCAGCCGGAAAGCCAGTAGGAAAAGGAACAGCGGCATCCACAGTGGATGCAAGAGGATGGAGAGAAGGCGCGAGGATCGCTTCAAGTGACAGGGTTCAAGTGCCAAGTATCAAAGCCCAATGAGGATCGCGCGCACATTTCTTGAAGCTTGACCCCTGGCACTTGCCACTTGAAGCTTGGTCAGAGTTCCTTGCGCATGCGCGCCACCGGCACGTGCAATTGCTCACGGTACTTGGCCACGGTGCGTCGCGCGATGTTGTAGCCCTTGTTCTTGAGGAGTTCGGTAAGTTCCTCGTCTGTGAGCGGCTTCTGTTTGTCTTCGGCCTCCAGGGCGTCCTTGAGGATCTTCTTCACCTCGCGTGTGCTCACTTCCTCGCCTTGGTCGTTGGTGAGGCTTTCGCTGAAGAAGAACTTCAGGATGATGGTGCCATAATTCGTCTGCACGTATTTGCTGTTGGCCACGCGGCTCACAGTGCTGATGTCCATGTGGATCTTCTCGGCGATATCCTTCAGGATCATCGGCTTCAATTTCGTCTCATCGCCGGTGAGGAAGAACTCGCGCTGGTGCTCCATGATCGCCTCCATGGTGGTGAGCAGGGTGTGCTGGCGTTGCTTGATCGCGTCGATGAACCACTTGGCGCCATCCAGCTTCTGCTTCACGAACATCATGGCCTCCTTCGCCTCCTTGTTGTTCTTGTTGCGCTTGTAGGCATCGATCATTTCGCGGTACTGGCGGCTCACGCGCAGCTCCGGCGCGTTGCGGCTGTTGAGCATCAGCTCCAATTGCCCGTCAACGGTGTTGATGATGAAGTCGGGGATCACCTCCTGCACCGGCTTGTCCCCCTCGCGCATGGTGTTGCCCGGCTTGGGGTTCAGGCGCATGATCTCGTCCAGCCCGGATTTCAGGGCTTCCTCGTCGATCTCCAGCCGCTCCATGATCTTGTCGTAGTGGCGCTTGCTGAAGGCATCGAAGTGCTTGTCGATGATCTCCTTGGCGGTAAGCGAATCCACCGTGCGGGGCATGCGCTCCAGCTGGCGCAACAGGCATTCGCGCAGATCGCGGGCACCCACGCCGGGCGGGTCAAGGGCCTGCACATGGCGCAGCGCTTTCTCCAGTTCCGCTGCGTCGGTTGCGATGTTCTGGGTGAAGGCGAGGTCGTTGACGATCTGCTCCAGGTCGCGGCGCAGGTAGCCATCCTCATCGAGGTTGCCGATCAGGTGCTGACCAAGGATCTCGGTGCGCTCATCGATCTCGCGCAAGGAGAGCTGGTCCATGAGGATATCCGCGAAGCTCTTGCCGCCGGCCAGTGGGACCTCCCGTTCCTCGTCATCGCGCCCCTTGTTCTGGACACTGAGCTTGTAATCCGGCGTGTCGTCATCGTAGTACGCGCTCATGTCGATGTCGTCCTCGCCCGGGGTATCGTCGTTGGCTTCGCTGGTCTCGCTGTCCGTCAACGCCTGCTCCTCGGTCGGTTCCTCTTCATCGCCCTGGTCCTCACCTTCCTCCAGCGCGGGATTGTCCTCGATCTCCTGCTTGATGCGTTGCTCCAGTTCAGCAGTAGGTACCTGCAACAGCTTCATGAGCTGGATCTGCTGCGGCGAGAGCTTCTGCTGGAGCTTGAGCGATAGGTTCTGTTTCAACATGACGGGGGCGAAGTTATCGGGTGAGGAGCCGGGGAACTTCAACTGCGATGGGATGATGGGTGCATCGATCCACGGGAAATGATATCGGGGAACACGGCCTACCTTCGGGGTTGCACGCGACTGTTGGATCCCTGAACCCGGGCGCATGAGAACACCGATCCTCCTTTCCATTGTTACGATCGCTTCCTTGTCCGCTTCCGGGCAGGTCACGACGTATGTGATCGCACCCGGGGCTTTGTCGGGGCACTTGGAATGCGCTTGGGCCCCTTGGCCGTTGGTCCCCAACATGCACGACAGCAACAACGCGATCACGGACACGGCCGTGTTCGTGGATGACGGCACAACCGCTGATTCCCTTGGCTGTGGTGCGTTGGTGAACGGTGCGGCCATCAACGGCAACATCGCGGTGGTGTACCGGGGCACCTGTGAGTTCAGCTTGAAGGCGTTGAACGCCCAGAACGCCGGTGCGCGTGCGCTGGTGGTCATCAACTACGTGCCCGGTAGCCCCGTGCAAATGGGTGAGGGCACGCTCGGCGGCGGCATCACCATTCCAGTGGTGATGATCACCGACAGCATGGGTGCCGTGCTGCGGAGCGACATCCTTGCCGGTAACGCTGTGCTCTACCTCGGACCGATCTGCTTGCTCACGAATGCATGCGAGGATGTTTGGGCGTATCTCGCGCACGGTTATCACGTGCCGGGGTTCAACGCGACGTATTGGGTCAGTGCACACAATGCCAGCTCGGTCACCACCTTCAACACTGTGGCCGTCACCTTCGACTACGACCCGACATTCACCCTGGTCTCCACTTCCGCTCCTCCAACGGTCAGCACTACCGGCCATTTGGAGTGGACCATCGCTGCTCTTGCGCCCTTGGCATCTGAAATGATCACGGTTGAAGTGCAGGTACCGCCGAACCCCGGCCTCATCGGGCTGAGTACTTCTGCGTCAATGTCCGCTGAAACCACCGTGCCGGATAACAACGCCCAGAACGATGTCTATACGGTTGCGCCAAGCTTTTTTGGGGCCTTCGACCCGAATGATAAGCAGGCGCAAACAGAATCGATGCAGAGTACAAGCGTCTATACGGACAGCGACAACTACATCGACTACACCATCCGGTTCCAGAATACCGGAAACGCACCAGCGACCGATGTAGTCGTCATCGATACCTTGAGCACACTGTTCCCGTACAACCCGCTCCAGGTGCTCGCGGCATCTCATGCCCTTACGGCGGAGCGCATTGGGCGTTTGCTGCGCTTCACCTTTCTGAACATTCAGCTTCCGGACAGTTCGTCCGACCCGGTGGGCAGCCAAGGCTTTGTCAGTTTCCGCATGCCATTGGATGCCACGGATCCGTGGCTACCCTATGGCACGTTGATCCCAAATGCTGCCGACATCTACTTCGACCTCAATCCTCCGATCCGGACGAACACCTCCGAACTGGTGGTGGATCTGATCTGGTCGGTTGAAGAAATGGAACATGGCGGGGTTCATGTCTTCCCCAACCCCACCACCGGACAGGTCGAAGTGCGGCTTGCCGGTGCAGGCGGGGTTGAAGATGTGTTGTTACGTTCCATCACCGGCGCCGAACTGATGCGGTTGCGCTGGCCCAAAGGCAATGCGTCATTCGCATTCGATGTGTCCGCGCTCGCCTCGGGCCTTTATGCTATTGAACTGAACGGGAGCGCGCAGCGGCTTGTGGTTCGACTGTTGAAGGAGTAGCCTGCACGCCGATGGGACAGAGTAACACTTGGGACTTGTCGCAGCCAATTGCGTGAAATTGACCGTACGGAAAGTCAACGGCCCGTACCGCCAGCGAGAAAGCAGATCGCGTTGAACGGCGGCGGATACGTGCTCAGCGCTCGCCCAGCATGATCCGCTCCACCAGAGCCCCATCACCCGTGCCGACCCGCAGGAGGTAGAGGCCTGAAACCGGACGCAGCAACTCGATATGCACAAGGCCGTCGGCTGCAGGCGCTCGGGTGAACGGCATGCTCTGGCCCAGAGCATCGATCACTTCGACCGGCTCATCCGCGGAAGCGCTCACCCAGAAACTTCCATCGCTGGGGTTCGGGTAGCTGAGCTGAACGTCCGTTTTCCACTGTGCGGAAACCGTTGCGGAAAGCTCCCGAGAACCATCGATGTCGATCATCTGCAAGCGGTAGTAGTTCGGCCCTACCCTCGGTGATCCGTCCAGGAAGTTGTATTCGGTCCGCGTGAAGGAATTCCCAGCAGCGGCCTGCGTGCCGATACCGATCCAATTCTCGCCGTTGGTGCTCCGTTCGATGTCGTAACGCTCGCTGTTGTTCTCAGTGGCGGTGACCCACGCCAGCTTGATGCCATCGCTCTCCGGCCACGCACTGATGTCAACCAGTTCAACAGGAAGTGAGATCGCGCTGCCTACATGAACATTGTCCATGTACAGGAAATTCCCGTACCCATTGATCGATACGAAACGCACCATGATCGTCTGCCCATCGAAGGCGCTGATGTTGATGTCGTGCGTCTGCCACTGCGAGCAATTGGTGGGCGCCCAGGCCGCGGTGCTTGCGGCCGCCGTGCCAAGGGCCACACCCGAGGCAGCATAGACCGTTGTCCAATTGCCACCACAATTGCCGCTCACGTCCACACGGAACCCATCATAGTACCCCGGACCATACGGCGCATGGGCATGATCGAACTTCAGGTGTGCAGCCGCCCCCACCGGGAGGGTGATCTTGGGCGTTACCAACCGGTCTTCCTGGCCAACGTTGCTGTACGCGAACATGTCGATGCTCCAAACGCGTGAGGAAGCGCAACCAGGGCCGTTCGCCAGCACGGTGGTGCTCCAGGTCGTAAGGCCATCAGGGTTCTGCAACGTCCAACCGGTAGGTGTTGGCGATGCAGCGCTGAGACCTTCGGTGAACGGGATCGGGTAATTGGTGGCAGCAGCCACCGTCACAGTGCTGGTGCTCTGGTCGTTCCCGGCAAACATATCACCGGGCAACACGGTTGCCACAACTAATGTGTGCGCACCAACGGCGGTGATCGTAACGGGCACGGTGAAGGTGAAGGTGGCTGACGCACCGGCGCCCAACGGGCCAGCATAATTCTGTGAAACCCAGGCACCACCATCCAATTGGTATCGCACGGGGAAGTTGCTCTGTGCAACACTACCATAATTACGGATGAGCGCAGAGACGGTGATCGTAGCGCCAGTGCAATTGGGGATGGTCCCCGATGCAGGTGTCAGGATCTGGGCTACACCGACGTTGGTGGTCATCGGCGTATCGTATGCCTCTGTTTGATCGAACCGACTGGAATTGGTACCCTGGCTGGCACTGGCTCCCAGGCCGCGTCGCGCGAAAGCGTTCCATAGGATGGTCTGGTTGGCGCCACCGTAGATGTTCTGGTCAGCGAGCAGGATCGCATCGCGTGCATCCACGAAACCGGGGTTGCAGGGTGTCAACTTCATCGCCTCCGTTACCAACCGCATTGCGCGGTTGTTCCCGCCGGTACCGGTGTACAGGTTCGGGTCGAAGCCGTAGGTGGCGATCATATCCCATGTCATCTCCCACAGGATCGTGCACCAAACGAAACCGATGCCGTGTGGTGCAGCTAGACCCGCATTGTTCGTGCTGGCGTAGGTGTAATTGTTCTGTGCGAAACTGGTGCTGTACGGTGCCGGACGTATGCCGGTGCCTGTAACGCCCTGGCCCAACACATATGTACCGATGCCACGGCGGTCAATGCCTTGATCGCCCGGTTCGATCGTCATCATCAAGGCGAACCAATCGCTCCATCCCTCTCCCATTTGCTCGGCATTGGTCAAGCAGTTCGTGTTGGACGGTCCACCCACCAAGCGATTGCTGATGCCGTGTGTGTACTCGTGGGCAATGATGCAGTTGTCAATATCACCATCACGCGATGGAGCGGTGTAAGTCCACACGTACATCTGCATGCGCGGTGAAGCGCCATCCGGTGGGGTACCGAAGTTGGCATTGTTGGTGCCCCCGCCGTCCTGGGCATCGGCAAGCACGTAGTCGGCTCCAAGACCGCCACGCCCATAGTTGTTCGATTGGAAATTGCCCCCGGGGTCATCGAAGCCGTACTGGTACCAGACATCGTGCATCAGGTTATTCCAGTAGTAGAGGTTGGTGATGGCCGCGTTCTGGTAGGTGGATGGTGCGCCCCCGAGGTTCAACGCATAGTCGAAATCCAGTGTGGCGCTATTGGGGCTGGCGCCTGTTCCGTTGTTGTTGTTGGCATCCTCCTGCGCCCAAACATTATTGCCGCGCGTATAGGTGTACTCGGGCCCGGCCGCGCCGTTGGTATCATGCCAGCCATAGGGTGAGGCGATCCCAGCGAGGGTCCATGGTGCATTGCGCAAAGCGCGCGCACCGTGGCTCGGACTTTCAACCGGAGCTGGGTAGACGTTGTAATCGTTGGGAGCCGCGGGTGGAGGGGCGGAAGCTTCCTCCTCGGGTCCACATTCCGCATGTCCCTCATCAAAGGCGCACTGGCTCACCCAATCGTTGCGGTCGAGCTCATCACCGGTGACCGCATCGATACGCACGTTCCACCAATGCGTGCCATCAGTCGTGTAGTGATTTACGTTCCACACAAGACGCAACTGTTCCCCCACGGCCAGCAACATCAACTGCACCCGCACCGGTTCCGACCCCAGAGCACTGCCATCAAAGATCTTCAGGCGGCCAGCGTCTTCGGTACTCACAAGCGGGGGCATGGACACCCCGGGAGCATTGCCTGCCAGCACGGTTGCCAAGGCAGCTTCCGCGGTCAAGACCGGAGAGGTCGTGTTCACACGCTTGGCCATATGGTTCCAAGCTCCATTGTTCAACTTCACGATAGTGCCATCGCTGTGGCGGTGGATGGCGATATCACCGTTCCAGACCTCGATGCCCTGCCAACGTTGCCGGAGGTAAGTGTGGCGCACCCCCATGGATGCGCTCACATAATCGTCCTTCACCACCAGGTCGCCCAAGTCCTCGGGCAGGAACCCCAGTTGCAGTAAGTGCTCAATGGCTTTATCGCGCGCGGGACCCTGGGGGTTCTGCGCTAAAGACGGCAGCAGTAGGCCCAAGGCCAAGCTTGCTAGCAGGGTTCGATACACGAGCATTCGTACGGAGCAAGGATGCGCGAATGTATCGTTCGGCAGCTCTGGGAACAAGGCCTGAGCGGCTTTCCAGCGCCAAGCGACCACCCCGCCGACGGACCCGTAGGTGTCGTCGTGACCGGGACGCTGTCCACGACCACGGGTCATCGGGTGAATGCCCTGCGACCGGGTGTGACGATGGCGCTACCGCTTTACCACAGGTTGGACCATCCTCTGGCCAGAACCATCGTTCACGCTGACGACATAAAGACCATCGGCCAGGTCGGTCATCCTCAGTACGGCCTTGGTACCCTCGAACCGTTGCATCGTCAACAGGCGACCATCCAAGGAGCGCACTTCCAGGATGGCTCCGGGGGCTTCCCATTGCACCGTGAGCGCATCGTGCACTGGGTTCGGATACACTTGGCAGCCTTCTTCCGGGATCGTCATCGATCCCATGCTCTGGTCCACCGTGAAGACCGCCGGCGCAGTGATCACCGGCTCGTTGAAGTCGAAATAAATGTTGGCCACGTTGGGGATCTGTGCACCGTCAAGCAGGGTGGTCAAAGGCCGCATCCGGAATCGCACATAGCCGTGGCTGTTGGGTTCGTCGCTGGCGCTGGTCGGCAGTTGGATGGGATCCATCACGAAGTGCAAGACCCCTTGGTAGATGTACCGATCCGCAGTGTGTGAACTGCTGACAAATTCCATGGTGCTCCATAGAAGGTCGGTGCTGAGCGTGTCAGTGATGACCACCCGTTGTGCGGTGAAACTTCCGGTGTTCTGGAACCGGATGGTGTATTCCAACGCTTCACCCGCCTGTACCTGCGCGGGTGTCATGGCTTCGGGCTCCACCTGCTTGTCGTTGGGATCAACAGCGCCGACCACAAAACCCGACCATGCTACTGTGTTGTCCATTGGTGTTGTGTCCTGCGCGCTGGGCGTTGCAACGAAGCTGTGGGCGAGCGCGGTTCCGATCGGTACGGCAGCGTCGGTGTGCAGTGTTACCGCGATCCCCCAAGCCCCACCCGCAACAATGGTCGGCGCCCAGGTAGCACTGTTCCCGATGAGCGTATTCGGCGCGATAGCGCTACCCACCCAGGTCTGGGCATTGTCGAAAGTGAGGTCCAGCGCGGCCGCCGTGTTCTCTGTACCGATGTTTTCCACCGTGATGTAGACATTATTGTCGAAGCCGGGTCGTGCAGGCATGGTGGTCATGTGCGCCACCAGATCATGGATGCCAGGGACGGCTTGGTAACCGATGTCGTTCAGTGAGTCGATCTGGAGCGCGACCAACGTGATGTTCGCTGGAGCGGTAGTGCGCGCATGGTACAAAACATCCTGCCCGTCCAACGCAAAGGTGCCGGGATCGATGGGCAGCACATAGTTGCCCAGTGCATCGGGGGCCGTGAGGTAGCCGCCGGGTTGTGCTTCGATCACCGCATTTGTGAAAGGGGCTTCGCCGAGATCCTTCGCGCCGTTCCCATTGGCATCATTGAACACATTGCCGGTGATCGCTTCGTCTCCGAAGGGACAGGGTGAAAGCACGTTGCACACCGTGAGCGGAAAGCCCAGGTCACTGGAGACGGCACTGTACGCGGTGGGGATATTCGGTAAGCAAGAAACGTTCGTAAGCGCGCAGTGAACACTGATCACTGAATTCGGCAGAAGGGGCAGGCAATCGATGGGGTTGGTACTGCAGAGCAAGTATTGGAGGCTGTTCGGGAGCTCCGGCAAAGCTGTGATCAGGTTCTGGTTACAGTTGAGCAACGATAGAACGCCCGGAAGGGTCGGAACCGTGGTCAGTTGGTTGTTGAAGCAGTAAAGGGTTCCAAGTGAATCGGGCAGTGGGGGCAGGCTGGCAAGACCGTTGTTCGCTGCATAGAGCGTGCGTAGCGAATCGGGAAGCGTGGGCAATGTCCCGATCGGGTTGTTCTCACACTCCAAGGAGATCATGGCGTTGGGCAGCGTTGGCAAGCCCGCAAGCACATTGTTGTAGCAGGTGAGATTTCGTAAGGATGCCGGCAATGCTGGAAGAGCGCTAAGCTGGTTCTGCGAGCAGTAAAGGGATGTCAATGTGGAAGGGAGTGCAGGTAGGGCCGCCAGATCATTGCCATCGCAGTTCAACTGCACCAAGGCCGGGGGCAAGGCCGGAAGCGCTGTCAACGAATTGTTGTCGCAATGCAAGAGCAGCAATCCGGCAGGTAACGTGGGCAGTGCCGAGAGGCCATTGTTATCGCAAGAGAGATCGTACAGTGCGTTCGGAAGGGCCGGCATGGTGCTGATGAGCGGATTGTTCCGGCACAAGAGGCGTTCAAGTGAAAGCGGGAGCGCCGGAAGACCGGCCAAGGCATTGTCGCTGCAAACCAGTTGCGTGATGCTATTGGGCAAGGCGGGCAACGAGCTCAATTGGTTGTTGTAACAGATGAGCCAGTCCAATGCCGGCGGAAGTGCTGGGAGGCTGATGAGCTGGTTGTCCCAACAGTGCAGGTGGGTAAGGCTGTTCGGCAAAGAGGTGAATCCCACCAGGTCGTTCCCTTCGCATTGCAACTGCATGATCGCATCCGGAAGCGCCGGTAGCGTGATCAGGTAGTTACCGCTGCAGACCAGCGTTTGCAGGCCAGTGAAATACTGGATACCGTCCAGATCATATATCCACGCATTCGACACGTTCATGTATGTCAAACCCGGCACGCTCGGGTCCGACGTGTCAAGGATGTTCCCCGTCATTGCTGACGGCACGATAGCGCTAAGGCGGGCTGCGAATGCGGAATCAGGAATGGGGAATTGTGCCCTCACGAAGGTCGCGGTGACAAGAAGAAGAATGAGCGTAAGGGGTTTCAGGGACATCATGTTCGGGGAGCCGGTTGGGTCGGGCGGTTGACGTTCGACATGCAACCTGAGTTGCCAGATCGAACATATCACCTGCAAGATGGCGGACATCGGACAATTTGAGGTCAGGTTGGAAAACGGGGCGCCCATTCCCCAGGTGAGTGGAGGAAGATATCAGGCTCAAAAAGACAAGTCTCTCGATCCCAAGTGGTCAGCCTTCGGTACGTGATCGGCCGACCATTCAGAAAGGAATTGCAATGAAACCCATCGAAGTAAGCCCCATACCGCCGGGATTCCATAGCGTCACCCCTTACCTGATGGTGGCTGATGTGACGGGGTATCTTGATTTCCTGCGCAAAGCGTTCGATGTGCAGGTGACCCGGCAATACGAGGGTCCCGACAATACCATCGCCCATGTGGAAGTGCGGTTGGCGGACTCCATCATCATGATCTGCGATGGGATGGCGCGGCACAAACTCATGCCTGCTGCGTTGTACTTCTATGTCACCAACGTGGATACGGTGCACAAACAGGCGCTCGATGCGGGTGCGACATCCATCTGCGAACCCCGGAACGAGTTCCATGGCGACCGGGTCGGGGCCGTGGAAGATGGGTGGGGCAACATCTGGTGGCTCGCCACGCATGTCGAAGACGTGAGCGACGAGGAGCGCACGCGTCGCAACAAAGAGAAGTTGGACGGCACATCCAACGGTCACGCATCGCTTGAGGCTCCTGCTCCGGATCGGGGAGCGGCGCCGGGTATTACGGGCTGAAGGCTACTTATCTCCCTCGGCGCCGTTCAGTTCGTTGAGGCGACGACGTTCTTCCAAGGCTTTCCGCTCCGCTGCCGCCTTCTCGTTGGCTTGTTGCTCGGGGGTCTTGCTGGTGATCCTGCCGAACTCATCCAAGTAGGCCATCATATCCTTCAACTCCCCGCTGCCGGGGTTGGCTGCGCGCTCCCGCTTCTTCTCAGCCTTGTCGAGGCGGTGCTTGGCGCGGGCAAGCTCCTTCTGCCGCTTCGCGAAAGTCTGTTGTCCTTTTGCCATGGGCGGTGAAGGTACTCCACCACACCCTCTTCCGGGATGGCTAGCCCTACACGTGCAGCCCCTTCACCAACAACCGTTTCCACTCAGGGTGTTCACGCAGATAGGCTTTCACCTGCATGCTCACCGGAATGAGCTTCCACCGCTTCTCTTCCACGAAGGTGAGCGCCTTCAATACCAAGGCATCGGTAACCGCCGGCACATCCAACTGGCGTGGGATCTCCGTCTGCGTCAGGAAGATGCGATCGCCTTGGTGATCGTACTCCATGCGGGCCCGATGCTCTCCCACTTGCAGCACGAACTGACGCATGTCTTTCTCGTTCACCAGGGGCAACGACTCGAGGTCGATGGGGACGGGGGCGTTGTGCTTGGCCATGATAGGGACCGCAAAGGTAGCCATCATCGCGGCGGTGTGACTTTGGCGTTATGCCTTTGCAACCAGCATCGGGGACCCTGTAAGGGGAGGTACCTTCGCCACCTCTTCTTACTGGGCACACTGTGTTGCCGGGGCAGCACGGGGGCGCTTGCACCACTGAAGGGTACAAGCATTACGGCCCATGACCCAGAGCACCAACATACCGCGGTACATCGGCACCGATCCGCTGCAGAAGCAGTTCGCCGGTGCCGTGCGCCGCAATGTGAACGCCTACTTCAAGGAGAAGAACATCAGTACGAAGGCCGACATCCGTATCGTACCGAAGACCATAGCCCTGCTGGCCATGTACTTCGGCCCGCTGGTGCTGCTGCTCACCGTGCCGATGAGCGCTTGGTGGCTTGTACCACTGGGTATCATCATGGGCATCGGGTTGGCGGGCATCGGCATGAGCGTGATGCACGATGGTGTGCACGGTGCTGTGAGCAATCGCCAATGGGTGAACAAGGCCATGGGCAGCAGCATGGTATTGTTGGGCAGCACGGTGTTCACCTGGAAGATCCTGCACAACGTGAACCACCATACCCACACGAACGTGGAAGAGCACGACCAGGACATCGACCCGCCCGGGATCCTGCGCTTCAGCGATCATGCACCACTGAAGCCGATCCACCGTATCCAGCATGTGCTGGCGTGGTTCCTCTACGGCCTGCTCACCGTTACCAAGATCATCAACGACTACTTCACGTTGACCAAGTTCAGCAAGCAGGGCATCACGAAGCGGCATGGCATCAATGTTCCCCGTGAGTTCGTGAGCATGTCCATCTCCAAAGTGCTGGTGATGTTCACCTTCATCGGATTGCCGTTGCTGCTCACACCCTTCACTTGGTGGCAAGTGCTGCTCTGTTTCGCCTTGATGCATTTCGTCGCCGGCCTGATAATGGGCAGTGTGTTCCAGTTGGCGCATGTGGTGGAAGGCACCGAGCAACCCATCCCCAACGGCGAAGGCATCATCGAAGCCGATTGGGCCGTGCATGAGATGCGCACCACGGCCAACTTCGCCCCGCACAACCAACTTGTGAACTGGTATGTGGGTGGGCTCAACTACCAAGTGGAGCACCACCTATTCCCACACATCAGTCATTTGCACTATCGCGCCATTGCCCCGATCGTGGAGCGCACGGCGCGGGAGCACAACGTGCCGTACAATACCAAGCCCACGCTGCGCGCCGCGCTACGCAGCCACGTGCGGCGCCTGTACCAGTTGGGGCACGAGGCTTAGGCCTCACCCTGCCCTCTCCGATGGAGAGGGTCATACAGGGAGCTCGTGGAACATTGATCCTTTTGAGATTTCTCCCCTCTCCTGCGGAGAGGGGTGGGGGGTGAGGTCATAGCTTCCGCACCATGAGACCGTGGCTCTTCTTGCTGGGCATCCTATTGTTGATGGTGCCCGAGATCCTCGGCGTGTACTACATCATGCCGTTCCCGGGAAGCCAGGAGGACATACCCACGGACGCAAGCCAGGTGAACCTTGCCTATTGGCTGCACAACAACATCTGGTGGGTGAGGTTGATCGGACTTGCGCTCGCCATTGTTCCCTTCATCCACTACATGCGCAACGGTGGCTGGTGGAAGCGCATCACAGTGACCATCCCTGCAGCGCTTTGCGCTCTTGTCTTCTACGCCTTCAACTACAAGTTCATGGCGGATAAAATGTTCTACCCGCCCAAGGAGAAGCTGATGCGCGCATTCGTTGTGAACGACAGCACTCCGAACAGTCTTGTGATCGCAGTGGAGCGCAACGGCGAGGCACGCGCGTACCCCATCGAGTTGATCGGCTACCACCACCAAGTGTTGGATACGATCGGCGGCGAGCCGGTGTTGATCACCTATTGCACAGTGTGCCGGACAGGCCGAGCCTGGAGCCCGATGGTGAACGGGGTGCAGGAGACCTTCCGCCTTGTTGGCATGGATCACTTCAACGCCATGTTCGAGGATAGTCGCACCAAGAGCTGGTGGCGGCAAGTGAACGGTGAGTGCGTTGCGGGACCATTGAAGGGACAGCAATTGG
>JBATMK010000204.1:0-6727 GCA_049289815.1 Flavobacteriales bacterium
CCGCAACGATGAGCAGGTGGTGCACAAAGTGGTGTACCGCTGATCAAGACCTTCTGACGATCCGAACGGGGACCCACGGGTCCCCGTTCTATTTGGCACCGGCGCAGAACGCGCAGTGCTTGGCATCCGGAGCATGCATGATCGCTTCCCCGGGATCGAGCATGCGCGAAACCAGCGCGAGCAGTACCGTTTCAATATCACTCAGCGCGGCACGGTGGATGACCGATCCCCCGTTCACTTGCAAGAAGCACCTCCCGGCGAAGGAGGGTTTTTGCAATGGCACGATACCGGCATGCACCTGCTCGATTGCTGGATCGGCATGCAGGAACAGGAGCGCATAGCAGGCCAACTGCAAGGCTTTCTCTTTCCGGGCATCGAAGAGTGCAGGCTCCCAGGACTTCACTTGGAACTCTTCTGGTCGTACGCTCCCGGTTTTGATGTCCATGATGCGGTGAATGCCATCGCGCAGCTCGATCCTGTCTACCCGGCCCCTGAGGAGAACCGAAATGCCCAGCGCATGGCGTGCCGATGGCAGCTCCATGGTGAAGTCCTGCTCCAGCGCGATGTATTCCATTTCGGTCCCGGCGGCCAAGTCGTCGGCATCGATGTACAAGGCCCTGCTCATGGCTTCGGTGGCCATGATCCATTGCAGACGGGCATGTCCACCATCAAGAGAAGCATGAGGACGTTGTGCCAGAATGCGTTCCCTCAACAGATCAGGGAGCAGGCCGGCAGCACGGCGCAGGTCGTCAGGCTGGAGAAGCTTGCCGATCAACGGTGTGCATACCGCCTGCATGGCTTCGTGCACGGCCGTGCCCAACACATTGCTTCCGAGTTCATCGCCCACGTCATCCTCTTCTTTCATACCGAGCACATACCGGAAATGGAAATCGAGCGGGCACCGGATGTAAGCCCCAAGTGCCGAGGGTGAGATCCCCTTGACCAAAAGAGCGCGCATTCGTTCCAGGACCGCGGTATCCTTTTGCACCACGATCGGCGCATTGGAGCGCACGGCGAGGGGAGCGTGATAGGCCGCTCGACGGATCACGGTATTGGTTCCAACGGCATCCGCTTCCAGTTGCGCGATGTACCGGCTGGGGCCGTTCCCCGCTTCACCGGCATCGGCGCTGAAGAGCAGATGGACATGGGTAGCATGCTGCATCAAGCGGTGGAAGGTGTATGCCGCCAGCGCATCGCTGTCCTTGCCGAGCGGCAGGCCGTGCACCGACCGAACATCGAAGGGTACGAACGTGCGTTGGCCGCTTGCCGGTGGCAGCTTGCCTTCGTTGCAGGACAATACGATGATGCGCTCGTGATCGATCGCCCGCGTCTCCAACATGCCCATGATCTGGAGCCCCTGCAACGGCTCCCCGAAAAAGGCAAGGCGCTGTTCGCGCACGAGGCGTGCATGAAGTCTGGCATATGCTGGAATGGCAAAGTCCACTCCGGCGCGAGCCAGTTGTGCTTGGAGGCCGTGGTGCATACCGGCCATGCGGTACAGTTGTTCGCGCTCGAAGGGGAGATGCCCAACGTGCATGCTTGCTGCGGAGAACAATGCGTTCAGGCGCGCTGGTATCAACTGCGTATTGCCGCCGATGGGTTCCAGTGCTTTCAACACAAGCTTCATGGCAGCGCTTCCATCACCACCAGCATCTCTCAGAACCCCATGGGTGATACGGGCGGCCGACATCTTGCGGACAGCTGCCAGCAGCGGTTCACCGCGATCGCTATCGCGTTGGTTCAAGAAGGGATGGCGCAGGAGGCGCTCCACTTCAACGATGGGATAACCGCTGCTGGCATCATGCTGCTGTTGCAGTTCCAGAAAGACGGTGACCAGTGTGTTCGTGGGAAGATCGTGCAGACGCAAGCCCATGGTCACGTTCACCGGACCGATATCCGCTGGCAACGCATCGAGCAAAGGCAACAGCAAAGTCTCGTCAGCGAGCAGCACCGCCGTGCGGGATCGTTCCGTGGAAGTGAGTTCAGCGAGCAATGCAGCAGCGTGTAAGGCCATGGCGATCGCGGTCGGCAACTCCACCACCTCAACGCGGCGATCGGCGGTGCGGAGGGCATTGGAGAGTGGGATCAACCCCTCGCCTGATCGTGCGATCGCTTTCCGCAAGAAGTGCCCGGCTTCATGAACGGGATGGTCGAAGTAAGCGCGGTCAGCATCCCAACACAAGCGTGCAGCGCCTTTGCGTACAAGCGCATCCACGATGGCCTGTTGCGCCGTGGTGAAGGCGTTCAGCCCGGCGAACCATACTGTTGTCCAAGGCATTACCGCGTCTTCCTGAACGCGCTTCACAGCGGTGCGGCCCAGGGTACCGCCCGTTCCGATGTTCGCTGCGCGCAAGCGTTCCACGAAGGCGTGATGCAACTGCCCTTGTTGTTGCCAGTACTGGACAAGGCGCTGCTGCCCGGGGCTCAGGGTTTCATTGCCCAAGCTCCAATGCTCGATCCCTTCAAGCGCGCGCAGGTCGTCGTAGAACCGGTGCAGGTCCAGCAGATGGGCTTCAGCGTCGTTGATATCGCTGAGCACGGTCGGTGCCCAAGCCAGGAATGCGTCAAGATCGTCCGGGGCTGAGCGTGTTGATCGATGTGCGGCGTACAATTCGAACAGGGTTTCCAGATCACCCATGCGCCGCATGCCGGCCAACCCTTCAATGAACCCGTCCCATGTTCGGATGTCCGGGCTCCACAATGCACTACCCGCGACCTGGGCCAGGTATTTCCTCAAGTGCAGGCCGGCCCGTGCACTGGGCAGCACCACGGCCACCTTGTGCAGTTGCGTTCCGTGCTCACCGATCATGCGTTCGGCAACACGCAACAGGAATGGCTCCATGGCGACAAGATAGCCCCCGACAAAATCGGGACATGCACCATCAACGGGATGTGTCCGCACCACCGAGCTTTGCGCCGCATGCACTACCCGATCTACCGGAAGCTCGTGGGCGGGCGAAGCTTCTACCGGATAGGAGCGGCCGATCGGTTCACGGAAGTCCAGCTACTGGGATCACGGGCCGTCGTTCATGAAGTGATCGCCCTCACCTACCCGGAAATGGTACGCTTGGACGAGATGCTACGTATGGTTGGCGGGCATTACGCCGAGACGGATGCCGCAACGTTCAACGCAGCCTTGGCGAAAGTCCGGGGTCATTGACATGTGATCCCAGGGAAAGGAATGGACTTCGGGCGACGCCGAGCTGAGGTGCCGCGTCCTATCTTTTGCGGGACAAATCCATGAGGTACAGGATCGCCACGGTCATCGGTACCCTCGGTTCGGGGTTGTTGGGGCATGCCACACACATTCTCGGTGGCGAGATGTTCTACGCCTATCTGGGCAACGACGATTATGCAGTGACGTTGAAGATGTACCGCGATTGCGGTCCGGGCAATACCAACGGAACCGGATTCGATGCCACGGCTGAAATGGCGGTGTACGACGCGAACGGCAATTGGCTGTTCTCCGAGTTCCCCTCGTTCACCATTGCGACCAATGTTCCCGTGCAGTTGAACAACCCCTGCCTGCAAGTGTTGCCGGTGATGTGCGTTGAAGCCGCGGAATACGTTGCCATCATCAACCTTCCCCCGATCACGGGCGGGTACAACATCAGTTATCAGCGTTGCTGCCGCACCCCGACGATCATCAACATCATTACACCCGATCAATACGGGATCACCTGCTCGGTGAGCGTGCCGGATGCGAACACCACCGGGGTGAACAGTTCCGCGGTCTTCAATCTGTTGCCGCCCATCGCCTTGTGCAGCGCCGATCCCATGCTGTTCGACCATTCCGCCGTTGATCCCGATGGCGACCAGCTGGTGTACTCCTTGGTGACACCGTGGACCGGCGGTTCGCAGGTCGATCCCATGCCGTCGCCCCCTCCACCACCGCCCTATAGCGACATACCGTGGGCCGCTGGTTTCAGCACAGCGAACGTGATGGGTACGAACCCGCCATTGGCCATCGATGCGAGCAGCGGCCTGATGACCGTTCTACCATCCGCTCTTGGCCAGTACGTGGTATGCGTGCGTGTACAGGAGTTCCGGAATGGCCAGATGATCAGTGAAACGAGGCGCGACTTCCGTTTCGAGGTGGTGCCCTGCCAGCTGGCGGTGGTGAGCGCCATCCAGCAGCAGCAGAACTTGTGCAACGGCTATACCGTGAACTTCAACAGCCAGAGCATCAACGGCACGTTCTACCACTGGGATTTCGGGGATCCCAACATCCTGAACGATACCTCCAACATCGCATCGCCCAGCTGGACCTATGCCGATACAGGCAGCTACACGGTAACGCTCATTGCGCAACCCGGCTGGCCATGCGCCGATACGGCGACCGCGACATTCCAAGTGTTCGCACCGATCAATCCTTCGTTCGCAGCACCTCCGCCCATGTGCATGCAAGCGCTTCCGGTACAGTTGGATGCGCTCGGGTTCTTCGGCAGCAATGCCGTGGTGGATTGGGATCTAGGCCCCAATGGATCTCAACCTTCCATGCAGGGTGATCCCATCATGGCCGACTTCATCTCACCGGGTAACTACGCCGTTGAATTGACCATCACCGCCAACGGATGTACGGAGTCGTACACGGATTCGGTGCGCTTGTATCCGTCGCCGGTGCCTGCGTTCACCCCGGACACCTCCGGCTGTGTGCCCTTGCCGGTTCAATTCGCGAACGGTTCAAGCGCTTGGACACCGATGCTGTACGAATGGGACTTCGGCGATGGGAGTACTTCCAACGCAGCCACACCGCTACACAGCTACCAGTCCGCAGGGGTGTTCGATGTGGGGCTGAAGGTGATGACCAACAGCGGTTGCATCGATACGGTGGACCTCGTTCACCCCTTAGCGGTGCGCACGTGGCCGCAGCCCGTCGCAGGTTTCAGTGTCCAGCCGCCCACGGTGAACATCATGGATCCTGTTGTCCTGGTGACGGACCAAAGCCAGCAAGCCGTGCAATGGACCTACTGGGTGGACGGTGAGCAGGTCACTGACCCCAGCTTCCTGTGGACCTTCAGCGATGCAGGTGAATTCGGGATCACGCAGATCGTCAGCACGTCCAACACCTGCGCAGATACGGCACGCATGGTCGTGGCCGTGCGCGACCATCTGTTCTATGCGCCCAATGCCTTCACCCCGGATGGCGATGGGGTGAACGAGATCTTCCTTCCGCATGTGATCGGGGCGGTGGATTACGAGTTGCTGGTTTTCGATCGTTGGGGGATGGTGCAGTTCCGCACAACGGAAACCGGACAAGGGTGGGATGGGAGCGCTGCGCCGCCTGAAGTGTATTCCTATAAGGCGACCGTGGTGGATCACGGCGGCCACGCGCAGGACTATTTCGGCAGCGTGACCTTGGTGCGTTAACGCGCCGGTCCTAACCGTCGTGCACCATGTCGATGTGCGGTATGCCATCCCAGTCGTAGGGAGCACTGGTGGTGCGATATCCGTGGCGCTGGTAGAAGCGCTCCAGGTACGCTTGGGCGGCAATGGCATTCTGCCGGGAGCCATACTGGCGTTCCAACAACGCGAAGCACTGATGCATCAACTCATCAGCCAGGCCGGTGCCGCGCGCTTCCTTCCGCACCACCACGCGACCGATGTGGGCCGCTTCAGCCTGGTGCCGCGGTAGCACACGCGCATAAGCCGTCAGGACCCCGTGCCCATCGTGCCCGAACACATGCCAGGCATCGGCATCCTTCCCGTCGATCTCCGGATAGGGGCATTGCTGTTCCACCACGAACACATCCACGCGCAGAAGCAGCAGCGCGTACAACTGTTCCAATGACAGGTCGCGGAAATGCACGCAGGTGAACAGGATGGCCATGTCGCATTCAGTCCGTTACGGCCACCAGTTCGCCGGTAGCGATGTACAACAAATGGCCACTGACGTTCGGTAGACCGGTCTCCCGGAGAACTTGTGCATATCCCCGTACCTGCGTGTGATGATGATCCGAAGGAAGGCCGGTCTTGATATCGAGCACGCGCACGGTCCCCGGTTCCATGGCCAGCCGGTCGGGCCGTGCAGCATGCCCATCGGCATTGATAAGTGTGGCTTCAGAACGCACCTGGCTATCGTGTCCGAACCACGGTGCAAGGTCCGGCCTCCGCAACAATGCATTCAGCTGCGGCAATAACACTTCTGCTTCGGCCATTGACAAGTCGCCTCGGTCGGTGGCTTGTTTCATGGAGCCTTCGAGGTCGTCCGCAGTGTGGATGCGTGCGAGAACCGCATGCACAGCACTGCCCTTTGCGCGATAGGGATCGGGATCGGAGGGATCCCAGTATTCCGGCGCCTCGGCCCGTATGACCAGCGGCTGTGTGTGGCCTTTTGCCGGCAAGTGTCGGAGCGCTGCACCTGGATGGGTATCGTGAAGCCGTTCCACCGGAGTGCGTGCACCGATCCGCAGTTCGTTGTCGGTCATTCCGCGCTCTTCCGCAAAAGCGATCAATTCCTTGAGGAAGGGGTCATTGGCGCTGCGGGGCACCAGCACGTACAGTCGTTTCTCGGGGCGGGTGAGTGCCACGTACAATGTGTCCAATTTGTCCAGTTCCCGTTGCTCGGCTTCTTCCACTATTTCAGGTAGGGGCAGCGCCATAACGGGCTTGGTATCGTTCACCAGAGCGAAGGGAAGCCGGGGCACATTCCCGCCGGGCGCGATCCAGATGGGCGAGGGGTGATTTCCCTTTCGACGCTCCGGGAACGGGATCACGACCACGGGGA
>JBATMK010000205.1:0-40365 GCA_049289815.1 Flavobacteriales bacterium
AGCAACTTGGACAACAGCATGTGCTACAGCGGTATCCAAAGCGGTTACAGCGCGGTGCCCACGTACAGTTGGAGCGTGATGGTGGTAACGCACGAACAAGGCCACCTGCTCGGCTCGCGGCACACACATGCGTGCGTGTGGAACGGGAACAACACCGCAATTGATGGATGTGGTCCAGCAGCAGGGTATGGGTATGAAGGTACGTGCAGTGGCGCACCGATCCCGAGCACCGGTGGTACCATCATGAGCTACTGTCACCTGAACGCCGTCGGCATCAACTTCAACAATGGGTTCGGTCCACAGCCACTGGCTGTCATCACCAACAATGTGAACGCGGCCGTTTGTCTCTCGGCCTGCAGCAATCCCGGTTGTGGTGTGCCGTCGGGCCTGGGTGCGAGCAATATCACCACCACCTCGGCGACGTTGACCTGGACGGCGGTGAGCGGGGCCACGAGCTACGATCTTGACTGGAAGTTGACCTCTTCGGGTATTTGGAACACCGTTGCAGGGATCGGCACAACCAGCCATGTGCTCGCCGGTCTCGTCGCGAACAGCGCGTACAGCTACCGGGTGCGGGCGGTTTGTACAGGTGGTCCTTCCGCTTTCAGTGCTTCCGGATCCTTCACCACGCTGTGCAACGATGCGGACGGCGATGGTTTGTGCGATGCGAACGATCCCTGTCCCGCATTGGCGAACGTGGTGCCCGGTGATGCATGCAATGATGGTGACAGCGGGACCACGAACGACACCGTGGACGCGGATTGCAATTGCGTGGGTACGCCCGCGCTGGACTACATCGAACTGATGAAAGTGGTGGCCAGCGACCGCAACAGCAGTGACAATTTCGGTCAGAGCGTGGCGATCAGCGGGGACTATGCCATCGTTGGGGCATGGGCTGAGGATGAAGATGCTTCCGGTGCGAATACGGCCAGCAGCGCTGGTTCAGCTTACATCTTCGTACGCAGCGGCAACTGCTGGATACAGCAGCAGAAGATCGTGGCCGGCGATCGTGCGGCGGATGCATTGTTTGGTTACAGTGTGGCCATCAGCGGCGATCGTGTCATCGTTGGCGCATATGGTGAATCCAAGGATGCTTCGGGTGGCAATGTGGCCTCCAACGCCGGTGCCGCCTACATCTTCATCCGCAACGGGACGACCTGGACCCAACAGCAGAAGATCGTGGCCAGTGACCGCGCGTCCTTCGACTATTTCGGTGCCAGCGTGGCCATCGACGGCGACTATATCGTTGTCGGGGCGAAGTGGGAGGATGAGAACACACAAGGCGGTGGCACGGCCAGCAAAGCCGGTTCCGCTTATTTCTTCACGTTCAATGGTGCGACTTGGGCGCAACAGCAGAAGATCGTAGCGAGCGATCGTGCTGCCGATGACTGGTTCGGATGCAGCGTAGCCATCAATGGCGGCTATGCGATCGTCGGGGCATGCTTTGAAGACCAGGACGCCAGTGGTGCCAATACCGCTGCTACTGCCGGCTCCGCGTACCTCTTTGTCCGCAACGGCAACAGTTGGAGCCAACAACAGAAGATCGTGGCGAGCGACCGGGCCGCAGGTGACCAATTCGGCCTCAGCGTATCGATCAGCGGCCAACGCGCTGTTGTCGGTGCCCCTTTCAACGCCCTGGATGCACTCGGCGGCAACACCGCCTTCGAAGCGGGTTCGGCATACACCTTCTTGCGGAACGGGAGCACATGGTCACAGCAACAGAAGATCGTGGCCTCTGATCGTGCCATCAGCGATTACTTCGGTCAAAGTGTGGCCATAAGCGACCATGTTGTGGTCGTGGGCGCTTACTCCGAAGATCATGATGCATTGGGCGGCAACGCGGTCCAGAATGCCGGATCGGCCTACGTCTTCAAATGGGGGGGTGGTACATGGACCCAGCAACCGAAACTGGTCGCCAGTGATCGAGGCAGTGGTGACTACCTCGGATACAGCGTGGCGGTGAACGGTTACCACGCCATCGCCGGGGCCATGTATGAATCGGAGGATGCATCCGGGAACAACACCTTGAGCGGTTCCGGGTCGGCATATTTCTTCTCCGCTCTTCCACGGGTATCCATCGCTGCGAAGGTCTGGCTCGAAGGGCCGTACAACGCCGGAACCTCGCTGATGAACGACGCGTTGCGTGCGTTGCCGACCTTCCCGCTCAATGAGCCATACACCGCCCTGGGTTTCGCCGATCCGGATTGCTTGGGCGCGGAGATCACCAATGCCGCGGTGCTGGCCGTTACGGGCAACAACGCCATCGTGGATTGGATCCGATTGGAGCTGCGCAGCCCCACGGACCCCACGGTGCTCGTTTCGGCAAGGCATGCCTTGCTACAACGCGATGGTGACATCGTCAGTGCAAGTGATGGCATCTCGCCCGTGACCTTTGCTGTAAGTGCTGGCAACTACTACGTTGCCGTGCGTCACCGCAACCACTTGGGCTGCATGACCGCCAGCGCGGTTGCGCTGGGCGGCATACCGTTGTCACTCGACTTCGGCAGCGCGAACACGCTTACGCATGGCAGCAATGCGCGCACTTCCAATGGCGCGGCGCAACTACTTTGGAGCGGAAACGCGGTGCTCGACAGCCCCGCGCCTTTCACGCTCAAGTACACCGGGACGAACAACGACCGCGACGCGATCCTCATCGCCATCGGTGGTACGATCGCCACGGCCACCATCACCGGTTACCATATCACCGATGTGAACCTCGACGGCGTGGTGAAGTACACCGGCCCCGCGAACGATAGGGATCCGATCCTGGTCAACATTGGTGGCAGCACGCCCACGGTTACGCGGCCGGAGCAGATCCCGTGATCCGTTCCGGACATCCAGTTACACCGGATCCACATCCGTGATCAATCGCACGGCCGCGTGTGCCTTGTCGGCGAACAAACGATCGATCGCATCGCGCAACGCTTCCTTCTCGGCGTGATGCCCACCGCGGTCCAGTTTCACGAGCACATTGCGCAAATACAACGTCCGGACCCGTGCTACTGCTGGTGTCTCCGGTCCCAATACACGGTCGCCGAAGAGCGGGCGCAATGCATCGGTAAGGGCTTGTGCCGTGGCGATGACCCGCTCCTCCTTCACATGCTTCAACGTTAGCCGCACCAACCGGCTGAAGGGTGGGTACAGATGTTTGTGGCGTTGCTCGATCTCCCTTTCGTAGAACCCCTCCACGTCATGGCGCTTCACGAAACCGATCACGGGATGCCCGGGATCGTGGGTCTGCATCGCCACGGTGCCCGCTTTGTTGCGGCGTCCCGCACGTCCTGCTACCTGCGCCATCAGCTGGAAGGCACGCTCGTGTGCGCGGAACTCCGGGAAGCGCAGCAAGCCATCCACGCTAAGCACTCCCACAAGGTTCACATGATCGAAGTCGAGGCCCTTCGTGACCATCTGGGTGCCCACGAGGATGTCGATCGCCCCTTCACTGAAGTCGGATAGGATGCGGTGATAGGCATGCTTGCCGCGCGTGGTGTCCTGGTCCATGCGCGCGATCCTTGCTTCCGGAAAGATCAAGGCCAGATCCTCCTCGACTTTCTCGGTGCCGAAGCCGAGCATGCGCAACCGTCGACTGCCACACTTGGCGCAAGCCGTTGGCGGTTCGTACTCGCGCCCGCAGTAGTGGCAGCTGAGACGGTGGCGCCGCTTGTGATAGGTGAGGCTCACATCGCATTGCTCGCACTCGGGTGTCCAGTCGCAGATCTCGCATTGCCATAGCGGCACATAGCCCCGGCGGTTCTGGAACAGGATCACCTGCTCGCGTTGTGCCAACGCCCCTGTGATCTTGTCCAACAGCGATTGCGCGAAATGACCGCGCATCTGTTTGCGCTTACGCGCTTCCGTCAGGTCGATGGTCTCGATCGCAGGCATGGGTGCATCGCCGAAACGCGAGAGCAGTTCGGCTTGGCCGTACTTGCCATTGCGCGCGTTGTACATCGACTCGATGCTCGGTGTGGCGCTCCCCAGCAACACTTTCGCATCGTGTTGGCGGGCCAGCAGTATGGCAGTATCGCGCGCGTGGTACCGTGGTGCGGGATCCTGTTGTTTGTAGCTCGGTTCATGTTCTTCGTCCACCACCACCAGGCCGAGTTCGCTGAAGGGCAGGAGCACGGCGCTGCGCGCACCCAGCACGATGGGTGTGCCCGACGGATCATCGAGCATGCGTTTCCAGATGCCCGCACGTTCGCTCTGTGATAAGCGCGAATGATAGACCAGTACGCGGTCGCCGAACCACTTGCGCAAACGGCCGATCACTTGCGTGGTTAGGGCGATCTCGGGCAATAGGTACAGCACCTGCTCGCCACGGGCGATCGCATCGGCGATCAGCTGGATATAGATCTCCGTCTTGCCACTTGCAGTGACACCACGCAACAGCGTGACGGCATGCGTCGCCATCTGTGCGCGCACGTCCCGGATCGCCAGCGTTTGCGTGGGGGAGAGGCCGACGGTGATCGGGCTGATGTCGGGAGATCGTACCGCCCCATCCTCTTTGCGATCGAAGACTTCCAGCACGCCTTTCTTCTCCAGTTGTTTGATCACGGTAGCGTCAACACCACCAGCCTTCTGCAACGCCGTGCGTTTCACCGGACGTTCTCGTGAGCTGAAGCAACCGCTCAGCTCCACGAATTTCATCAAGGTGCGCTGCTGCTTTTCCGAACCCTTCCGCTCCAACGCATCGAACCAATGATGAAGCAGTTCCTCTGTGCTGGCCTTCACCCCGAGGCGCACGTATTTCTCCGTGGGTTCCGTGTACCGCTCTTTCAATTCCTCGGCAATGGTGACCAACCCTGCGCCGATCATTTCATTCACGGTGGCCGTTGCATCGGTGGTGCCCACCACTTCACGCAGGGCCTCCATGGTGAGCACCGGACTATGTTCCAATGCATCCATCACACGCAACGCGCGATCGCTCAAGTGTCCTTCTTGCACGCTCTTTCCGCTGGCCGATATGCGGCTCTCGCTGGTGAGCATGAACACATTGGGCAAAGCGGCCGCCATCACTTCGCCGGGGCCGCACAGGTAGTGCGAGGCCATCTCGCCCCATAGCGCCAGTTGGTACCCGTTCACCAATGGTGCCTTGTCCAGGGCCGTTATGATGGACTTGGGCTTCACCCCGGGCGGCGTGATACCATGCACACGGGCCACGATCCCGGTGAAGATCTTTTCGCGGCCACGGCCCATGGGCACAACCACGCGCCGACCCGATAAAACGTGTTCGCGGATGCTCGCTGGGACCGCATACGTAAGCGCACCCGGGAATGCCAACGGCAACAGCACATCGGCGAATGCGGCCTCTTCCGATAGGAGGGTCGGTTCCATACTTACAGGGTCCCGGCTATCCGTGGCGGGACCACGAAGGAAGGAGGATGCATGATCGACCGATCGGAACACTAGGAGACCAACCATGCACAACACCGCGCGCCGCTGCCCTCATCCTTGGGTTATTTTCGGCGCCGCGTGAGAAAAGCCCTGTCAAGTTCCCTGTTGGTCGGTTGCGCCCTGGCGGCCCCGATCACGGGCCGTGGCCAGCTTGTGGTGAGCAATGCGCTCACAGCTCAGCAGATCGTCCAGACCGTACTGCTCGGGCCGGGTGTCTCGGCAAGCAACATCCAATTCTTCGGACAGTTGAGCCAATTGGGCACGTTCAACAGTTCGGCCGCCAACGTTGGGATCACCAACGGGATCATGCTATGTACGGGCAACACGGCAATGGCCCTCGGACCGAATGACGAGAGCGGTGCCACCTTGCCGCTGGGTGGTTTCAACGGGCCCGGCGATCCGGACCTGGACGACCTCATCAACACCTCCGGGGTCACTTCTCACGACAGGGCGATCCTGGAATTCGACTTTGTTCCCACGGGCGATTCACTCAAGTTCAACTTCGTGTTCGCCAGTGAAGAGTACATCGAATTCGTGAACTCGATCAACGATGCTTTCGGTTTTTTCCTCAGCGGGCCCGGTATCAGTGGACCGTACTTGAACAACGCGGCCAACATCGCTTTGATCCCGGGCACCGCGCAACCGGTGACGATCAACAGCGTGAACAATCTGGTGAACTCGGCCTACTACATCGACAACGGCGATGGGTTCACGGCCCCGTACAACGGCAGTAACACCTACATCCAGTTCGACGGAAAGACGACGGTGATCACCGCTGAGGCCTTGGTGATCTGCGGGCAGACATACCACATCAAGATCGCCATCGGTGATGCTTCGGATTCGATCCTGGACAGTGGTGTTTTCCTTGAAGCGGGCAGCTTCCAGAGCAATGCTGTCAGCCTGAGCACACAGATCAACGCCGGTGGACAGGACAGCACCATCTATGAAGGCTGTGGTGAAGCCACACTGTTCTTGAGCCGCGCAGGGGACCTGGCGCAAGCCGAGACCGTCACCTTCGCTACCGGTGGTGTGGCGATCGAAGGAACGGACTACAACAGCATTCCCAACTCGTTCACCTTCCAGCCGGGGCAGGACAGCATCCAGGTAACGATCACGGCCACCCTGGACGCGCTTACTGAAGGACCAGAGCTGGTGGAACTCCTGGCCATCGCCAACGGCAATTGCGGGGTGGACAGCACATACTTGTATTTCTACATCGATGATGCGCCGCCGATCGCCCTGGTGATGAGCAACGACACATTGCTGCAGTGCAACGACAGCGTTTTTGTAAGCGGTGCAGCGACCGGTGGTTATGGCACCCTGGTGTTGGACTGGAATGTCGGCATTGCTGATGGTACCACCGGCGCATGGGTCGCTCCAGCGGCCACGACCACCTACACCCTTACTGTTACTGACGATTGCGGTGTGACAACGGAGACGGGCAGTGTTACCGTGACCGTGCCTGTCCCAGCTGCCTTGGTCGCTCAAGCACTGCCGGATACCACGGTGTATTGCCCGGAGAGTTCGGTTCTGCTGGGAACTGTCGTGCAAGGGGGAACACTTCCGTACACCTATCAATGGAGCGGCGGTCTTGGGGTGGCGCCAACGGCCACCGTTGCGCCGCCGGTCACGCAATCATGGTCCGTCACCGTCACCGACCACTGCGGCCTGGTGGCCACTGATGCCGTCACCGTTACCGTGGTTTACGATACCATCCGTGTGGTGACTTCCGCGGATACCAGTGTCTGCAAGGGCGATACCGGCTGGTTGAGCGCAGTGGCCAGCTTCGGCACGGGTGCCTATTCGTATCAATGGAGCAATGGTGTGAGCAGTGCATTGAACCCGATCGCACCGGTCGCAACCTCGAGCTACACGGTTACGGCCACGGACGAATGCGGGATCAGTGCCACGGATGACGTTGCCGTTGTGGTGAACGCACCGGTGGCGGCCTTCAGCTACACCGGCAGTGTGTATGTCACCAACTTCCCGGTGCAGTTCCTCGACGAGAGCGCTGATGCCACAACATGGTCGTGGGACTTCGGTCTGCCCGGCCTCACCAGTACCGAACAGTATCCGGTGGTGGTCTTCGACGACGATGGCTTTTTCTCGGTGATGCTGGCGATCATGGACGGCTTGGGGTGTGTTGATACTACCTATCGCACCATTCTCATCGACCCTGAACTGCAGTTCTATGCCCCCAACACGTTCACCCCGGATGGCGATGGTGTGAACGATGTGTTCTTCGGCAACGGCGTTGGGCTCCTCACTTACCACATGCGCATCTTCGATCGTTGGGGTGAAGTGGTACACGACACGGAGGATCTTTTCGGCTCTTGGGATGGTACTTCAGGGGGCATGGAAGCCCCTACTGGGGTCTATATCTATTGGTTCCGCATTCAAGCCATCAGTGGCGAGGTGCAGGAGCATACCGGGCATGTGACTCTTCTGCGTTAAGGGCAACGCCCCTCATCGGACCTGTATATCCGGGACCAACGGTCCGTCCTGTCCTGGGCAACGATCGCGCCTTACATGTTGTCATGTGTGCAAGCATCCGGAACGATGGCATCCATGAAGAGAACGAGCGCAAAGCGCAAAGAAGCGGCCGAAGGATCAACGGGGCTCATTTACGACCTGCGGACACCATTGTGGGAGGAGTATTACCGGAGGGTAAGAGCCACCGTGCGATTCCCGCGCTACTATAAGAAAGCCATCAACTGGTAGAGACCTGCGCGCGTTGCGTTCAGGGCATTGTGGATAACCCTGTGGATCCATGGCCCGGTGCACGATCCGCAAGCCGTGCATGCGCGGATACCTTCGTCGCCGAACGTTCACGAAACCGGCACGACATGTCCGCTTCTTTCCATCTGAAGATCGCTTGTGGCTTGGCCCTTTGCCTGCTTGTGCAAGGCTGTGGTGGGCCGGCAAGTGATGGCCATACGACCAGCGGCGCCGATACGCTGGCCACGGACTCGGCCAACCACCCTGGCGTGATGAAGGTGGGAGGCAGGCTCTTCAGTCTCCCCAGTCCGGTGCAAACGGCGCTGCTTATCCGCAAGCTCGGTTTGGAATACCAACAGGACCTGGTCGTGCCAACGTCGAAGCTGGACGCTATGACCACCAAGAACGGAAAGGCGCTGGCCATGGGTATGTACGGTGCGGACCTCGCCTACCTGACCATGTACAAGGATGGCCAACGCGCTGTTTCCACCTTGCAGGCCATTGAGCGGTTGGGCAATGCTCTGGCCGTTGGCAACGCCTTCGACCAGCCCTTGATGGAGCGCTTCAAGAACAACCTCAACAATGAGGACAGCCTCTTGTTGTTGGGCAGCGCCGCATACCAAGCAGCCGATCGCTACCTGAAAAGCAACGAACGCGCTGACATCAGCGCGTTGGTGCTGGCCGGTGGGTTCATCGAATCGCTCTACCTCAGCACCGCGAGCCCAGGGGCATTGAAGGATCAGAACCTGGCCAACAGGATCGGGGAGCAGAAGACCACGTTAGCCAACCTGGTGGGGCTGCTGAAGGACACGGGCGATCAGGAAGGCATTGCTGCGCTTACCACCCAACTGGTGGAACTCGGCGATCTGTTCTCCGGGATCACACGCACGTACGAGTACGCTGAACCGGTGACGGAGGAGGCCGAGAAGACCACATACATAAACAGCACGTCCACGGTATCCATCACCGGTGACCAGCTCAAGGCCATTGCCACCAAGGTGAGCGCCATCCGCAATTCCATACTCGCATGATCCGCAGATCCACAGCCCTCCTCCTCGCTGCCGTGATCGGTGCGGCCAATGCCGTTGCACAATCGGGCGCCATCTGTGATCAGATCGCCGAGCAGTGCCAACGCCACATCACCGAGCAGTATATCCCCGATGGCCAGTTCTACCGCACCCTGCTCAACGGTGACGAAACGGCCGAGTTCGACCTTACGCTGTTCGGTGGCACCACCTACCGTGTTGCGGCTTGCAGTGGCACCGGGGATGGCAATCTGTTCTTCAGTGTTGTGGACAAGAAGGGGAACGTCCTCTTCACCAATCGCGACCACGGCAACGGGCCCTATTGGGACCTGGTGGTATCCAATACCATCGACGTGGCCATCGAGGCCCAGCTGGATCCCGCCAAGGCGGGCAGTGGCTGCGCGGTATTGATGATCGGCTTCAAGAAGTAGGTTTCCAAGCCGTTTTTCACTGCCCTTGACGGGCTTGGAACTTTGGGCTTCGCTCGCCGTAAAGAGGGCGGTTCCGCTGGGTGCAACCCATGGACCGCACTCTCTGAATGAGCGAAAAGATCCTCAAGGCGCTGTTGCAGTTGTTCGCGATCATCGCGCGTGTGGAAGGAACTTCCGCCGCGGGGATCACGGGTCGCAGCATCGTGGAACGCTTCCTGCGCCAGCAGTTCAGCCCCGAAGTGGCGGCGGGACACCTGGCGCGCTTCGACGCCTATCTGCAGGCTTACCGCACCAGCGGCGGGGAGAGCCGCAACGGCCGTAAACGCACTTCGCTCAACAGTGTCAAGGTGCTGAAGATCTGTGCACAGGTGAACGAGGAACTCGAACGCCGGCAGAAGATCGTCGTGCTGGTGCACCTGCTGGAATTCATCCATGCCGGTGGTGAGGTGGGGGAGCAGGAACAGGAGTTCGTGAGCACCGTGGCCGATGCGTTCACCATTGAACAGGAGGAATACAAGCGTTGTAAGGCATTCGTGGATGGACTCGAACAGGGGCGCGAGGATGCACAGCACCTGCTCTATATCGACTCCGCACTGGAGAACACTTTGGCCCAAGCGCATCATCTGCACGCTCATGCGCTCGAGGGGGAACTCCGGGTCCTCCACTTGCCCAGCGTGGGCCTGTACCTGATGCGCTATCTGGGCAATGACCGAGTGCTGCTCAACGGCCAGCCCATGAGCAAAGAGCACCATTATGTGCTGAGCAATGGCTCATCGGTGCGTCCGCAGCACGGCAGGCCCATTTATTACAGCGACATCCTAGGCAGTTTCATGGCCGGTGCGGGCAAGCCCGGCATCGTGTTCAAAGCCGAGAAGATCTCCTACACCTTTTCCAACGGCCGCAAGGGATTGCACGATCTGCAACTGGCCGAGACCAGCGGCAAGCTCATCGGTATCATGGGCGGCAGTGGCAGCGGCAAAAGCACCCTGTTGAGCGTGCTGAACGGCAGCTTGAAACCGACCACCGGCAAGGTCACCATTAACGGGATCGATGTGCATGGCGAACGCGATCGTATCCGGGGCGTGATCGGCCATGTGAGCCAGGACGACCTCTTGATCGAGGAACTCTCGGTTTTCCAGAACCTGTACTACAACGCCAAGTTGTGCTTCGGTGATCAATCGGATGAGAAGATCACCGAACGCGTTGATCGCCTGTTGCAGACCCTTGGGCTCTATGAGAGCAAGGACCTGAAGGTCGGCAATCCGCTGGAGAAGATGATCAGCGGCGGACAACGCAAGCGTCTCAATATCGCGCTGGAGCTGATCCGCGAGCCCAGTGTGCTGTTCGTGGATGAGCCCACCAGCGGCCTCAGCTCGCGCGACAGCGAGAACATCATGGACCTGTTGAAGGAGCTGGCACTGAAAGGCCGTCTCGTGTTCGTGGTGATTCACCAACCTTCATCCGACATCTACAAGCTGTTCGACCGCCTGCTCATGGTGGACCAGGAAGGATACCCTGTGTACTATGGCGATCCGGTGGATGCCGTCGTGTACTTCAAGAGGGTGACCGGCCAGGTGAACAGCGACGAAGGGCAATGTGCCGCCTGCGGTAACGTCAACCCCGAGCAGATCTTCGACATCCTCGAAGCCCGGATGGTGGATGAATACGGCAATGAGATCGATCAGCGCCGCATTGGGCCCGAAGCCTGGAACGAGGTGTTCCGTGCGCAAATGGATATCCGTACCAAGGTGTTGCCCAGCTCCGACGAAGTGCCGAAAAGCACTTTCGTACCACCTGGTGTGATCAAGCAATTCTCTGTTTTCTGGACGCGGGATGTGCTGAGCAAATTGGCCAACCGCCAGTACGTGCTCATCAACCTGTTGGAAGCGCCGGCGCTCGCGTTCATCATGACGTTTTTCCTGCGTTACTACCGCACAGGACACGGTACCACGGGTGAGTATGTGTTCCGCCACAACGACAACCTGCCGCAGTTCCTCTTCATTTCCGTGATCGTTGCACTGTTCCTAGGACTCACCGTCAGCGCGGAGGAGATCATTCGGGACAGGCGGATCCTGCAACGCGAGCGGTTCCTGAGCCTCAGCCGTTACAGTTACATCCTGAGCAAGGTGGCCATCATGTTCCTGATCAGCGCCGCCCAAACGTTGCTCTTCACATTGGTGGGCACGCTGATGCTCGGCATCGAAGGCATGACCCTGGCCCATTGGGCGACCCTGTTCAGTGCATCGTGCTTCGCCAACATGCTGGGCTTGAACGTGAGCGCAAGTTTCAACAGCGCCAAGGTGATCTATATCATCATACCGGTGCTCATCATCCCGCAACTGCTCTTCAGTGGGATCATCGTGAAGTTCGACAAGCTGCACCCGTGGTTCGCCAACGAGCGCAGTGTGCCCTGGATCGGCAACATCATGGCCAGCCGTTGGGCCTATGAGGCCATGGCCGTGACGCAGTTCACCGACAACGCATACGAAAAGAATTTCTACGCCTTCGACCAGCGCATGAAAACGGCCAACTGGAAGAAGGATCTTTGGGTGCGTGAGTTGAAGAACCATGCACAGGAGGTGCGCCGCCGGATCAATGGCGAAGGTGTCGCGAAGGATATGGCCTACAGCCTCGCACTGATCCAGCGCGAGCTGTCGCAGGAACAGGAGGTCCTTCAAGGTTTCACCTTCGCATCCCTACAAAAGCTCACGCCGGGCGCGGTCAACAATGCCGTGCTCGATGAACTGGACGAGGCGCTCCAGACACTCACGCTGCACTACCGCAGCACGTACCAGAATGCCGAGCACCTGAAGGAAGATCGCATTGCCCAATTGACGGCGACCCCTGCGGACCGGGCCGCCTACTTCGCCCTGATCGATGGGCATCGGAACGAGAACCTCGCCGATGTCCTCACCAACAAGAACGATGTGAACGTGATCGTGGAATACGACGGCAGCTTGGTCCAGAAGAGCGATCCGGTATATCTGGATCCGGCACGCGGTGGTTTGTTCGACGCGCACTTCTACGCGCCAACGAAACTTCTCTTCGGTGCACGCATCGACACGTTGTGGGCCAATATCCTGGTGCTGTGGGGCATGACCGTTTTCTTCTTCGCAGCACTGCAGTTCGACCTGTTCCCGCGCCTGCTCAAGCGGTTCAGTGGCGAACCGCGTGCGGCAAAATAAAGAAGGCCCCTGGAACGGGGCCTTCCGTTCCTGTGCTTTCGGAACGTCACGGTTCAGTACTTTTCAACTCCGGTCATCCACCTCCTCGATCTGGATCATCTTGAAGGGGATGTTGATGATGGCCTGATAGTCTTCGCCAGCCTCCAGCATGTCCTCGTCATCGGCTTCGTAGTGCCATAGAACGGTGACCTCGTTGCCCGCGGAACGCACCTGTTCGAGCTTCTTGAACACGTCCAGGATGCACTTGCTGCTGCTCGTATTGAAATACTCCAACTGGACCCGCATGCTCGTCTTGGGTTGGGCGGCGCGCGAGTACCGATCGATCCAGTCGATCAGCGGCTTGTAGAATTCGATGCTGTTCTCCGGGATCGATCTTCCACGGATCTCCAGAATGCCGGTTGCATCGTCGAAGTTGACGGTGGGCGATTTGGTGGAGCCTTCGATCTTGATGGATGCCATGGTTGCTTTCAGGTGTTCACGTTCACGTTCAAACTGAAGAAGGCGTTGCCTTCCGTATTGGGGACGAAGCCGTACTCAAGCTTCTGGCCGCTCTTGCGCGCTATGTCGATGATGCCCAATCCGCCACCACCAGCGGCGCCGAACTGTCCATCGTTCAATGTTTCCTTGTACAGCCCGCGCAGTTGATCGGCGTCCAGTGCGTTGATCCTGTCCAGCCGCTGTTTCAGCGAATCCACCTCGATGCCGCGCATAAGGTTGCCCGTCAGCACGCTATGGCCTTTTTGGGTCTGCACGATCATGACCACGCCATGACGCACATCGTCCGTTCCCTGGCCAGCTGTCGCCTTGCCCACGGAACTGTTGTGGTGATACAGGTTCTGGAGGCATTCCATCACCACGTTGAACACCCGTTTGCGGGTCTTCGCGTCGGTTTCGATCACTTCCATTTTGCGTTCCACAACACCCAGCAAGGCTGTAATGAGGTCCGTGGTGAGGTTGCCTTTGAAAGAGAGCATGACCCGCCCCTTCTCGAGCCGATCGTAAAGGTCATACACACGGTCCAGCATTCCCTACCCCGGTTTGTCGTCAAAGCTATCCGGGGGTGATCGGCGGGGATGGAAGTTGAGCACCGGAGTTATTCACGTATTTGTCAACCCGGGAACCGCGTAAGGACGCCAGCAGATGCGGTTGATCGAAGCAGGTCTTGGGGGTAGTTGGCCTTGCTTCTTCTGGGATCCAGTTCACGGGCCGCATCGACGGATGTTGCCGCGGCCGGCCACGTACATTCGTCATCGCTCATGGAGAAGGCTTGGTTCAAAGAGTGGTTCGGCACGCCGTACTATGCTTTGTTGTACGGCAATCGCGATGAGCAGGAAGCGAAGGCGCAAGTGGACGGTGCTCTGGCCTTGACCGGTCTGAAACCCGGCGATCATGTGTTGGACATGGCTTGCGGCCGGGGCCGCCATGTGCGGTGGTTCACCGAGCGCGGCATGCGCGTTACGGGTTTCGATGTCAATGCCGACGCCATCACAGCCGCGCGCCGGGCAGCACCCGGCGCCGATCTCCACGTGCACGACATGCGCGCGCCTTTTGCGGAAGGCGCTTTCGATCTCGTGGTGAACCTGTTCACCAGTTTCGGTTACTTCGAGAAGCGCAGCGATGATCTGCTGGTGCTGCGTGCGGTGCACACCGCGTTGAAACCAGGCGGATCATTGCTCATCGATTTCATGAACACACCGAAAGTCATTGCCGGGCTGGTGGCCAAGGAGGAACGTGCTGTCGGGGAAGTGCGGTTCACCATGACACGTCGTGTGCACGAAGGAATGGTGGAGAAGAGCATACGCGTGAGCGATCGTGGCATCAAGCATCAGTACATGGAGCGCGTGATGGCGTTGACACCTGAGGAGATCGTTTCGATGGCCGAGCAATGCGGATTCCGCGTGGCTGGCCGGTTCGGTGACTTCGAAGGAAACCCATATGACGTTGAACGCTCAGAGCGCTTCGTGTTATGGGTCAAACGTTGGGCTGCGTGATGGTATTGGTCGCGGTGGGTCTTTTCGCGGTGCCATTGGTGGCGGGCGGGATCGTGCATTGGGCAAAACCGCAGGGGCTGTTCCTTCGGCTGGCGTTGTCGTTCAGTGGGTCTTTTCTCTTGGCGGTGGCATTGTTGCATATGCTGCCAGAGCTTTTTCTCAGGGCAGGGGAGGGCGTGGGGATCTGGCTCTTGGTCGGTTTCCTGCTGCAGGTGATCATGGAATTCTGGAGCCGTGGATTGGAGCATGGCCACATGCATTTAGAAGCCGGAAGCCGGTTACCCTTGGCGGTGCTGCTCAGTTTGTGCACGCATGCGTTCGTTGAAGGCATTCCCTTCGCCGATCCCGTCATCGCCTCCGATCTGCCCTTCGCGGCAGGGGTGATGCTGCACCATCTTCCAGTGGCGGTTGCGTTGGCGTTGGTTCTACAAGTAGCACGGGCTTCGTCCTTCCGGGCATGGAGCTATTTGATCCTCTTCGCCGCCGCCGCACCGCTCGGTATTGCCTTTGGCCATGTGATCGGCGAGCAGCACGATGGTTTACTGATGGCCGCGCTGGGTGTGGCGCTGGGCATGTTCCTGCACATCACCACCACCATCATTTTCGAAAGCAGCAAGGAGCACCGTATCGATCGTGCGCGGTTCGCCACGGTGATCGCGGGCGCGCTGCTCGCCTGGTTGATCGTTCGCTGATCTTTCTCTTTTGCACTTGCGCAATGAACTTCGCTGTTTAACTTTGTAGTGCAAAGTACTCTGGAACACATGACAGACCAGCGCCCACCACACGAAGAAGGAACCCCCTTGGAAGAACTGGCCCGGATCCGCCGGATCATGGACCGGAGCCAACGCTTCCTCTCGCTCAGCGGCCTCAGCGGCATCGCAGCAGGGGTGGTGGCCCTGATCGCGGCTTTCGCAGCGCACTGGTGGCTGGGCACGCTCGGGGCAAGTCGCGAACGTCAGTACGAGCCGCTGTTGGATCCCTTGGACCCCGGCCAACTGTTGTGGGGCCGCGCGGCCACCTTGATCTTCTTGGGTATAACGGCTGCGCTGATCGCGATCGTTGCAGCATGGTGGTTCACACGGCGCAATGCGCGGCGCAAGGGCCATGCGCTCTGGGACCCTGTTACCAAACGTCTGTTTTCCCATATGGCCGTCCCGCTTTTTGCGGGTGGCGTGTTCAGCCTGGCGCTGCTCGGCCATGGGTTGCCGGCATTGGTGGCACCCGCCACCCTGATCTTTTATGGTCTGGCGCTGATCAACGCATCGAAGTTCACCCTCGATGAAGTCCGCTGGTTGGGATCGAGCCAGCTGGCCATCGGGCTTTTCGCCATGTTCTTTCCCGGCCATGGGTTGCTGTGCTGGGCGCTGGGTTTCGGCGTGCTCCACATCGGCTATGGCACATACATGTACCTGCGCCACGAACGCCGATGATCGCCGATCTCGATAAGGCCTTCGAGAGCCGCGTGCGAATCGGGATCATGGCTGTGCTTGCGGTGAATGCATGGGTGGACCACGCACGTTTGCGCGAGCTGCTCGACGTCACTGACGGCAACCTCGCCAGCCATCTGGCGGCCTTGGAGAAACTTGCCTATGTGGAAGTCCGGAAGCGTTTTGTAGGGAAGAAGCCCAACACCAGCTACAAGGGTACTACGGCCGGCAAGCGCGCGTTCCAAGCCCATCTCGACGCCCTTGAACAACTCCTTAAAAAAGACCTGAGACCATGACCACACTGATCCTTCGCGCGGGCACCGTACCGATCGTATGGCGCAACTTCCTGCTGCTCTGTTCCTGCGTGCTCTTCTGCGATGTGCTGTTCTGGAACACCTTTCCCGGACTGAACATCGTGCTGGGTGCTATGAGCCTTGCAGCGCTGCTCATTGCGCGTGCTGCACCCATGGCCATGACGTCGCGTGCCAAGGCTGTGCTCTTCGCAATGCTGCTCTCTGCCACGATGGTGATCGTGCATGCTTCGATCATTTCCATTCTCGCTACCATCGTTTTCCTGGTCCTCTTCAGCGCCTTCCTGCTCGAACCGGCATTGCGGAGTGTGCTGAGCGCGATGGGCCAGGTGCTTTACAATTTCGCCAGCGTGCCGATGTCTTTTTTCGAGGGCATCGGTGCGGCTGTACCGGAGAAAGGTGCATCGCGCCGCGGCTTCCGCTGGATCAAATTGTCGCTGTTGCCGGTGCTCGTGCTCTTCGTTTATTACCACATATATCGCGTAGCGAATCCGAAGTTCGAGGAGTTGACCGCCGGTTTCATGGGCCGGTTCGCCGATCTGCTCGAGCGCTTCTTCAATGGGGTCTTCACCGCGCATACGTTGTTCCTGTTGGCCATGGCCTACCTCACCGGTGGGCTGCTTTTCAGGCTGGCACCGGGTTTTGTGGCAGGGGCGGAGGCGAAACTCTCCGATGCACTGGTCCGCATCCGCATCCGGCGGCCGCATTGGAAGACGCCATTGTCGCTGAACGCCTTGGAGCGCGAACGGCGCATGGGATTGGTGCTGTTGGTAGCAGTGAACGCATTGCTGCTCATGGTGAACATCATCGACATCAATTGGGTGTGGTTCGGCTTCACGGTGCCTGAGGGCTTCAGCTTGAAACAGTTCGTGCACGAAGGCACATGGCTGCTCATCCTCAGCATCCTCTTGAGCATGGGCATCCTGCTCCGGTTGTTCAGGCGCAACCTCAACTTCCATCCACGCACGCTATGGCTCAAGCGGCTCGCGTTGCTGTGGGTGGCGCAGAACGTGGTGTTGGGCATCAGCGTATTCCTGCGCAATGCTCACTACATCGGCTTCCATGGATTGGCCTACAAGCGCATCGGTGTGATCGTTTTCCTGTTGCTCGTGCTCATCGGTCTGGCAACGTTGGCATGGAAGATCCACACGAAGCGCAGCACGTTCTATCTGCTGCGCGTGAACGGATGGACTGCGTTCGCGGTCCTCGCCATGCTCACCTGTTTCAATTGGGACAGGATCATCGTGGAGTACAATCTCGACCATCCGAACCCTGGCGAGATCGACACCGACAACTATCTCGCGCTGAGCGACAAGGTGCTTCCCTTGCTGTATGCCCACCAACAGGACGTGTCGCGGCAGATGGTAAAGCATAGCGCAAACGCCGTGCGCTGGACCGAGACCCAGGATCCAGAAGTGTTCAAGGAAGGCCTGGATCGGAAGAGCCGCGCCTTTCTGCAACGATGGGAGATGGCGGGTTGGCAAAGCTGGACGTGGGCCGAACAACGAACCTACAACGAGCTGTTGTACATGGCATCCGGTAGCGATCACTGATCATGGGGACGGAACGGAAACGCATCCGGAGGTGGATCATCTTTTTCATGGTCATGCTCATCATCAGCGGTCTTACCGCCGTACCGCTCCAATGGGGGACGCGTGTGCTGGCCAGCTCCCTGAGCGGTTTCGAAGGGGACCTACCGCGTTGGGCCAACTATGTGGGCGGTGCCATCACCGAGGTGGGTACCGCATATCCGTTCCTGTTCTATGGCACCGATTGGCTGGCTTTCGCGCACGTGGTGATCGGCCTGGCGTTCATCGGCCCGCTGCGTGATCCGGTCCGCAACAAATGGGTGATCGAGTGGGCCTTGCTCTGTTGTGCATTGGTGGTGTTGTTCGCATTTGCATGGGCGCCCGTGCGCCACATCCCGTTCTTCTGGCGTTGTGTCGATGCGTCGTTCGGGGTGGTGGGTGCGCTGCCCCTCTGGTTGGTCCTTCGTGATATCCGGAAACTGGAACAAGCTGAAAACACGTGATGAGAAAGTTGTTGATGGACCGGGCGCTCCTACGCACCACCGTTGTCGTGCTGTTGATCACGGTGCCTACTGTTCTTGTGCTGGGTCCGGACAGTTTCCTGCTCATGTTGGCGCGATCCTTCATGCGCCAATGGGCGGTGGCCTACGCGGTGTTGGCCTTGCTCTTCATGTTCCGTCGGTCGGTATGGCCAGCATTGATCACGGGCGTTGGAACGCTGCTGATCGCAGCCCAGGTCCCATGGCCCACATCATCGACCGTGGATCGCACAGCCAGCAAGCACCTGATGCGGATCGGCCAGTTCAATGTGCTCCAACCGAATGACAACAAGGCTGCGGTCATCGAGGCGGCGCGGGCCAGCGGTGCGGATGTGCTCTCCTTCCAGGAAGTCGACGCCGATTGGGCTGCGGCATTGGACCGGGGACTCACATCCGGGTTTCCCTATCGCTGCATCGTTCCTCGGAACGACTGCTATGGCATCGCCTTTTTTTCCCGCCTGCCGGTTGAGAGCATCGAGGTCGTGGATCTTTTGGGTGCACCGGCCGTGCAAGCCGGTATCAGGATCGGAACGGATCGGATGACCGTGGTGGCGGTGCATGCGCGATCACCATTCCCTTATAGTGCATTCGTCAAGCGCAACAAGCAGTTCAGCATCCTTGCCGAACGATCGGATGGCCTGCACGGGGCCCAGCTGATCATCGGGGATCTGAACGCGGTGAGTTGGGATGATGCCTTGTTGGACCTGCGCGAGCGTGCCGGATTGTGCGTGGCGCCAGAGTATGAGCAGCCTACGTTCCCGAGCATCCTCGGATCGGCCATGATCCCCATCGATCACGTCTTTGGTTCATCAGCGCTCACCATCGGGAACGTCAGCACCCCCGCGCTGCGCGGTTCTGATCATCGCGCGCTCCTTGCGGACATCGGTTTGCGGATGCCATGAGCGGAACACTGCTGAAACGACTTGGGTGGCTGGCCGTGTTCGCCATCGCCATGGCCTATCTGGAAAGTGCCGTGGTGGTGTACCTGCGCGCCCTGTTCTTCCCCGAAGGGTTCACCTTCCCCATGCCGGTGATGGACCGATCGATCGTGATCACGGAAGTCGGGCGGGAGTTGGCCACCATGATCATGCTCGTTGCACCCGCCATGTTATTGGCGCGCAGCAGCGCGGAGCGTTTCGCATGGTTTCTTTTTGCGTTCGGCGTGTGGGACATTTTCTACTACGTCTGGTTGAAGGTGTTGTTGGGATGGCCGGGATCGATACTTGCAATGGATATCCTGTTCCTGGTTCCGGTTCCGTGGGTGGGGCCGGTGATCGCCCCGTGCGTCGTTTCACTGGGTTTCATTGCGTTGGCCGTGACCATTCTCTTCGGCGCGCACAAACAAGGCAGCTTCAGTGTTGTGTGGTATGAACGGGTGCTGTTGTGCATGGGTGCTGTAACTGTGTTGTGGTCCTTCATGGGGGATCATATCGTACACCTGACCAAACACGGAGGCGACATGCTCAGCAACGGGCCGGCATACATGCTCAAGGACACCGGATTGGAGGCCGCCTTCTCATGGAGCGCCTTCCTCGGTGGGACGGTCCTGGCCTCGGCCGCCTTGCTAAGCGCTGCGCGACGTGCTTTCCGTTGATGGGTTGCCCCCGAGTGCCCACGTCCCTGTTGAAAACATCCGTAACCATCGGAGACCACCATTCGTTGCAACGTGCGTCATTTACATGGAACACCGAACCAAAATGGTAGCTGAAGCACGCCTCTTTCTCCGCTTGGGCCTGTTGTCCTTCCTGGGTTTGATCTTCTATTATGCTCACCTTTTCCTGGGGATCCTGGACAATGCCTTCGTGTTCAAGGCTTTGGCCGTCACTTTCCTTTTGGCCACCGTACCCCTTCCCATCATCGCGGTGAACAACAAGAAGCTGTTCCCGGAGCTCCGTGGCCAAAGCCGCCAATTCCTCACACTGGCAGCAGTCCTGTTGCTCTTCCATCATTTCCTCATGACGTTCGTCTTCGTGCTCTTCCTCAAAGGGGAGAACGTTTTCTGAAGACGCCTGTCCGCCCTGCGTCGGGTAGCTTGCGGGCCGCCCACCCATGTGCTTGATCCTTTTCGCTTATCGTTCCCATCCACGCTTTCCCCTCATCGTTGCGGCCAATCGCGACGAATTCCTTGCGCGTCCCACCGCACAGGCATCCTTCTGGACCGAAGACCCCGACATCCTTGCAGGCCGTGACGAGGTGGCCGGCGGCACCTGGTTGGGCGTTACCCGTCAAGGGCGGTTCGCCGCTGTCACCAACTATCGCGATCTACGCCGGCCACGACCCTCTGATCCACCATCACGTGGCATGCTCGTGTTGCAGGCACTGAAGGGCTCCTTTGATCACAGTGGATCGGAGCGGTACGATGGGTTCAACCTGTTGTTCGGCACGGTACATGACCTCCATTATCACAACAACATCGACCGCACATGGTCACTGGTGGAGCCCGGCGTTCACGGCTTGAGCAATCACCTGCTGGACACGCCATGGCCGAAGGTGCAACGCGCGCGTGCTGCCTTCGCGTCGGTGATCGGAACCGATGAGCCCGATCCTGAAGCCCTGTTCACCATGCTCAGTGATCGTACCATCGCACCGGACAACCTGCTCCCCGATACCGGTATCGGCCTTCCCCGTGAGCGTGCGCTGAGTTCGGCGTTCATCACCACGGAGGACTACGGTACGCGCTGTAGTACGGTGGTCCTCTTCGCTACTGATGGCCGCATCACCTTCGAGGAGCGGTCCTGGCGCCCGACAAATGCGGTGCGCTACAACTTTACAACATCGCAACCGGCGACGTCGGTCTGAAACACATGAAGAAGAACAACGAAGTGACCATCGCACTGTTGATCGATGGGGACAACGCCCAGCCCAAGCGCTTGGCCGCCATCATTGAAGAGGTCAGCAAGCAGGGCACCATCACCATCCGCCGGATCTATGGCGATTGGACCAGCCCTGGAATGAACAGCTGGAAGGAGAGGCTCAACGCGAATGCGATACAACCCGTGCAGCAGTTCGCATACACCAAGGGGAAGAACAGCACGGACAGCACGCTGATCATCGACGCCATGGATATCCTCCACGGGGATCTTGTGGATGGTTTCGCGCTGGTGAGCAGCGATAGCGACTACACACGGTTGGCCACGCGGCTGCGCGAATCAGGCTTGTTCGTGATGGGGGTGGGTGAGCAGAAAACACCGGAGGCTTTCGTCAAGGCGTGCGAACGCTTCATCTATGTTGAGAACCTCGAGATACAGGATACAGGCACGGCCAATAACTCTGGTTCCGGTGGTCCCGCAGCGAAACGCGATCGTCGCTCAAGTAAGCCAGGCGGTGCTGCGCTGTCCGCGAACAAAGATCTGATGGACAAACTGCGCAAGGCGTTCGGTATCGCCAAGGGCGAAGAGGAAACAGCCTCCTTGAGCCGCATTGGCCAGGCCTTGCGGCGGCTGGACCCGGGCTTCGATCCACGCAGCTTCGGGCATGCATCGCTGTCGTCGCTCATCGGGGCGCTCCCTGATAAATTGGAGACACGGCGTGAAGAGAAGGGCAACACCGTGATGGTGCGTTTCAAAGAGTGATCACGGAGTGCCAAGGTCTGTGCGCTCTTTCTGTTCGGCATCCAAGCGCACGCGGAAGGCTACCAGTAGTTTCACATAAGGTCCGTCGACTACATGGTGGTCCACATACTTCCCCTCGCCCAAAGCGGCGTAGCGGGGATCGAGGTCACCGCCTTGGTATTGGCTCAAGGCGCTATGCCCGGCTTCGAACCGCATCACCACGTTCTGCGCGAACAGGTATACATCACCGAACACGCCCACTTGGTTCTCATCCACCCTGCGGAAGTCACCGTTGTGGAGTCCGTAGCTGTTGGTGAACGCCTTGAACGCAACGCCCCAATGAAAGTGCTTGAAGGCTTTGTGCTCATAGTGCAGGGTGCCGGGAAGAAGCCCCCACACATTGTGTTTTGGATCGATGCGCCAATCCAGCCCCAAGAGCGGCAACCAGAACAGCCCGAAGGCATCGCCGTTCGCATAGAACCCGACCTTCCACGTCAGTGACGGTTTGCGTCCATAGGTGCTGATCAGTGCACCACCATATTGGAAGTCGCCATGCCCCAGCGGGCCGACATGGTGGTGGCGGAGGATGCCCGTGACCAGTATCTTCCAGTGGTCGTTCTTCAATTCATGCAACCAAGTGGCGGGAAGGGTCCAGCCCGTAAGGCGATCCGATCGTTCGGCGAACGCAGGCTGCCCGAGCTCGGGGACCGTCACCTTCCATTCCTCCCAATAGGGGCTCAGGATGAGTTTGTCGTTGGCCTTGCCCACAGGGATCGGCAAGGAAAGGGCCACCTCCCAGCGTTGGAGCCGTTGCGGGCTGTAGGTGAAGCTGCTGCTGGCCACGTCGAGGTATGGCTGGGCCATCGCCGGCACTGCGAACACGAGGAAGCAGGCCGAAGCCGGCAAGCGGTACATGGCCTCAAGATGCACAGGAATATTCCGGCCGGACCGAAACATCTTTTCGGGATGCTGCGTTGCAACGGACACGAGGCCCCGTAAGGCCTCGACTTCAAGAACCACCTGGGGGGCACTGACGCCTGAGTGCAGAAAAAGCCCCGCACCGGCCCGTAAGCCAGTACCAGGAAAACACCGGAAGCGCGCCCCGTAAGGCGCGCTTCCGCTTTTCCTGCCTCACAGGTCCGGCTTCCGCCACCACGGCTTGTCACGCACCACCGTCATGCGTTTTTCGAACCCATGGTAAAGCAGGGTGGTGAAGACGAGGGTAAGTATCCAGTACACGAGCAAGGGGATCAGCGATGCGCGCCAGGTTTCCTGTGGCTGCCCGTTCATCCAACCCGGCAACAACGCCATCGCTGTTTGTTGCACGAGGGCCCTGTTCACCAGATACATGCTGTACGAAACGGTGGCGATCCACGTGATGCAACGCATCAAGGTGTTAGGCCGGTCCGGTTGCCATGCTGACAGGAACGGCAAACAGAGCAATGCCGCGATGGAGGTAAGGGTCTGCAAGGCCACGGTTTCGAACCACATGGAATGACCCCATACAAGCATGTTGGTCTTGATCCCCGTCAAAAGCACAAGTCCGCCGACCAACATCGCCTTCGCGTATTTCGACCAAAGGCCTTGCGCATGCACGGCAAGCCAGGCACCGGCTACACCCACCATCAGTGCGTCGAAACGGTAGAGCACGATCATGCGGTAGTTGTATTCGATCTGTTCGAGACCGATCCCGGCCTGGAAACGGATGTGCCGCAGTACGAACGGCCCCACAAGGAACAGCGCGATCACCGACCACACGAGGAATACCCTCCGGCGATCCGGCGATCGGGCAACAAGGATCAAGGTCAAGGGCAACAACAGGTAGAACCACTCCTCAACGCTCAGGCTCCACGCCTCGGCGAAGAAAAGAGGTTGAGGCCAGGCCAGGTTCTGCACGAAGAACACATACTGCCACAGTGTATCCGGAAGTTCCCTTCCGGCGATAAGCCACACGGTCACAAGTATTGCAAGCATCAGGAAGTAGGAGGGCAATGTCCGCCACCACCGGCGTTCCCAGAACCGCAACAAATGGTTCATGGTCCGCAACCGGCCTTCGGCCATGGCTCTGAAGAGGATGCGCCCGATAAGGAAACCACTGAGGACGAAGAACAGTGAGACCCCATCGATCAGCACAGGCAAATGCCAGATCTGCCGTTCCACCAAATGGTCGAAGTAGAAATAGCCGTGATGGTGGATGACTGTGCAAATGGCGATGGCCCGCACCAGATCCAGCCCGAACACACGTTGCAACGCCGCACCCTCCCCGCCGCGCCCTTCGATCCCGGGCCCCTCCTTCACGATCAGGGCTTCACGAAGCGTACGCTGTTCGCGTTCCCCTGCGGCTGCACCAGCAGGTAGCATCCACTGGCCAAGTGCTGGACGTCGATCCGGGCACTATTGCCTGCGACCCGTTGCTCCAGCACGATCCGCCCTTGCGCATCGTGCAATCGCAACAGGCCGAGATCGGTCTTCGCGGTCACGTTCAACGATCCGTTGTCCAAGACGATGAGCATCCCGGGATCGTTCCCCAATGGGGCGATCGATGTGCCTGCATCAATACACAAGGGGTAGAAGGGGAAGGGGAGTTCGTTCGTGGCGCCACCTTGAATGAAGGGTTCCTGGATCACCGCACCCAGAGCGTCGCCTACGCCATAGAACAATTGCCCGCCGGTGATGTTCGGTTGCACCATGGTAAGGGTGTAGTTCCCTGGTGGCAGGCAGATGTTCGCCGTATCAGACTGCGAATTGCCCAACTGGAGCACGCCCGTTCCCACGGTAGTTCCAAGCGAGTCGGTGATGGTCCAGGTGAAACCCGACACGACCAATGCGCCGCCCATGTTGCCGATGGATACGACGACGTTCTGGCACGGCCCAGGTGGGCACAGGTCCAAGGTGACGGGGAAGTTGCATGCCAAGTCCGTGGTGAAGCTGGTCCACAGTTCCAATGTACCTGTGAAAACACCCGCTGGGAATGTCGCATCAGGATGGATGACCAACGTGTGCACCTGCGGTCCGGTGCCGATCCCGAAGTAGTCCACCGTTTCGATCGCCAAAGTGTCGCCGTTGCCGTCGAAGAGGATGAAGCCCGGATAGTCGAAGAGGACCGAGCTCGGGTTGCTGACCACCACTTCAATGGTCGAGTCGTTGAACGCCCCGTAAAGGATGCTGTAGATCACAAGACTATCACACGCTGGCAGGTTACCACCGCCGATCACCGTGAAGGAGTGTTGCGGTTGTGGCGCAAAATCGCCCGTTGCGGTCCCGGTTATGACAATGGTGTAAACGCCTGCGGGCAACTGCCCGATCGGCATGTTCTCGGTATGCGGAACCAATACGGCGAGGCCGCCTGGGTCGGCGCTGTTCACCGTGAGCGTGATCACGTTCCCGGTCACGCTTGCGCCTGTGGATGCCACAAAAGCACCTGTGCTGGACAAGTTACCCGTCAAGTCGATGCTGATGTTGTCCGCTGTGGTGGGGGCGGCCGGGTCAACGCTGATATCGTCGATGTAGAAGTAGGTCTGGCCGCTGGCTGCGATGGACAGGAGCAGGCCGGAGAGGACGAGAAGTTGTTTCATGGTGGGCAGTGCTGTGATCATGGACATGCGCACTCGCCGGAACGTTGCCCGGACCCGCACTGTCTCAATCAGCGAGGGTGCCGAATTTACCCGCGTTGAAGTCTTCCATGGCCTGTTGCAGTTCAGCCGGTGTGTTCATGAGGAACGGACCGTAATGGGCAATGGGCTCATTGATCGGCTCGCCGCTCAGGACCACGAACGCTGCCTCCTGCTCGCTCGTGATCCTTATGTCCTCGCCATGGTCGTTGGCGTAAAGGATGAAGTCCTCCGGCTGCGCCTTTTCGCCACCGACCAGGTGGAGCAGCCCCTTCATGTTCAGCACACCGGTGTTCCAATGCGGGGGCAGACTTGTCTCGAAAACGCCGCCGGCTTCCAAATTCACCACCAGCATCGTCATCGGTGTGTGTGTTAGCGCCGGCCCCTTGGCTCCTTGGTATTCACCGGCCACCACCACCACCTCGCCGTTCTTGATCGGCACGCGCGCCATGCGATCCCGCGTGATGCCCTGGTATGATGGCTTGTCCATCTTGTGCGCTGCAGGCAGGTTCACCCACAGCTGCAACATGTGGAAGGTTCCGCCGCGCTTTGCGAAGGCTGCTTCCTGGTATTCCTTGTGGAGCACACCGCTGCCTGCGGTCATCCATTGCACATCGCCGGGACCGATCACGCCGCTGTTGCCGGCGCTGTCGTGGTGGGCCACTGTACCGGCGAAAGCCAGTGTAACCGTTTCGAAACCGCGGTGCGGATGCACTCCCACACCGCGCAGCTTCTCCGTCGGCGGCAATTCCGTCGGCGGGTTGTAGTCCAAAAGGAAGAACGGACTGATGCGCTGGCGTAGGTTGTTGCCGTTGGGGAAGTAGTTGCGCACACGGAACCCATCGCCGACCATATGGAAGGGCGAGCCGCGAAGGATGCCTTCGATGAGTCGTGCCGACATTGGGACCGCAGTGTATCGTTCGTTGCCCAAAGCTACCAGCACAACCATCTTCGCTAGGCATGTTGAAGTTGACGTCGAACCTGGGTACTATCCACCGCCGCATACCCAAAGGCATACTCAGCCTGATCGTGTGTGCTGCTTTCGCATTGCAAGCGCTGCAGGAAGTGGACTACTATGGATTCTGGCGGAACAACGGCATATGGCGTTGGGATAGGGAAACCTACTATCACTACCTGCCCGCAACATTCATATATGGCGATGTGGGGGATCTGGCTTACGTAGGCCGGATCGACCGGAAATTGCGCCCCGATGGCGAAGCATACATGTACGGCATATCCGTATCAGCGGTCACCGGTCGCAACGTTATTAAGTGTACGTACGGCACTGCGCTTTTTGAACTACCCGGATTTCTGATCGCCCATGCATACGCTTCGTCGCGCTGGTCGATCTGGGAAGCCAATGGGTACTCCCTTCCATATCAGCTCGCTGTGCCGGTCAGCACCATTCTCTTCGTTTTTCTTGGACTGTTGGTACTACGCCGTTTCATGCTGCTCTACTGCGGTGATCCCTGCACCGCCATGGCACTGTGTGCATTGTCCTTCGGCACGAACCTTTGGTGTTACAGCACCGTGGAAGCCGGCATGTGCCACGGTTACCAGTTCTTTCTTTTCGCTGTTGTCATTGTGGCCACGGACCGTTGGCATCGACGACCGAGCATCGGCGCAGCCGCAGTTGTCGGTGCGGCTATCGGCTGGATCATCGTGGTTCGTCCGGTTGACGGGTTGATCGCACTCGTGCCCTTCTGTTGGGATCTGTGGCCGGGTGCGGTGGCACGGACAAAATGGGACCATGTGGTCAACAACCCGAAGCACGTGATCTTAGGCATCGTCGCTGCGATCGTCTTCGCGATCCCGCAATTGGCCTACTGGAAATACACCACTGGGAGCTACTTGTTCTACTCCTATGGTGGAGAGGCCATCCATTTAGGCGAACCGCATGTGATCGATGGACTGTTCAGTTTCCGCAAAGGTTGGTTCGTGTATTCCCCCTTGGCCTTGATGGGCATGACAGGGTTGTGGTTGATGGTGCGCAATGAGCAGTTGAAAGCGATCGGGATCGCATCGCTGTCCTGCTTGGTGCCCTTGGTATATGTGGTGTTCTGCTGGTGGCAGTGGTGGTATGGCGGCGGGTTCGGCTGCCGCCCCTTGGTGCCCGCCCTGGCATTGTTGGCTTTGCCCATAGCCGCAGTCGCTGAACGCTTGTTCGCCCGCAAGTGGACCACCATTGCAGCGGTGCTGGTGGTTTATCTGGGGGTGTCGCTCAACCTCTTCCAGACAAGACAATACCACCTCACATTGATCCATTGGGCCGACATGACATTTGAACGTTACGAAACCGTTTGGGGCGTGGGAGACTGGGATGAACTGGACAAAGAGGATGTGGAGCGCATGGGCCAATGAGGTCATGGAGCGGGTCGCCGCTCGCCCCGGTCAGGCATGGGCAAGGGCTTAACTCTTCATGTTGTCGAATTGTAACGGCACCTCGAAGTTGCCGGACCGGCAAAGTGTCATCACCGCTTGCAGGTCGTCGATCTTCTTGCCCGTTACGCGGATCATGTCGTCCATGATCTGGGGTTGCACCTTCAGGCCGCTGTCCTTGATCGCCTTCACGATCTTCTTGGCCTTCTCCCGCTCAATGCCCTGTTGTATGGTGATCATCTTGATCACCGACTTCCCGCTGGGCTGCGGCTCCTTGCTCAGGTCGAAGGCCTTCAGGTCGATATGCTGCTTGGTGGCGCGTTCCAGTACGATCTTCTCGATCGAGTCCAGCTTCATGTTGTCCTCGGTGCTCAATTTGATGGAGAGCGCCTTCTTGTCCAGTTCGATGCTGCTGTTGCTGCCACGCAGGTCATAGCGCGTTTCCACTTCGCGCTTGGCGGTGTTGATGGCATTGTCCAGGGTTTGGATGTCGATCTTGCTGATGATGTCCACGGAGGGCATGGCGGGTTGCTGTTCTGCCCCAAAGGAAATACGAAGGCCCGTTCCCCTGGGTGCTGCTACACCCCGAAGAACGGGCCCGTTGTTTTGGCTTCGAGCAGCCCTGGCGTGGTGCTAGTTCAGCACCTTGGCGTTCGGGTACCGCTGCTTCCAGAACTCTAGCGCCTTCAGGCTGGCCAGGTAAACGGTCGTGCGTGCGTCCAACTGCACCTTGATGGCCTTCAGGCCTTCTTTCACCTGTTGGGTGAGGATCAACTTCTTCTTGCGTGGCATGACTTGTTGTGTTTCGATACGTAAGACGCTACGGAATACCGTGCCGTGCCATTACCTACGTTAAAGGGCGTTAACATGGATGACGTTCCTTCAGGCCCATCGGCCAGATGTGCATGTGGGCCAGGACCGGTCGCGGTGCCGTAACTCACCATCTCACGCTGATCCGTGCGTCGCCCCAAGCGTGTGGCATGCCGTTGCGGAAGTCGCGTGTGGTATAGACATGGGCGAAGGACAGGAGGAAATTGCCCACGCGTGCACGCAAGCCCAGTTCGCCGCGTCCGACGAAGTGCTCCACCTCTTGGTGGGGAAGAGTATGCACACTAGTGTGGTTGAACACCCCGCCTTGCAACGTGGCGTCGTACCCGACAACCTCTGACCGGCCAGAGGCGAACACGCTCCATTCGAAATACCTGTGCTGTTCCGTTCCGAAACGCGACCGGAACCGCCCCACCTCCAGCAGGCCACTTGCACCAAGGCGGTCATGGAACGTTCCGGCGCGAATGATGCCCGCCGCGCTGAGTTCCAGAAAGCTGTTTCGGAACAATCGCTGTTGAACATCCATGTCGACATTCACGAGGATGTCCCCGGCGACTTGGAACTCCCACCCGAGGGGAGCGATATTGTCAAGTGCTGCGTGGATGGCGCGCTGCTCTTCCGCGCATAGGGCACACGGCCCCAGCACCCCAATGAGTATCGCGCTGCTCAAAGCACGGCCGTGCTCTGTATCCACGCTTGTCCGCCTCTGTCCCAGGAACATAGCGGCTGCGAATGGGCGATCATCCCCAACGACGGTGTCGCGGCGGATGCTCCGCGGTGTGTAGCAGTTCTGCTCCAGGAACAGGGAATGCCCCTCCTCAATGCCGTTCCCTAGGGCCGGGAGCAACCACCTCGCGGGCAGTCGCTCCACGATCGGCGTTACCAATTCCAACCGGACACCCTGGGTGAAATATCGATCCGTAGCCCGGAAGAAATCGTTGGTATAGGCGAATGTGAAGCTGTGTACCTCGGGATACAGGGATACCGGTTGCCCTTGTACACGGCCATGCAAGAGGAAAACGACCGTGAATGCCCAGAGGGCCCTAGTGCATTTGTTGCTGCTCACAGCCCATATACGTCCACCTGCTCCGCTTGGATGGCCCTGCACCGGGGCCGGTTCATAACCGGTCATCGGCCCACCGGCACTGCTGTATCTACCCGGTTAGTTTGGCGGAACATGTAACCAAACCCCTTGCACATGAACACGAAAGTCCTCCTTGCTGCCTTGGCCGCTGGCGTGGCCTTCTTCCTCCTCGGTTGGTTGGTATACGGCGTACTGCTCGATAGCTACTTCCAAGCCAATACAACGGCTGAAGCTCAAGGCGTGATGAAGAAGATGGAGAACATGAATATGATGGGTATGATCATCTCCAACCTTGCCGCAGGCGCCTTGGTCGCTTGGTCGCTGAGCCGCATGGGTGTTACCAATGCCATGGGCGGTCTGTTCCCGGCAGCGGTGATCGGCTGTTTGATCGCCATCAATTTCGACATGTTCATGTACTCTATGACGAACTGGTACTCGAGCAAAATGATCGTCATCGTGGATGTATTGATCACCACTGTTTTCTACGGAGTAGTTGGTGGGATCGCCGGGTGGGTATTGGGTATGGGCCGCAAGGCTGCTGCGTAGGGGGAAGTGCTCGGGAGCCGGTGCGCACGCCGATGAGCGGGTGTACCGGCTTCTTTGTTCTCAATCCACCAGCCCGAACTCGCCGGCAATGAGGTAGGTGGCGTGGACGTTCTTATCCACCGCAAAGACACCAGTATGCCCACCTTGGGTTGGACCAAGGCCGGGATCCACCGGAAGTGCATGCCCAAGATCACTGAACCGGTAGAGAACCACAGATGAGTTGCCGGTCGCGTCCATGAAGGCCTGTCGCTCCACGTTGGCGTGGCCGAGAAAACTCGGCGAAACGCTATCTGCCGCGTTGTCCATCCCATGAACAGCGCACCATTGATCCACCAAGGCCAATGCATTGCTGGGATCCACGGTTTTGTCCTGCAGGCCGTGCAGGATCACCATCCGCGGGAATTTCACTGGCTGACCTTGGTTATCAGCGGACCTCACCAGATCGCCCCATTCAGCTGCACCGCGCTCTGTGGGGTTGCGCATCGCGCGCCAAGCTTCACCCGGTCCAAGAGCGCACTTGTAGGGTCCTCCCGCGAAGCTGGCTACCGCACTGAAGGTTTCCGGGTAGCACGCACCCATGGCAACGGCCATGGCTGCACCGGCCGAGACACCCATCACATGGATGCGTGAGGTGTCGATGGCCCACTTCCGTTCGGCATGCTTCACCATGTTGTGGATGCTTTCCACTTCACCACTTCCTCTTGTGATATCCTTCTCCTGGAACCAATTGAAGCAGTGCGATGCGTTGTTGCCCGTGCGCTGTTGAGGATAGATCACATAAAAGCCGACGCGGTCCGCCAGTTCATTCCACCCGCTCTGTTCGGCGAAGCCCGCTGCGCTTTGGCTGCAACCATGGAGCACCACCACCAAAGGGTGGGCAATGGAGGTATCCGGCAGAGACGACGGCACATGAACGAACATGCGCAGGTTGCCGGGATCACTTCCGAACTGCTCCACTTCAACAAGCGGCTGAGCGATCGCCCAATGGGGGAAGAGCAGAACAATGCCAGCCAGCAGATGCGTTGTCGTTCGCATGCTGCTGATCAGATCCGTGCTTGGTAGGTGTACAGTTCGAAGTAGCGTCCTTGGGCCGCGATCAATTCGGCATGCGTGCCCTGCTCCGCTATGCGGCCCTGCTCTATCACCAGGATCTGCGTTGCCTGGCGGATGGTGCTCAAGCGGTGAGCGATCACGAACGTCGTGCGGTCCTTCACCAGGTCGTTGAGGCTCTTTTGGATCAAAGATTCGCTCTCCGTGTCCAGGTTGCTGGTGGCTTCATCGAGAATGAGGATGCGCGGATCGGCAAGCATGGCGCGCGCGATCGCCACCCGCTGGCGTTGTCCGCCGCTCAATTTCACACCACGTTCACCGATCACCGTGTCCAATCCCAGTTCGAAACGATCCGTGAACTCATCAACGTATGCGGCCTTCACCGCTTTGAGCACCTGCTCTTCCGACGCGTTCGGGCGCGGGAAGAGAATGTTCTCGCGGATGGTGCCTTCAAAAAGGAAGTCATCCTGCAGCACTACGCCGAGGTATTGCCGGTAGCTGCCCAAGCCCACCTTGCTCAGGTCCTGGCCATCAATGGTGATGGTGCCCGAACGCGGCGTGAGGAAGGTGGCCGCCAATCCGGCTATGGTGCTCTTCCCGCTTCCGCTGGTGCCGACCAAGGCCGTTACACTTCCACGCGGCGCGTCGAAACTGATGTCGCGTACCACTTCCTTGTCCCCTTCGTAGGCGAACGAGACGTTGTTGAACCGGATATCACCGCGGATCGAGGACAGGCGAACAGGACGTTCTTCGGCAACATCTTCCGGCTGCATGTTCAGGATCTCTTCGGTGCGATCCAGTCCAGCGAAAGCTTCGGTGAGCTGGCTGCCGATGTTGCTCATCTGCACGATGGGCGCGATCATGAAGCCCAACAACAGGGTGAAGGAGATGAACTCGCCGGGGGTCAGTTCGCCGCCGATGATCTGCCAACCGCCCATGCCCATGATGCCGGCGCTGGCCAACCCGAGCAGCAGGGTGGATGCGCTGGTGATGATGGCCGTGGAGGTGAGGCTCTTCTTCACGTTCTGGAAAAGGCGGTCCACACCGGCCTCGAAATTCCTGTTCTCCTGTTCCTCGGCATTGAAGCCCTTGATCACGCGCACGCCATTGAGCGATTCCGTCAAGCGGCCGGTCACCTCGGCGTTGATCTTGCCGCGGTCCCGGAAAATGGGCCTGATCCTGCCGAAGGCTTTCAGAGCGATGAAGGCGAAAACACTCACGGGCACCAATGTGCTCAAGGTCATCCATGGGCTGATCCGGATCATGAGCACCAACGACGCCACCGATGTGATGGTGCCACCGACCAACTGCACCAGGCCCGTACCCACGAGGTTGCGCACGCCTTCCACATCGCTCATGATGCGGCTCACCAATGCACCGCTCTTGGTGCTGTCGAAATAGCTGATCGGCAGCGACAGGATCTTGCGTTGCACCTGCGCGCGCAACTTGCTGATGAGCAATTGCGCTTCCACGCTCAGCAACTTGGTGAGGATGAACGAGGTAACGCTTTGCACAGCGATGGCCCCGACCACGAACAACAGCAGCATCCACAACCTGTCCGTGTCCTTGTTGGGGATCACATCGTCCAGCAGCACCTGGCTCTGCCATGGCAGTACCAGCCCCGAAGCCCTGCTGACCGCGATCAACAACAGTCCGACGAACAAAGTCTTGCGGCGCGGCCAGATGTATTCCCTGAAGGCTTTCGCCCAGGTCATGGTGCGCTTTGTAGTGGTTGGGGTGGTCATATGGGGCGCGAAGTTGCGCCGTTGATGGCCGCACCCGAAAAGAGAACGTTCAGCCCCCTATGATCCCTTCATCAACAACCGAAAGAGGGTCCCGGCGCCTCACACGTTGATCGCACGCATCCGGTTGTTCTTCGGCTCGTGCGTCAGTTCCGCCAGACCCATTGCTTCCAGCAACGGTGGCAGGTACACGCCGAACCTTCCGCGCAGGCCGGCTTTCAGGCCGTACCATCCTTTCATGGGATTCTGGTCGCTGCGGCCCCAGGCCTCAACCGTGTTCGGCTTGGCTGGTTTTTGTTCGTCTGCGCCGCCCAGATCCATCCAGTCGCCGTGGCGCTTCAGCATGTTGTGCAGATCCTCGATCGCCCTCATGTGGTACGCCAGCTTCGTGCCGCCCACCTGACATACCAACTGGGGTGGAATGGCAGTGGGGTCCTTGTACATGGTGTATTCAGAGGTGCCGGGAGCCGTCTTCAAAACCCAGGGATCCTCCTTGATACCGCGTCCGTTGATCGCCATGTTCGGTCGTGCGTTCCGGGCTGGTTCGGGTGGAACGCGACGCGAACTTAGGTTTCTGCCCTGCGCAGCGCCACCCCTGGCTGGAACATGGGCCGCGGCGCCTTCACCACTTCCATGCTCAGGACTTTCGTCGAAGTTCCAGGATCACTTCCCGGCCATTGGCCGTTGGTCCCATGTTGCTGTAGCCGGCCTGGTGGTAGAAGGTGAAGGCCCGCGTGGCGGGGTCAGTGCTCAAGCGTAGGGTATCCGCTCGACCGAAGTACCATGTGAGCATCGCTTCGTGCAAGGCACGGCCAAGACCATTGAATTCATGCTCCGGTGCAACGAACAACGCCCAGAGGTTCCGCTTCTCCACATCCACCATGGCGAAGCCCGCGATCGCACCATCCACCTCACCGATCCAGTTGCCCGTATCCCGCGCCATGAAGTCGTGATAGTCCTGCTCCTTCACCACGGAGGGATCGCTCAACCTGTTCTCGCGAACGCGTAACCGGATCGCATGCATTGCCGGGATGTCCGCAGGCCGTGCTTCGCGGATCGTCATCATGGTTCACTTCCCCTGGTCCGGCTCGAATTCCAGCACGGGCGAATTCATGCAGAAGCGTTTGCCGGTCGGCGGTGGACCATCATCGAACACATGGCCCAAGTGACTGCCACAGCGGTTGCACAGCACTTCTGTCCGTTCCATGCCATAGGTGGCGTCGCGCACGTAGGCAACGCTCGTTGGCCGCAGCGCTTCGAAGAAACTGGGCCAGCCGCAGGTGCTGCCGAATTTTGAATCGGAACGGAACAAGGCGTTCCCGCAAACCGCGCAGTAGTACATGCCCAGGCCTTCGAAGTCGTTGTATTTGCCGGTGAATGCGCGTTCGGTCCCTTTCTCTCGGGCGATGTGATACACCTCCTCGGGCAGCAGCTTTTTCCATTCGGCATCGGGCACGCTCAACTTATTCGTGTCGGTGCGCGAGTAGTAGGGGTTGGTGGTCGGGTGCATGGTGTTGTCAGCTGTTACCGCAGGCTGGCCGTTGTGCTGGCCACAACCAGTGGTGGCCATGATCAAGCACAACAGCGAAGGGATCGTTGAACGCATATGCAAAGGTGGCACCGTGGAAGTCAACAGCATGTCGCTCACGCGATGATCACGCAGGTTCGCTCGCGCTTCCGTCGTCTACGGCAACTGCGCCGTGCGCACCGCGGTGGGCATGGTACCACCCACCACCGTGAGGATGATGTCGCGATCGTTGAGAGGCCCCGTGTATTTGATCACGCTGTCCATGTTCACATCGGTAGCTGCATAGCCGGTGGCGGTATTCGTGGGCACGCTGCCGCCTACGGCTACCAGGATCGGATCACGATCATTGGTGGTTCCGGTGTATTTCACCTGGCCATCGCCGCTGACGTCCCCTGCCCACAATGCACGTGAACCCGAAACCGTGGCCGTCGGGTCGGTGCCGAACATGGGCGTTCCGCTGAGCGTGAGATCCACAGGCACTGTCGTGCCATTCACGTTGAACACTGTGCTGCATATGGCTCCCAAGTGGTTGCGGTGCCGAACGGCGAAGCGCACCTGGCCCATGGGGAAGGTGACGCTGGGCACCGTACCGTTGGGCATCATCAGATCACCATCGCGTTGCAGCAGCATGGCCCATCGAGATAGAACGGTGCTTGTCGTGGCATGCCTCACTTCCATCAGCACCCAATCCACCAACGCATCCGGCCCGGTGACCCCTGACAACCCGGCACCGATCGTTGCGCCGGTGTTTGCAATGCCCGTGAAGCCCAGAGCGGTGTATGGTTCGGCAGTTGGCACAAGTCCTGCGGCGCGCAGATCATCGTTCATCATCAAGGTTCCGGTGTTCCATGGTCCCTCCAAATACACCCGCAGGTTGATGGTGGTCGCCGCGGATGCTGTGGTGAAGGTGCCCGTTGAACTCCATGGCCCCGTACCGCCGATGTTGGAGCCGCGCACACGCCAGTAGTAGGTCTGGCCGGTGAGCAGGCCGGTGAGCGTGTGGTTCTGTCCGCCGGTGTTGATCACGGTGGGCGAAACGAACGTCGGCGTTGTTGCAACGTTGATCTCGATCGCGGTCGCTGGGATCATGCTCCATTGCAGGCCCACGGTGGTGGCCAGATTCACCGCGCCGTTCGCGGGGGCTTGAAGCACGGGCGCCGGTGGGGCTGGCATCGGCATCGTGTAGAAGTCGCAATTGCCGCTCCACACGCTCCATGTGATGCCATCGCTGGCACGCGCGCGCCAGTAGTAATGCGCGTCGTAGAACAGGCCGAACGCGTTCGCCGAGGTCATCGTGGTGGTCTGGTCAACGGCGGTGAAGGAGAACAACGGGTCCATCGATACCTGCACCTGGTAGTTGCTGGCACCGGGGGACGAGTTCCAGAGCAAATTGATGGGAAGGGCCGGGTCGAATTGCAGGCCTCCGCAAGGCGACAACAGTGCCGGCGGGTTGATGGCCAACAATGAAAGTGCGCTGCAAGAGCAGGCCAACAGAACGGATGTGCGGGGCAGCATGGGGGACATTGGTGATCGCAAGACGCGCCTGCGGGTTTTCGTTGCCGGTCCGATATTCCTCTTCAGCATCTTGGACCGGACAGGTCAAGGTAGGAATGCGCTGCCCAGCTTTGCAACAAGGCTGTCCGTGTGCCGCGGAAGTTGTGTAGTATCAACCTCCGATATCACCGCCAAGTCAATACCATCACGGCAATGAAATGTCTCTTCGCTTCCGGGCTTTCAGTATTCCTCTGCAGCGCGCCATTCGCGCAAGCCGTCTTCACCTCATCGGGCACCTTCGTTGTGCCGGCCGGTGTGGATACGATCACAGTTGAAGCGGTGGGCGCCGGAGGCAATGGCGGAACCAATGGCGGTGGTGGCGGCGGAGGTGGTGGCTACGTGCTTCGCACCAGCGCGGTAACCCCGGGCACCACGTATTCGATCGTGGTGGGTGCCGGTGGGAGTGAGTTGGCCACGATCGTGGGCGGTATGGGTGTTCTTGCGAACGCCGGGTTGAACGGCACTACCGTGGGCAATCCCAATATCGGCGGTGGTGGCGCAGGTGGCACGGCCATGGGCGGAGATGTGAACCATACTGGCGGGAACGGAGGTGGCGGCTACTACACCTACTTCGGCGGCGGGGGTGGCGGTGCAGCGGGCGCTACCGGCAACGGTGGGCCTGGCGGTAACACCATCGCATGGAACGGTAGCAACTGTCTTACACCCGGTGGCAGCGCTGGCATCGGGGGTGGTGCTCCAGGGGGCGATGGTGGCAAGGGCGCGGGCTTCACGGATGCCAACTGCACCGTAAGCGATCCGGTAGGCAATGGTATTGCGTTCGGCGGCGGGGGTGGCGGTGGCAACGGCATCGGCTCGCCGGTGGGTGTGGGGGGTGGCGGCATCTGCATCATCACCTGGAACGGCGCAAGCTCTATGGATGAACCGGTGATCGAAAGTGCTCCAACGCTCGTGTGCAACCCGTTCACCGATCGTCTCGCCTTGCGCAACCTACGCGGCGACGAACACTTCGAACTGCTCGATGCGACCGGCCGCGTGATCTATTCCGGTGCGCACATCGAACAGCAGGATCTATCGCAGTTGAAGGCCGGCGCCCACCTGTTGCGTGTGATCACCGGTGGCGGCGTCCGTACGCTGAAAGCGATCAAGGAGATCGAGCGGTGATCCACGTCGCGATGGCGTGCGGCCTTCACTCGGCGAAATAGCCCTGATACCATTCCTTCTCCCAATGGTCAAGTTCGGCGCCATTTGTTGTTCGCGTTCCATCTAACATATCCCGCAACAGCCGCAACGAGCGATCATCCCGTTGCGAGATCACCTGGATCCCTGCGCGCATCAACGCCGCACCAGCCACGCCCGGTCCCTTCTGGTAAACCTTGTTCGGTGCGAAGCGTGAACCCAGGTACACCACGGAATTCCCGCACGCCGCGCTGATGTCCATGAGGATCGCGAGATCCACTTTCTCCTTCACCGCAAGGTCGCGCATGGCGTAGGCGGCGCGCACAAGACCCTCGGTCCAGTCCGTGCCGTCCTCGGCGCGCACGGTCGCTTTGCCGTCGAGCACATCGAAGCCGTTGCCCCCGTGGATATCCGGCGTCATCCGCGGCGTCCCGAACGAAAAATCCTCCGGACAGAACTTCACCACGCGCACTTCCGGACGGTACAACCACGAGCGCAACGGAGTGTGATCGCCATTGGTGCCGCCGTCAACTCCACAACCAACGCCACCCAAGCAGGCGCTCATCAATACCACCAACGGTTGTTCGGCCGTGGGCCGTGGCCGCGCGGTGAAGAACGTTGACGGTGGGAGGTGGGCTGGTCGCAGGGTCACTGGTCTGTTTTCGGAACGGTCATTCCATGCTCACGCATCCGCTCGACGAGTTTCTCAGGGATCGGTCGGCAAGCGCAGTGCTTCGCATGGGCCAGGTGCCATTTCACCCGTTGATCGAAGGTGGCCTTTGGGGGCATGGGATGCTTCAGGTGCCACGACTTGTTCAGTTTCTGGGCCATCGGGATATGGTGTCCGTGGTCTACTTGATTAATTTCTTCACAGTGCTCGCACCCGCACCTTCCAGGTCCTTGGTGTTCTTCAGCAGTAGGGCTGTGCTGGTCCCTTGGATCTTCTCCAACGGCAATGCCTTCCAGGCAGCCATATCCTCTTCACGCTCTTTCTTGAAGAGGCTGCGCGACAAGTCGCGGATCATGCAGAAGTTGGCGTAGGCATGTCCGTTGTCCGGATCGTAGGCGCCGTTCCGCAGGAAGAACTCGATCAGCCCGTACATCGTGGTCTTCGCTGCACCAAGTTCCACCAGTTTGGCGCGGTACTCCAGGTCGGCGCTTTCCAATTGCGGGAAGCGCTTGTAGTCGGCGAAGTGCTTGCCCTCGTGCTTCAGGTAGCTCACCGTGAAATTCTCGCTCTTCAGGTCGTAGCTGCTGCGCGCGCAGTAGAGCGCGTCGCTCGTGGCCCAGCCTCCGGGGAAGTAGGTGTCGCAGGTGGCGTAGCCTTCCCAACCATTGGAGATCACGCTGTCCATGAAGACCACCTTCACCTGCAACGTGTCCTCGGGTGTGGTCACCGGGTAGCGCATCTCGGTTTCAACGGCGTGCAGCAAAAGGTCGTAGAACTGGCCGGTCTTGCCCACGGCACCGTAGTAGCCGTGTTCTTTCAGGTGCGTTTCCAGCAACTCGGTCCAATGCTCCGCGAGGTACTCCGCTGAGAGGGTGTCGATCGGTGAAACGTGCCGCAACAAATGCTCGCTCACCTTGGCACCGAGCAGGATGTCCTGCGTTTTCAAAGCCCCTGTATCCAGCAATGCATTGCGCCAGTAGGCATGATAAATGTCCATCAGCTCCTTCACCGAACTATCGCTTGTCTTGTAGTCGTAACGCTCATCCTGTTTTCGGAAGCGGTGCAGCAGCACGTGCTTCATCCGCACCTGGTCCTTCTTCAGTCGCGCGTCCTCCAACGTATCCAACGCGCGCACAACCGGCGCCATGTTCCCTTGCAGCGCATCGAACAGCAGGTCGTCGAAGACGGTGCTATCGGCTTGGGCATGGGCCGATAGCGAGAGTATGAAAAGGAAATTGGTGGCCCATATCGCACGCATGACAGCGAATGTAAAATCATGGTGCGGTCGTTTGGGCGTTCCGGCTCGAGGACTCGCCGTCGGGCCATTCGCTGCAAGTCCTCGCCGAGGCGGCTCCGGGCTTTCCGCTGCTGTCCCTAACGCGAAACGCAGAGTTCGCAGTACCCTCAGTCAGTGTTCCGCTGGTTTCAGTTCTGTCCGGATAGCTCCGCCAGCCAAGATTTTCCAAGTGGCAGTGAAGACACCCGCACCTTCGGAGAATCCACCGGTAAGCAGGTGTCCACCTTCACAAGGCTTGATCTCGAATTGACCACCATGGATGGACAGGTCCCAACTAACATTGAACATGCCAGAGACATCCAGAACTGTCCGCTTTCCGGCTATTTCAATCGTCAGCGATCTGAAGTGGTTACGAGGCATACGGTTGTCGAGGTCGGACCCGAAATAGGGTTGGCCATCCACAAGGCATATCGGGTCATGTTGCCGATCCAGCACCTTGCAGCGTGTGATCGTGTACGCAGTGGAATCGAATGCAACCACCTCTCCACTGAGTTTGATACCGTCGCCGAGGTCGATGGTCTACCCAACGCTGGGCAGGGCCAACACCAGCACGTACATCACGGTGTTCGCAAGTCGGTTCATCGCCAGTTCGCCGGATTCTCCGCAATGTATTGTGCGATGCGTCCGTATTCGCCGCCTTGGCGGCGGATGGCGCGTTCGTAATAGCCCGGTTGCCACAGGCGTTGCGCGGTGATCCCATTCAGCCGGTTGATGCGTTTGGTCGTTTCGGATTTGAACGCCGCGATGATCGCCCCCAACGAACCCGGAACAGGTCCGCGTGGTCTACCGCCGACATCGTTCGTTGCACCCGTAGTCGGGTCGACCCACTGGGTCGACC